>JAVESC010000158.1:0-4088 GCA_034006805.1 Advenella sp.
GAGGTATAACCGGCAATACTCATCCGGTAATGGGCGGAAACAATCATGTAAGCACGGTTTTCCGCCATGCGTGGATGGTTTTTCAGGGTAAACAGATAACCGGGAGCCATCCCCCTTACATTGGTCACCCCCTGGATCTGTTCACGGCTGGCTTGCAATTCCTCAAGGCGAATCCGTGAGTAACTTTCTCCGTGATCAATTTCCTGATAACCACCCTGCCACTCATAGACTTCCAGTCCCATCGGCTGGCCACTGGACTCTCCCCTGGACATCGCGTCAAGACTGACCCTGGGTTTGCGAAAATCGTAATCAACGGTTGCATAACTGTCCGGTGTAATCTGGGCCTGTACATTCCAGTCAGACACATATTCACGGTTTGCGCCCAAATGACGGTTACCGTCAATATAGGGAATTGCCATATAGCCCGGCATATCAGCATGGGCAGAAATATCATCACAAATCACCAGGGTGTGCTGGCCGTTTTCATGACGGAACCAGTAATAAATGCCTTCATGCTCCATCAGACGACTGACAAAATCAAAATCGCTTTCCTGGTACTGGACGCAATACTCCCAGTTTCGGTAAGTATTCAATAATTTATACTCCACCGGAAAACCATACTCCCCAAGCACTTCCCGCAATACATCCGGAACGGTTTTATCCTGGAAAATCCTGTTGTCGGTCGTTTGGGTCAAATACCACATTGAAGGGCGCACCGTAGCCCGATAAACGAAATAATCGGAAGAGTGGTTTTCCCGGCCCACCAGCACGCATTTAACAATCTGGCCATTCAAAAACCGGGGCGCGCCAGCGGTTTCAATTTCCAGTGTCAGGGGCTGGCCCAGCAATGACTTGAGATCAAGAGAAATCGTGGTGGCAATCAGTTCCACATCAAATTCAAACAAGGCCGATAACTGCTCATGCCCTGTCATACTGGCAAAGCCAAGCATACCCGGCAAAGGGGTATGGGTAACAATGGGACGTTCGTCAATCAGATCCAACAAATTCATATTTCATCCTTTGGGTTCAGTCAGCCAACACCAGAATTTTTGGCTGACTGGGCACAACCCGCATCCCAATCGTATTAAAGCCGTTCTGCGTATTGATTGACGTTAAGCGGGTAGTTGGCATACAACGGTTAAGGCAAGTAAACGCCCCTGTTTTGGGTGAAGAAGGACCCATTACCAGATGCGAGATCACACCGGTACCAATACCCGGCGTATCACCCAGCGTGACAGGCGTAATCGTGACCAGGTTATGCACCGGCGCAAAGCAATGCAAAATATTGAAGCACACCGGAATGGCGGTCGGACTCATTGCCATATCCGGGTAAGGGATCGGCAACATGGCTGGCGGTGTAAGACAGACATCGGGAAATCCCAAATCCATCCCCATCATTTGTGTATTGCTGAACATCGTATTATTTCCTTTATTACTTAAACCGTTTGGCTGAAACCGGCCGTCCAAAGCTCGGCCTTGAACAGCTCACTGTCACACTCGATGGCACCAGGCTGCTGCTTAATGGCAGGCAACTCTTTGGGCGGGCCAGACACGCCGCTGGGCCTGTTGGCATCAAACATATCGGCAATATCGGGTATGGCAGGAATCTCAACCCCTTGCGCCTTGTAATGCGCTTTCTGCTGGTCAAGCTCCGTCTGCATCTTTGTTTTCATGGCTTGCGCTTCATCTTCCAGTTTTGCATTCTGCTCCATCAGTTCAGGCAAATCCGTAACCCGGTAACGCCGTTCCGGCCCCACCATTTCGGGTAAATAATCATCCGGATTTTTGCCGGCTTCTGTAATGAATGCACGCTGTTCGGCATACATTTTCTGTTTCCGGTTTTGCGCCTTAATCCAGCTGGGTGTCTGGTAAACCGCTTCAATATCAATATTGATGTCCCCCAAAATAGCAGCGGGTATCAACTCATCATCGCACAGCACATGCAAACCGCCCTTTTCAGGGTCGCTGCGAATGTCCATAATTTGCCTGTAATGCGATTCAGGCCTTTGGGTATCAGCTGTTTCAAGGGCGGACATGATTGTTAATACATCACTGGCATCGTCTTCGGCCACTTGGATAGAACCATGATAAATAAGCAGCAAGCGTTCCTGATGCGGTACAAACCACACCGTAGATGCCTTTAGCGGCACCTCTTTGAATACGGCCTCATCATTTATTTTTTGCCTGATAAAACAGCGGCCATGCCAATCGGGGATTTGACCCTGCCAACAGTGCTTGTGCGGGTGCATATTCCAGATGCGGAACGGCTCACCCAGTGGCACCCCGTCACGACCGGTCCAACGCTGGTCGGGCTCGGCCGCGTTGAACATTTCAGGGTTCAAGTCTGGGAAAAAACCGGGAAACTCAGTAGTACGCCATTGCTCGCTATAAGTGCCCTGTAAATTGAACCGTCTGGGTAACAGCAAATTAACCGGCCCCATGCCGTGGGCCTGTACGAATTCCCCTTTTTTACTGACCCGGTTTTGTTTATTCTCAACATTCGGCAGGGGCGTTACTTTTATGCCATTGACTGTTTTTTCATCAAGCCCCTTACCAGAGGGATTGTCAGCAAACGCCGCACCCCCAAAGGCATTGGCCCATGTAACCGGCATAATTTCAAAAGACTGTGGCGCGGTTATTTTATTATCCAGCCAATAACGGTCACCGAAAACAATCAGTTCTTTTTCCAGCCCGCCCACCTGCACCCGTACTGCCAATTGGGTTTTATCACTTTGATGTGCGGTATAGGCGTACCCGCCCACCAGAAATTCGGGAATCACCTTGGGCAGCACATGATCCAGCACCCCATCACAATCCAGATCGGGCAAGACTTCACGCCACAGTTCAATATCCGACAGCAGTTTGGGGGCTGCCTGTGTTTTCATGTCTGCCAGCGCAAACAGGGCAACCGACAGTCGGTTCTGTCCCCGCCAGCTATAGGGGCGATATAAGGTGGATAACCTGAAGGGTTTAATGGTTTTCATTGTTTTTTCTCCATTTTCAGGCGATAGACTTCCTGCAACTGTTCAAAATCGTGCGTTTTCAAGACCACTTTTTCATGGTTTTCACGGTCACGTACCACTTCTATTACGTTTAAAGGCCGGATCTCTGACAAATAAAGCATGCCAATAACGGCCTTGAGTGTGGCCGGATAAGAAGAACCATCTTTTTCATGTACCCGGAGCGCCATAAGTACCTGCGGATTGCCGTTAACCCAAGTATTGGTTTGCGTTGCATTCACAATGGTGGCCTTGCGCAGCTCACCGGTTTTATTGATCCTGATGACCTCATCATCACTGAAAAGCGCAGAAAAAGACCAGAAAAGCACAATAAAAAAAACCAGGAGTGAAGCACCAAAAACATGAACGCCCTTCACCCCAAAAAAACGCACGGCAATCACTGAAATCAAGGCAAAAACAAGACTTATGATGAGTACGTAAGCGGGCACATCCATTTTTTAATCCTCTTGAATGTTAAAGAATCAATGCCTGTCCCGGTCTGTTCCGGTTAACCAGAAGTAACACGTCATTTCCACGGCTATAGGCATCCAGGCCAACGCCAAGATGAAGCTGTTCAATGTCAATAATGACACCCAGATTCCGCGCAATAACACTTTCCCCGTCAACCTCGTACTGAACCGTCAGGTAACAATGATCCAGGTGCACTTTTCCCCCATTCATATATCTTCCAGACAGAATTTCGCCCGTCACCCTGATACCTGCCTGCCCCATTTCTTGCCTGATCCGCTGGTTTTTCTTCTTGATAAGATCTTGTTCCATCAACGGGTAATTAACAAAAAAATACAGACCTGCAGCAGGAATAAGAACAGAAAATACCAGCGCTGTTCCCCACGCTTCCTGACTGAAATACCACTGCCAGATACCAAGCCCCAGCATGACTAACGCCAACAACAGGAAACACCAACGAGCCATGAATTTCATGATTGCTGCCCAAATTTTTGGTAGCCCCCTATTCATCAGACTGCTAACCATATTTGTATTTTTCTCCGGTTTTCATTCACACGCTGGCATGACCTGCGGGTGTCTCAATGTTTTCCCCGGAATCCAGCACCACATTCTGAAAGTCTT
>JAVESC010000159.1:0-4087 GCA_034006805.1 Advenella sp.
TAAAATAAGCACCGCCATCGCCCAGAAACACCCGACCAAACGGGAAGTTCCAGACAAAAAAACCAACAATAGAAGAGGCCATGGCCAACGCAATGGCAAAAATAGCCAAGTCATTGACCTGGTAGGCCACCAGTGCAATAGAAGCGGCCATTAGCATGGCAACCATGCCGGCCAGCCCATTCATACCGTCGACAATATTAAGGGCATGAGTGCAACCACCGACCGCGATCATGGTAAACAACAGGGAGATGGGCCAAAATGCCAGAATCTGGTCTATAAATGCAAAACCTACCCGACTGACACCGCCAAAGAACCACCAGGCAATGGCGGCCGATGCAAAAGCGGCTAACAGGCGTTTACCCGAACCGATATCTTTAGTGATGTCTTCCAGAATACCCGCTACAAACACCGGCATGGCAGCTACAAACAAGGCAGGCCATAACCAGTTAAGGGTGGTGTTATCGGGGCGGCCCAACACCAGCAACCCGGCCAGGGTACCGGCAAACACCGCCAGCCCGCCAATCCTGGGAGTTGAGCGCTTATGAGAAGCCTGTGGCTTGCTAAGATCATGGTCACCCGTGTAGGCACCGTGCCAGCGTTCGGAGGCAACGATAACGCCACCCACCATAAATGCCACTACGCTGATATATAAATATTGCCAAGTAAAAGTCAAAGTAAACCCAAGGCGCAAAAAAAACATTCAGGACCAATGAAAGACCAAACCATTTAGTTAAAACCCGGTTTTACCATTGGCGAAAAACAAATCCGAATCATACAGGAAATACTGGGTATCCCTTATATATTTTAAATCCGAAATGAGTTATTACTTATTGTATAGTGAACAGACAAAAAAAATGCCCAAAATCTTACGATTTTGGGCAAAATCCACCAAAGGAGGAGGGTGGAGGAGACAACCTTGGCATGACTGCTTTTTTAAAGCGCACATTAGAATGCTTTTCTTAATTCTTAATGTGTTGCGTCATCCGATGTAGTAACTATAACCGAACCTCATGGTGCAATGCAAGAAAAATTACAGGTAAACCCTAATGAAATCGTAACAAATGTTGTAAAAACAACAAAGTTTATAGGCGGTAAGCCAAAGTCGTCATGATTTTTGACATAAACCGCATGGCCTGTTTCACCGGTGCCGGCAGTTCTTCAGCCCCATTTACCTCTGCTGTCGTTCTATGCCCTACTTCATCATCGCGCATCTGGGTCACTATTTTACGTGAACGCGCATCCTGTTCAGGTAGTGATACCAGGTGCGATTCAAGATGTTGCTCAACCTGCCTTTCGGTTTCTGCCATGAACCCCAGGTTTTTAGGCACCCCTGCCACACTGGCCATCACTCCCAGCGTAAACGAACCGGCATACCACAATGGATTCAACAAACTGGTATGGCTTTTCAGCTCACCAAGCCGGTCGTGGCACCAGGACAGGTGGTCCACTTCTTCTTCAGCCGCATGCAGCAACACCCGCTTGATCTTTGGGTCTTTACACATTATCGACTGCCCTCGATACAACGCCTGTGCACACACCTCACCCACATGATTCACCCGCATTAAACCGGCCACATGTTTTTTTTCGGACTCATTCAACTCAGGATCAGTCATGTCGGGCTCACCTGCCGGGTTTGCACGGGTAGCCTGCGCCGCTCCCGAAAGCACCTCGAGCGCCTTGTTCACTTCAATAAATAAAGTATCCAGCCCTGATGGCTGGCGACGAAAAGCGGGCCTGGTTCCTGCGTTAGTGATAGGTTGAGTCATAAAAATCATCTCCGGTAATACTAAGGGGTTCAGAATCCCTGAATGGTTCGGAATCCTGGTTATCTATTTTAGCCAATTGAAACCTGCTTTCACGATAAACCGTTCAACAAACCCGTTTATATCTTGCATCTTGCCTTTTTATAAGGAGTTATAAGGAACCTCTGCCAACATCCAGGACAAAATCAGCTAACATTCCCCTATTTATCCTGTGTTTTTCATTTTTTTGGGTCTTATACAGGTAAAATTACAGGTTTCACACGATCAAACACAGGCAAGACCTCTTGTTCTTGCACAAATCGTTTTTCAGGACTACGAACATGCAGTGTACAGTTGAATGGAATGGCCCCGAGGGCATGCTTTTTGTTGCAAGAACCGGCAGTGGCCACGTTGTCGCCATGGATGGCGCCCCCGAAGGCGGCGGCAACAACCTGGCTCCGCGCCCGATGGAAATGATCCTTACCGGCGCAGGTGGCTGTGCCGCCTACGACGTTGTACTTATCCTGAAACGCAGCCGCCAGGACGTTGCCCATTGCAACGTCGCCATTACCAGCGAACGCGCCGACACCGATCCCAAGGTTTTTACCAAAATTCACTTCGTGTTTACCGTCAAAGGCAAAAACCTGTCTGAAAAAGTCGTTGAACGGGCCGTCAAGCTGTCTCACGACAAATACTGCTCAGCCGTTGCCATGCTGGAAAAAACGGCCGACATCACGCACGAAACCAAAATTCTGGAGGACTGAGCCATGCGTCAATATGAAGACTTCATGCGCCACGTCTATGAAAAAGGCGTCAGCAAAACCGACCGTACCGGCACCGGAACCCGCTCTGTCTTCGGCCATCAAATGCGTTTTGATCTGGCAGAAGGCTTTCCCATGGTAACCACCAAAAAACTGCATACCAAAAGCATCTTCATAGAACTGCTCTGGTTTTTGCGGGGCGACTCAAACGTAAAATGGCTGCAAGAACGTGGCGTTAGCATTTGGGACGAATGGGCCGACGAAAATGGAGAACTTGGCCCCATTTACGGCGTTCAGTGGCGCTCCTGGCCCACACCTAACGGTGAGCACATCGACCAGATCAGTCAGGTTATTGAACAAATCAACAACAACCCCGACTCACGTCGCCTGATTGTTTCCGCCTGGAACGTGGCGGACATTGGTAAAATGAAACTGCCCCCCTGCCACGCGTTTTTCCAATTTTACGTAGCCGAAGGAAAATTGTCGTGCCAGCTTTACCAACGTAGTGCCGATATTTTCCTGGGGGTGCCCTTCAATATTGCCAGCTACGCCCTGCTCACCCACATGGTGGCTCAACAATGCAACCTTGAAGTGGGCGAATTCATCTGGACCGGCGGCGACTGCCACCTGTATAGCAATCACCTGGAACAGGTCGAGCTGCAACTGTCGCGCGACCCCTTCCCCTACCCCAAACTCAACATCAAGCGCAAACCCGCCTCTTTGTTTGAATACGAATACGAAGACTTCGAAATTCTTGACTACCAGCACCACCCCCACATCAAGGCCCCCGTTGCCGTATAACCCACACAAGATACGCGCGCAGTAGCACTTAGCAGCAGTATCATTATTAAGTTAGCACCAAACCAAGTACACCATAAACACCAGACTCCCTGCATATGACATCCTTAAACCTCATCGTTGCCTACACCGACAACCTCGTCATCGGCAAAGACAACACCATGCCATGGCACATCCCGGGCGACCTGGCCAACTTCAAAAAAACCACCCTGGGCAGCCCCATTATCATGGGTCGCAAAACCTGGGAATCCCTGGGCCGCCCCCTGCCTGGCAGACGCAATATCGTCATTACGCGTAATGCCAACTATCAGGCCACCGGTGCAGAATGCGTTCCCACGCTTGAAGAGGCTATCAAAGCCGCGTCCGCAGACAACGCCCCCAATATCTTCATCATCGGTGGCGAACAAATCTTCCGCTTAAGCCTGGACCAATGCGACAAAGTATATGCCACCGAAATCCACGCCAACATAGACGGTGACACCTACTTCCCGGCCCTGGACAAAACCCGCTGGAAAGAAACCAACCGCCAAACCCAGCCTGAAGAAAACGGCCTGACTTACGACTTCGTTATTTACGAAAAAGCGTAACGGCTGGGGTGCCAATAACGGGGGAACTGGGGGGTTGCGTACAACTACTGGGCAACTGGGGTTTGCACGCAACTATTTGACACTGGGGTTTGCTAACAACCACCCCGTCAGGCTTCGCCTGCCACCCCTCCGCAGGAGGGGAATTTATCTGCTTTCTTTTAAGGTAAAGGGTATGTCCAAAAGAACGAGATGAACCCAA
>JAVESC010000033.1:0-26558 GCA_034006805.1 Advenella sp.
GCAAGGCCAGGGTCCGGGCATCGCCCAAATGCGTAGCCAACACTACCACATTCAGTTTGTTCAAAAACTCAAAACAATCTATGCCATCTACCAGTTCTACGCCCAGCAACGCCCCAAAACGGTTGCTAAACAGGCTGGCCGCACGTTCATGCTGCGGGTGCTGGCTTAAGCCAGGATAACGCACGCTGGCAATCCCGGGATGGGTTTCAAGAAAGCGGGCCAGTGCCAGCGCGTTTGAACAAGACTGCTTTAGTCTTAAAGCAAGCGTTTCGGCCCCAACGGCAATACGGTGAGCGGCATCAGAAGAAAGCGTTGCCCCCATATCACGCAAGCCTTTTTTCTTGATTTGGGTTAGCCCCCAGGAATGGGCGGGACCTGTTTTGTAATTATCATAGATATTGGAAAAGGCAGACCAATCATATAAGCCGGTATTGGTAACCGCCCCACCCAACGCATTACCATGGCCGCAAATATATTTTGACAATGAGTTCATGACCAGGGAAGCCTTGACGCTTTTGCCTTGAAGCAGCCACGGTGAGGTTAAGGTGTTATCAATCACATACACCAGATTATGCGCCTCACAAATATCACCAATAGCCGCTAAATCGGCAATTTGCGTACCCGGGTTGGCAATGGTTTCGGTAAAAACCATTTTGGTTTCAGGACGAATAGCGTCTTTAACCTGTTGCGCATCGGTAGGATCAACAAAGGTGATCGTTACCCCAAGACGGTCAAGCGTACCCAGCAAGCTGTTGGTATTACCAAAAACAAACTGGCTGGAAACCAGATGATCGCCCTGTTTTAACAATGTCATGAAAATGGCAGACAAGGCCGCCATCCCTGTGGCAAATGTGACCGTGCCCGCGCCTGCTTCCATTAAGGTAATTTTATCTTCAAGCGCTGCGGTTGTTGGCGTTCCCTGACGGGCATAGGTGTAACCCGATTTACCCTGGAATACGGCTGCCAGCTCTCGTGAATCGGCAAAGGCGTATTCAGTTGACGTATGCAATGGCTTGTGAATGGCACCGTGTTCTACCAATTGACGGCGATCGGCATGAAGAATGGAGGTGGTAAACCCGCTATGTTCAATTTTTGACATGATATAACTATTAAAGAATGAATTTTTATTTATTTTAACTGGCGCTGACGGACGGTTTCATACAGACAAACCGCGCTGGCCACACTGACGTTAAGGCTTTCAACCGAACCCTGCATGGGTATACGCACCAATTCATCACAGGTTTCTCGCGTTAAACGCCGCATGCCTTCACCTTCGGCCCCCATGACCCAGGCAATGGAACGGGTGGCATCAACATCATGAAAAGTGCCACTGGCTTGGTCATCGGTGCCAATTAACCAGACATCGCGCTCTTTAAGCTGGCGCATGACACGAGCCAGGTTGGTAACCATAATGTAAGGCACTGTATCGGCAGCGCCACATGCCACACGCTGCACCGTGGCATTAAGGCCTACCGCCTTGTCTTTGGGTGCAATAACTGCATGAACACCTGCTGCATCAGCCGTACGCAAGCAAGCGCCCAGGTTATGGGGATCGGTTACGCTATCAAGGATCAATAAATGGGCCGGTCCTTCGATCACATCCAGTACGTCATCGATATTGACGGCCAGTTGTTTGTGATCTGCCAGGGCGACCACCCCTTGATGCTTCACGCCTTTTGCCAGGCCATCAAGCCGCTGCACAGGAACCGGATGAATACGAATCTTGTTTTTTTCAGCCTGTTCCACCAGGCTTTGCATCCGCCTGTCCTTGCGTGATGCTTCGATATAAATTTCCCGGATTGAATCGGGTGCATGACGCATACGGGCTATTACCGCATGAAATCCTGCCAGAATTTGACTGCTTGACATATAAATTAATTACCTTTTTATTTACCTTCGCTTGCCTGTTGGCTTTTTGTTCTTTTGCCCGGCCTCGGCCTGGGCTGACTTTTTCAGCTCGGCCCGCCGTTGTTGTGCGGTTTTACCCTTCAGTGCTTCGGGCTTGGGTTTGGCCGGACGTTTTAACTGTCGTGGCTCGGACTCACTGCGTTGGGCGTCTTTACGCAATGACTCAAAGGTCGTGCCCTTTACCAGCGAAAACTCAATTCGACGGGCTTCCAGGTCTACCCGTGTTACCTGCACCTGAACCTGATCGGTAAGGCGATAACGCATGCCTGTCCGTTCTCCGCGCAACTCGTGCAAACCTTCATTGTATTGGAAATAATCGGTGCCCAATTCAGAAACGTGCACCATACCTTCAACAAACAGGGTTTCAAGTGTCACAAACAAGCCAAAAGGCGCGACACCACTTACCCGGCCACTAAAAATCTCACCCACATGTTCACGCACATACCAGCATTTAAGCCAGGCCTCCACATCGCGCGAGGCATCGTCAGCACGCCGTTCGTAGGCGGAAAGCACCATACCCAGACTATCCCAGACAGCATGCTCATGCTCTTTATGGGTTTCACCCTGCTCTTTAAGCACACCAGCCACTTCAGGCGTATAGTGCCTGCGGGCAAGAATAGACTTGATCACCCGATGCGTAAGAAGATCGGGGTAACGGCGAATGGGTGAGGTAAAATGCGTATACTGTTCGTACGCCAAGCCAAAGTGCCCGACGTTATCGGGACTGTAAATAGCCTGTTGCATGGATCTTAAGCACATGCTCTGGATAATCTGGAAATCGGGACGTGCGCGGCCGGCATCCAGCAAGGCGGCATAATCTTTACCGGAAGGATCATCGCCCCCCCCCAGCGACAAGCCCAGGGTACGCAAAAACTCACGCAAGGCTTCGAGTTTTTCTGGGGTTGGCCCTTCATGAATGCGAAACAACCCCTGCCGCTTGTTTCTTAATATGAAGTCGGCCGCACATGTGTTAGCGGCCAACATGCACTCTTCAATTAATTTATGCGCATTATTCCTGATAAATGGAACAATTTGCTCTATCTTGCCCATATCATTACACACAATCCGAGTTTCAATGGTGTCGAAATCCATTGCACCGCGCAGTCCCCGTTCTTTTTCAAACGCTTCAAAAAGGGCATACAAATCTTTGACGGGTGCCAGCAAATCACCCAATTCGGTAGCGGCCGGGCCGTTGGGTTGCTGCAGCGCATTCCAGATTTGTGTATAAGTGGTACGCGCATGCGAATTAATGACCGCATTGTAAAACTGATAGGCCGTAACCGTTCCTGCCTTGGCACCCGTCATGGGAATAACCATATCGCACACCAGAACCAGGCGATCAACCTCAGGATTCAGGGAACACAGGCCATTGGACAGCTTTTCGGGCAGCATGGGGATGACCCGACGCGGGAAATACACACTGGTACCGCGCTCTATGGCATCCCGGTCTATGGCATCGCCGGGTTTAACATAATAAGAAACATCGGCAATGGCCACCAACAGGCGCCATGCCATTTTACGGCGTTTTTCAGTGCCAATATTAACAACTTCGGCATACACGGCATCATCAAAGTCACGGGCATCCTCACCGTCAATTGTGATAAATGCCACATCGCGTAAATCTATACGGCCTTTAAGATCCGAAGCCTGCACCTGATCAGGCAGACTTTCCGACTGCATAAGGGTCGCCTCGGAGAATTCAACCGGGACATCAAATTTGCGCACTGCAATTTCAATTTCCATACCCGGGTCATCTATTTCGCCCAGTACTTCTATAATTTTACCCAAGGGCTGGGTATGGCGGGTTGGCTGCTGAATAATTTCAACCGTTACCACTTGCCCGTGCCGGGCTTCACCCAGGTCTGCACTTTGTACGATGATATCGTGTTTTATTCGCTGATCTTCGGGCACGACGACATATAGCCCCTGCTCATGCAATAAACGTCCAACCAGTCGTGTCGTGCCGCGCTCAAGCACTTCTACAATAGTGCCTTCTGGCTTACCTCTATATTCGCCAGTGGGTTTTACCTGCACCCGGTCGCCATGCAACACCTTAAGCATTTCCCGTGGTGACAGGAATAAATCCTGTGAACCGTCTTCAGGAATAAGGAAGCCGAATCCGTCCCGGTGCCCCTGGACTTTGCCAATCACAAAATTTTTCTGCCGGGACAATTGCCAACCGCCCGGTGTTTGTTCAAGCTGGCCATCTCTTTGCATGGCCCCCATCCGTCTTTCAAGGCCCACGACACTGGCGTCCCTGGATAGACCGAATACACTGATTAAGGCATTCACCGTCAGTGGTGGTTTTGAATCTCTGAACGCCTGAAGAATATTTTCACGGCTTGGGACATCGGGATCAAAGTCAGGCGTGCTTTCCGTAAGGGAATTATTAGCCTGAACAGGCCTGTTTGCCGGATTTTTAGTGGTGGTTCGATTAGCCAATACAGTACTTCCTGGTTATTTCAATTTATGATGCAACTAATGCTTATAAAACCATACTATCCTATTACGGCTTTATGATACTTATATGACTGGCCTGTTCGTTTAAAAAAATCGCCTGGCAAGCGCTGCCATTTACTGAAATTTCGCAAGCAGGTAACGGGTAACCATCACAAAACAGACCAGTACAATAAGTGGGCGAATAAATTTGCTGCCATGGCTGATGACCATTAAAGAACCCGCATAAGCACCCATTACTTGTCCAACAATCATAATACCACCGATCAGCCACAAGACTTTGCCACCCAGTACAAAAAGCGCTACCGAAGCGACATTACTGGCAAAGTTGAATACCTTGGCATTGGCCGTTGCCTTAATAATTTGCTGGCCCCGTAACGCGACATTGGCAAGGGAAAAGAAAGAGCCGGTTCCCGGACCAAAAATACCATCATAAAATGCAATTACCGGTACAACGGTACAATTGAAAGTCTTGCCACTCATACGCGGAACCCGTTCTACCTTACCGGCAGACGGCGTAAATAAAAAATACAGTCCAATCATGACCAGCACAACGGGGATCACAATATCCAGCACCGAGACATCAATGAGCTGGATAAGAACGGTACCCAATGCCGCCCCAACAAAAGCCATAAGTGCCGGCTTCCAGACTTCCTCAAAACGCACGATTCTTTTTCTGAGCATGGTTAAAGAGGAAGTCAGGGTACCAAAACTGCCTTGCAACTTGTTGGTGGCCAGCGCGTTGATGGGGGGAACCTGAACCAGCAATAATACCGGGATAGTAATTAAGCCACCACCACCGGCAATGGTATCAACAAACCCCGCCAGCATGGCAACAAAGAAAAGAAGAAGCAATACATCAGGGCTAACAACGAAATCCATGCCGCATCCGGATAAAAAAGACCTGGATATCAGAAAAATGCCAATCAGAACGCATTAAGCCGATAAACCGTAGGGTAAAAAATCAAAAATAATATCCATCAGTTAAAATAACCAATTTTCAGTATTTGACTTTTTAAAATCGAGATTATGGCTGATTATTATCTACCCATCAAGCACCTGCACATGACCTGTGCCTACCTGAGCATTACTTTCTTCCTGATTCGCGCATTTTGGTCAATTACGGGTTCCCGCCTGCTGCAAATAGGGTTCGTCAAGGTCGCCCCACATGTGATTGACTCTATCCTGCTCATATGCGGTTTTATCCTGGCAGCCATGATTGGCCCCAACCAACCCTTTATTCTGGCCAAAATAGTGGCCCTGATTGCCTATATCGGGGTTGGCACGGTTGCGATCAAGCGCGGAAAAACACCTGCCCAAAAAATAATGGCAACCGTTATTGCCACCCTGATTTTTGTATATATTATTGGCGCAGCCATTAACAAAAGCGCCCTTTCCTGGTTTGTCTAAACGCAAGATCTAGCACCATAACAACAAAACCGCCTTTGCCGCACCTGGACATCATCCAGTTTGCGGCAAAGGCTTGAAATCCCATATGCCTTCGCCACGCAAATACAGCAAATGCGTATGATGCGAATACAGGGTGCTGCGATGCCCCACGCTAATCAGGCGCAATTCAGGCAGTCGCTGGGCAATCAGCCGGTACATGGCATCTTCAAGACCTTCATCCATGGCAGAGGTGGCTTCGTCTATAAACGCGGCAACCGGTTTGGCCAGCAGCAAACGGCCAAACGCAATCCTTTGTTGCTCACCCAAAGAAAGGATATTGGTCCAGCTCACCACCTCGTCCATACGACCAATCAGGTGACCCAGGTTCACATCCTGCAATACTTTGCTGGCATGTTCATGCCCATCTTCAGGTACTTCGTTAGGATAGTACAAAACATCCAGCAGGGAACCTTCAGGCAAATACGGTTTTTGCGACAGAAACAGGACATTATTATCAGGCCGTACCACCTGCCCCTGCGAATAAGGCCACAAACCGGCTATTGTTCGCAATATGGTGGTTTTACCCGCCCCCGAAGGGCCTTGCAGTAGCAGGGAATGCCCGGGTTCTACCGCAAAAGACAAGTCTTTTACCAGGCACTTACCCGCTGGGGTTGTAATACTGACACCACGCAATGCAACCGTTTCCTGCTCTGCCTTAACATCGGGAACCGGTAATTTGTCAGCCGCACGGATATTTTGTACAAAACCGCTTAGCCGGTCTAACACCGCGCGATAACCGGCAAAAGTATCATAAGCATCACGAAAAAATGACAGATTATCATGCAAGGTACCAAATGCCTGGGCCGTTTGTATCATGGCACCCAGCGTGATTTGCTGGGAAAAAAACCTTTTTGCCTGAATAATGAAAGGAAAAATAACCGCAGTTTGTGAAACCAGCAAGTTGAAGCCCTGCAATTTGACTGAACGAAAAACAATTGCCCACACGTTACCAATAACCCGGGCAAAGCGATTACGCAGTTTTTGCCCTTCGATTTCTTCACCGCCATAAAAGGCAATGCTTTCTGCATACTCTCGTACCCGAACCAGCGAGTAACGGTAATCCGCGTTGAAACGTTCATCAAGGAAGCTAAGACGAATTAGCGGGCGCCCGATCTTGAATGCAAAGACCGTGGCAATCAGAATATAAATAAACAGGGCGAAGACCATCCCTTTTGACAGGGTGAATCCAAAAACCGTTAAATCGCCCGACAAACCCCACAAAATTATCGTAAAGGCAACGGCAGAAACCAGGGAACTGACCAGGCCCAGAATCAGGGATAAGGACGTTGTCACAAAACTGGACACATCCTGCTGGATACGCTGATCCGGGTTATCGGCCGGTGTTTCAAGATAATGGGAGCGGTAATAACTGCTTTTTTCCAGCCATTGCGAGAGCAGGGATTCATTCAGGGACTCACGCCATTTAATGGTAAAGCTCTGTTGCAAATAATATGATATTAGTGCCCGGGAAATATGAATCGCGGCCAGAATGGCAAACACGCCCATCTGTATCCAGAACCCGTCTTCATTAAGCTCTTGCAACGCCGTGTACATCGTGTTGTACCAGTTTGAAAACAACACGCTAATACGCACCCCAAACAGGCTTAAAAACAGGATTACCCCAAATGTCAGCAAGGGACGCAGGCTGTTTTTGGGATTGAAGTAATCACCAGCCAAGAGCCAGAATTGCCCCGCCCATTTAGTGGTTTTAACCAGAATAAAACCAACCAGCCCCAACATGACTGATGAAATAAGCAAAGCCTGCAAGATCCAAAGCGCGCTGTCTTGTAATTCTTGGCCCCAATTCATTGACACTCCTTATGATTTTTTCTCATGGGCAAATAGAGTTCGCCATCGGCAATAAAGTTCACCACTTTACCTGAAGTAGGCATTAAATACTCAAAAAAATAATAAACATTTAAATACCCGCTATTTTAATCACGCTATCGTTTTATCTTCGCTTATATCTCGCAAGCATATAAATATCCATATTTCTTCGTTCTGATTTGTTGCAACTGTCACTACACTTGCATAAACATGACAGTAAGCAATGCCTCACGCGGCAGGAAACAGAAGGATTAATATGACACTCGGATTAAAAAAAACAAAACTGGCCGCCCTTGCCATCCTGTTGGGATTAAGTTCTGCCTATGCGTGCGCAAAGGAAATAACGCTGCTTAACGTCTCTTATGACCCGACCCGAGAACTCTATCAGGAGCTGGATGGAATTTTTGCCAAACAATGGGCAGATAAAACCGGTGACACCGTAACCATCAAGCAGTCTCATGGCGGCTCGGGTTCTCAGGCGCGTTCTGTTGCCAATGGCCTGGATGCCGACGTAGTGACCCTTGCGCTGGCCATTGATATTGATGCGATTGCCAAAACCAGCAAACGCCTTAATGCCGACTGGGAAAAAAACTTTGCCTATAACAGCACCCCCTTTACCTCTACCATTGTTTTCCTGGTCCGCAAAGGCAACCCGAAAAACATTAAAGACTGGGGCGATCTGGCCCAACCCGGGGTACAGGTCATTACGCCCAACCCCAAAACATCGGGGGGTGCACGCTGGAACTATCTGGCAGCCTGGTCATGGGCATTACGCCAGCCTGGTGCCACAGAAGAAACCGCCAAAGATTATCTGAACAAACTGTATTCAAATGTACCCGTACTTGATTCTGGTGCACGCGGCTCAACCCTGACGTTTGTACAGCGCCAGATTGGGGATGTTTTACTGGCCTGGGAAAACGAAGCATTTCTGGCCCAGAAAGAACTGGGCGCCGGCCAGTTTGATATTGTGGTGCCCAGCCTGTCTATTTTGGCCGAGCCACCTGTGGCCCTGGTTGACGCTGTGGTAGACAAACGGGGCACCCGTGAAGTGGCAACCGCTTACCTGAACTTTCTTTATACCCCTGAAGCCCAAAAAATTGGTATCAAGCATTTTTATCGCCCTACCGATCAATCCCTGGCAGAAGACGCCGCCCAACAATCCCCAACACTGGAAACCGTATCCATTAAGGAGCTGGGTGGCTGGGAGGCAGTCAATAACAAGCATTTTGCCGACAACGCCATCTTTGACCAGATATACACCAAAAAATAAACACCCGTTACATTAAATCCACATGAATATTCTACAAAAACAATATTCGGTACTGCCCGGTTTTGGCCTGACCTTCGGCCTCTCTTTATTCTGGTTATGCCTGATCGTGCTGATCCCCTTCGCGGTTCTTTTCGGGCAGGCGGGGCAACTTGGCCTGAACCATTTTCTGGAGATCGTGACTTCCGAGCGTGTACTGCATTCCCTGAAAATCACCTTTGGCACCTCGCTGGCCGCCGTGCTGGTTAACCTGGTGTTTGGACTGATTACTGCCTGGGTCCTGGTTCGTTACCAGTTCCCGGGTAAAAAAATTGTTGATGCCTTTATTGACTTGCCGTTTGCCCTGCCCACGGCTGTTGCCGGTATTGCACTTACCACCCTGTACGCCCCCAATGGTTTGATTGGCCAGGTTTTGCAAAAATTTGATATTAAAGTGGCCTTTACACCCGTTGGTATTACGGTGGCCCTTATTTTTATCAGCCTGCCTTTTATTGTACGTACCGTACAACCCGTACTGGAAGACCTTGAAGTTGAACTGGAAGACGCCGCCACCTGCCTGGGCGCCAGCCGCTGGCAAATTTTTGCCAACGTGATTTTTCCGGCCATTACCCCTGCCCTGCTAACCGGGGCTGCCATGGCATTTGCCCGTGCTGCGGGTGAGTACGGCTCGGTTATTTTTATTGCCGGCAATATTCCCCTGGTATCTGAAATTACGCCCTTGCTGATTACCGCCAAGCTTGAACAGTTTGATTATAAAGGGGCAACCGCCATTGCCGTTACCATGCTTTTTATTTCCTTTCTGGTCTTGCTGCTGATTAACCTTATCCAGCGCTGGAGCAACCGCCGTTATGGCATGAATTAAAGAAAACCATGAGCCATTCTACTACCCCCGACTTCAGGACAGAACAGCCCCTAACCCGATGGATATTAACCGCCATCGCGCTGGCTTTTGTCTTTATTTTTATTGCCCTGCCCCTTTTCCTGATTTTTAGCGAGGCCATTTCCAAAGGATTTGAATTTTACCAGGCCACCATTATGCATAGTGATGCGATGGCGGCCATCTCGTTAACATTGCTCACTGCCGCCATTGCCGTCCCTCTTAATGTTGTTTTTGGGGCCTGTGCGGCATGGGCAATTACCCACTTCAAATTTCGTGGCAAAAGCTTTTTAATCACACTAATCGATTTGCCGTTTTCGGTTTCTCCGGTGGTGGCCGGCCTTATGTACCTGTTACTGTTTGGCAGCCAATCTACCCTGGGCACCTGGCTGATTGAGCATGATTATAAAATCATTTTTGCCGTACCCGGCATTGTGATTGCCACCACGTTTGTGACCTTTCCGTTTGTGGCCCGTGAACTGATTCCCTTAATGCAGGCACAGGGCTCAGACGAAGAGCATGCGGCGATGGTATTGGGTGCTAATGGTTTCCAGGCATTCCTGAAGGTCACTCTTCCCAAGATTAAGTGGGGACTGCTGTATGGCATTATTTTAACCAATGCCCGTGCCATGGGTGAATTTGGTGCTGTCAGTGTTATTTCCGGTCATATTCGCGGTGCCACCAATACCATCCCACTTCATGTCGAGATTCTTTATAATGAATTTAATATTACCGGGGCATTTGTCTGTGCTTCCGTACTGGCTTTGCTGGCCATTGCCACACTGGTTATCAAAACAATTATCGAGTGGCGACAAAACAAACTGGTCGCACGCTCACTGGCACGCACAAAGTCTGCCCAAACCGTATTTGCCATGCCTGCCCGGCAGGTTGCAACCGCATCATAAACAGGAATTATCGTGAGTATTGAAGTTCAAAACATCTCAAAGAAATTTGCCGGGTTTACGGCCCTTGATAATATCAATCTGGACATCCACAGCGGTGAACTGCTTGCCCTGCTGGGCCCTTCAGGCTGCGGTAAAACCACGCTGTTGCGTATTATTGCCGGCCTTGAAAAAGCCGATTCAGGCAAAATTATTTTTAACGGGCAAGACAGCACCGATACCCATGTGTCCAAACGCCAGATCGGCTTCGTATTCCAGCACTATGCCCTGTTCCGGCACATGACCGTGTTCGACAACATCGCCTTTGGCCTGAATGTTAAACCACGCAAAGATCGCCCTTCCCAGGAAGCCATCCGGGAAAAAGTAATGGCTTTACTGAAAATGGTACAACTGGACTGGCTGGCCAATGCCTACCCGTCACAATTGTCTGGCGGCCAGCGCCAGCGTATTGCCCTGGCCCGCTCTTTGGCGGTAGAGCCACAAGTATTATTGCTGGACGAACCCTTTGGTGCCCTGGATGCCAAGGTACGCAAAGACCTGCGCCGCTGGCTGCGCCAGTTGCATGACGATATCAACCTGACCAGTATTTTCGTGACCCACGACCAGGAAGAAGCCCTTGAGGTGTCAGACCGTGTGGTGGTGATGAACCACGGCAAGATTGAACAGGTGGGCAGCCCCGATGAAATTTACGACACGCCGGCCAGCCCGTTTGTGACCCAGTTTCTGGGCGACGTGAACCTGTTCCATGGCCGAATCCAGGACAAGCACTTCACCAGCGGTGATTTCCGCCATGAAATCAGCCAGCACAGCGCGCATTTTACTGGCGCCGAAGCCATTGCCTACATCCGCCCGCACGACATTGAAATCAGCCTTGACGCCACCAATGCGCTGGGCCATGGCCAAATAGAGCATATCCATTCCATCGGCCCGATTGTCCGGGTTGAAATTGCCCGTGACGGCCAGGACGAAAATATTGAAGTGGTGCTTACCAAAGAACGCTACCGCAGCCTGGGCTTAATGCCGGGCGATAGTGTATATGTGAAAGCCAGGAAAGTGGCCGTGTTTGACCCGGCCAGTGTTTGACTCGCCGCCTAGCTCATTCTCAATTTAGCTTGTTGCCATGCTCTTACGTGGTAACAAGCTAAACCTCTCCTCATCAGAAAAAACTTTGCCTGATTGTGGTTTGCATTCCCATGAAATAATCCCTAAAAATTGGATACCTATTCAACTTTTTGAGGTTACTTTACCTCGCAAGAACCAGTAAAAAAGCGGAATCATTATTCAGGTGCAGCGACTTCGGCCCGCAGGGGCGTCGGAGAAAAACTGAATAATAATTCCGCTTCCACAAAAGAAACCGGCTAAACCTATGCATTTCCACGGTGGAGCATGGAGCGAGTAATTGCTCCAAATCCAATCTCGGAAAGTCACTCAAAGCGATATTATTGTGATTGATTTTCGTTCATTTTCAGGCCTTATAAGCCAGCGGTTCCTTTAGCAGGATAAAGTGCTCAATGAGCCGAATCATCAGGTTTTTTTGATCCGGCAAGCTTTCTGCCACCAATAGGGCTAATGCCACTAAGGTATTATCATTAATGAGTTGTTCAACAGGAAGTGCCAATAAGTCGGCATTTCGGCGCAAATACCACAAAAACAGAAAAGAACCACATCGTTTATTGCCGTCTGCCAGAGGGTGGTTTTTGATCACGAAATACAGCAAGTGGGCAGCACGACTGGCTATGTTAGGATAGAAAAGCTCATCGCCAAACCCCTGCTCAATAGTTGCCAGGGCCGAAGCCAGACCTTCGCCTCGCAACTGGCCGAAAAGCTCGGTAGCTTCGCCCTTGCCAATTAATGTCTGCTTCAGCTCACCAATGGCCGTTAACGCCTCATCCTGTAGTAATGGACGCATATCCAGTTGTCTTAAGGATATTTCTTCAAGCTGCTGTTCGTCATAGCCCTGCAGCAGGCTCCAAGAGCGAGCGTAGTCGCTAATCACTCGCGCTACTGCCTCGCCTTCCTGAGTAACCAGACCTTGGTTACTTAACGTGCGGCTAAGTAAATTCACTGCCTGCTCAAACTCAATGCCTCGCTCTGCCAGGCGCCGCTGGTTGAGGGTATAGCCGCTAACCAGGTGGTCTTTGAGTACTTGTGTTGCCCAGCGCCTGAACTGAACGCCTCGTTCAGACTTGATACGGTATCCGACAGAGATAATAACATCCAGATCGTAAAATACGACTGGGCGGTCTGAATTAGCAATATGCATTTTTTGCATATTGCTTTTATCATTTACCTCACCTTCTGATAATGCATTACGGACATGACGAGAAATTACCGACTGATCTCGTCCAAACAACTCTACCATCTGGGCCTGGCTCAACCACACCGTCTCTTGTTCCAGTGCCACTTCAAGCTGCGCCTGACCATCAGATAAAGTGAAAATTCGTACTTGTTGCCGATCCATAGCACCTCTTTGTTATTTATTCCAAACGCTTCTAACCAAGCTGCCCAATTTTACGGTAGAGGGCCTTGCCGGTGTTTGATTTATAATAATTATTTTGACCTGGCAGTTAGAAAGCATTCCCTGATTTATTGCAGGCCTGCATTCCAAGGCAGCGCATGGCAACAAGCAGAAAGAAGCGGAATTATTATTCAGGTGCAGCGACTTCGGCCCACAGGGGCGTCAGAGCAAAGCTGAATAATGATTCCGCTTCTATAGAAGAAACCTGGTAAACATAGGCATTCCCAGGCTTCTCACCCGGGAACACCCGCAATCAATTAATAATACCCGCCGCCACCGTGTTATTGCTGGCTTCATCAATCAAAATAAACGAACCGGTAATCTGGTTTTTATCATAGGCATCCACCACCAGCGGTTTTTGCAAAGACAGCCCCACCTTGCCAATATCATTCAAGGCCAATTGGTTTTTATCTGCCGTACCCAGCAGGGTTTGTACGTCCAGCACATGATGAATCTGGTTAACACGCACCGGCACGGTGGCCGATGTATGCTTCAGCAAATACTTTCTTTTCAGGCTTAAAGGGAATTCATCAAACCAGCAGATATCGGCAGACAGGGCTTTGCTTGATTCAACGTCGGCCTGCGCATCCACCAGCATGTCACCACGGGAAATATCAATATCCACATCCAGGCGAATGGTAACCGTACCGTCTTTAAGTGCCTGTTGCACGTTACCGTCGGGGGTGATAATTTCTGCCACGGTTGCTGTCTGGTTGGCAGGCAATACCCTGACTTGCTGGCCTACATACACACTGCCCTGGGCCACTTTACCCATATAGCCACGGAAATCATCGGCCTGTGAACCATCCTGGCGAATCACCAGCTGTACCGGCAAGCGCAGCGCTTCAGGCGTATTCAACCCGTCTTCTTCCCCGCTATCCAACGACTCCAGAATAGATAGCAATGGCTTGCCATCATACCAGGGGGTTTGTTCGCTCTTGTAAACGATATTATCGCCGCCCAAAGCAGATACGGGAATAAAGTGAACCTGGCTTGCATCCAGCCCAAGCTGCTGCGCCAGCGCCAGGTAAGCGGTTTTTACCTGATTGAAGCGGGCTTCATCAAAGCCGACCAGGTCCATTTTATTAACGGCCACCAGCACGTGACGGATGCCCAGCAATTTAATCAAGGCGGTATGGCGTTTGGTTTGCGCCAATAACTCGAACTCGCCATTTTCTTTAATGGCCCGCACAATATCAATTAACACAATCGCGGCATCGGCGGTAGAAGCGCCCGTAACCATATTGCGGGTGTATTGCTCATGCCCTGGGGTGTCAGCAATAATAAACTTACGGTTTGCGGTTGAAAAATAACGGTAGGCCACGTCAATCGTAATGCCCTGCTCGCGCTCGGCTTCCAGGCCGTCGGTTAGCAGGGAAAAATCAATCTGCTCGCCAGTGGTTCTTTTATGGCGGGCTTTCTGGATCGCCTGCAACTGGTCTGTCAGTACCGATTTGCTGTCAAATAACAAACGGCCAATCAGCGTGCTTTTACCATCATCAACCGAACCTGCGGTAATAAAACGCAACAAGCCCCGGGTATTTGTTTTTTCTGTCATTTCTTTCTCACTATCCAATCTTTATTAGAAGTAGCCTTCTTTTTTGCGTTTTTCCATGGACGCTTCACTGGTCTGGTCATCCATGCGGGTGGCGCCACGTTCGGTAATTTCCGTAATCGCGGTTTCTTCAATAATGGCTTGCGGTGAAGCCGCCGTGCTTAGTACCGGGCAGGTGCAGCTGATATCGCCCACGGTACGGAAACGCACCGTCAGCACTTCGCTTTGCTCGTCTTCTTTTTTCGGGGTTAACGGTGTTACCGGCACCAACAGGCTATTACGACGCACCACTTCACGCTCATGCGCATAGTAAATGGAAGGCAGGCTTAAGTTTTCCTGTTCAATGTATTGCCAGATATCCAGCTCGGTCCAGTTTGAAATCGGGAACACGCGAATTTGCTCACCGGGGTGGATCCGGGCGTTATATAAATCCCACAATTCAGGACGTTGGTTTTTCGGGTCCCACTGGCCGAATTCGTCACGGAAAGAGAAAATACGTTCTTTGGCGCGGGCTTTTTCTTCATCACGACGGGCACCGCCCATTAAGGCATCAAAACCGTTTTCTTCCACGGTTTCCAGCAGGGTAACGGCCTGTGCAGCATTGCGTGAATCATTTTCACGATGCAAGCGTACCGTGCCTTTGCGAATGGAGTCTTCAACATGCCCCACCACCAGATTCAGGCCATATTGTTTAACCAGCTCATCACGGAATGCAATCACTTCCGGGTAATTATGACCGGTATCAATATGCACCAAGGGAAATGGCAGGTTCAGTTTGCGATCACCCAGGCGGAATGCCTTCATGGCCAGGTGCAGCAAGACCACCGAATCTTTTCCGCCGGAAAACAGCAGCGCCGGTGAGCGAGATTCTGCCACCACTTCACGAATGATATAAATGGATTCGGTTTCCAGCCGTTTCAAGTGTTCGGTATGCAATTGTGCTTTTTCAAGGTGCACGGTTTCAGTTATGCTATTCATTACAAATCCTGGTTTTCTTAAAATTTCTGTTGTTACTGCTTATGCTGCCGGGGCCGGGCTGACATGCAGGCCACATTCCTTGCTGTCACGTGATTCCCACCACCAGCGCCCCGCCCTTGGGTCTTCACCGGCACGAACCGCCTTGGTACAGGGGTCACAGCCAATACTGGGATAGCCCTGGTCGTGCAACACATTCACGGGCAAATCATACTGTTCAACATACGCCCAGATTTCCGCCTCAGTCCAATCAAACAGCGGGTTGTATTTAAGGATATTTCTGGCCGTATCCTGTTCCTGCAACGCAAGCTCCGTGCGGGTTACAGACTGTTCGCGGCGTTGCCCCGTAATCCAGGCATCAGCCTGTACCAGTGCCTGGTCAAGGGGAATAATTTTTCTTATCTGGCAGCATTTTTTACGGGCCTCAAGGCTATCGTAAAAGCCGTTAAGACCATAGGTATTAATATATTCAGCAAGTTGCCCGGCCTCTGGCCGATACAATTTGATCTCATAGCCATAACGCCGTTTTACCTGCTCAAGCAGGGCCAGGGTTGCCGGGTGCAGGCGTCCGGTTTCCAGCGTAAAAATATCAATGTGCTGATTAGGGGTGTGTGTCAGCTCGGTCAAAATAATATCTGCCAGCACCTGGTCTTCTGCCGATAAACTGGAAGCCAACCTGACACGGGAATGGCTGGCCGCAATAATACGAAGCCGTTCCACCAGCACCGCCCTTTTATCCTGTAATAAAGTGGCGCTGATATTACCCTTGGGCGGTGACCATAACAGGGGCCGCTTGAATCCACCCGAAAAATCACTGGCTGTTTGTAAAGACATGGTTAACCTAAATTCAAAAACCAAACCTGTTTCAGCATGAAACCCATATTCTGGTTCGGTATAACAAATCAGGTTTTTATAATATAGAGTTAGCGGGCAAACTCAAACTAACTAATATTTCTTTGCATATTCAATCAGGCTATATCCATGGCTTTTTCATGAAGCCTGAAACAATCAGGCCAAAATCAAATAAAAGCATCAACTACCGTGATGCCAGTATCATTCTGGCGCCTTTTTCAGCAATCATCATGACAGGTGCATTCGTATTGCCCGAGATAATTTGCGGCATGATAGAGGCGTCGATCACCCGCAAGCCACTTACCCCGTTTACCTTAAGCTCGGGATCAACCACGGCTTTATCATCAATTCCCATGCGGCATGTACCGACTGGATGAAAAATAGTGGTGCCTATTTCACCTGCCGCCCTCACCAGGTCTTCTTCAGTCTGGTAAATCGTGCCCGGCTTATATTCAACGGGGTTATAGTTGGCCAAAGCATCCTGAAACACAATTCTTCTGGTCAGTTTCAGGCTATGCACGGCAATCCGTATATCTTCATCGGTACTTAAGTAGTTGCACATAATATCGGGCTTGTCATGGCAGTCAGGCGAAACAATATTAACCTCACCCCGGCTGGTCGGCCTTAAATTACAAACGGAAGCGGTAAAAGCAGAAAATGTATGCAGGGGTTCACCAAATTTTTCCAAAGACAGGGGTTGCACGTGGTATTCCAGATTGGCACGGCCCTGCTCATCAGAAGAGCGGGCAAAGACGCCCAATTGGGAAGGCGCCATGGTTAAAGGACCTTTTCGAAACAAGGCGTATTGCAGGCCCATCCAGGCCTTTTGCAAGGGGGATTGCATCATTTTATTCAGCGTCTTTACCCCAGACACTTTATAAACCGTACGCAATTGCAAATGGTCCTGCAGGTTTTTTCCGACCCCTGGCGCATGATGCACAAGCGGAATGTGCAGTTTATTAAGGTAAGAAGCGGGGCCAATTCCCGAGCGTTGCAATATTTGCACCGATCCAATCGCACCGGCTGACAACACCAGCTCGGCCCGGGCATTGGCCTGATACAATTTTCCATTAATATGATATTGAATACCCCGTGCCCGTTTGCCTTCAAATACAATGCGGTCACTGGTGGCATGCATAAGAACGGTCAGGTTCTTGCGAGACTTGACCGGGTGCAAAAAAGCTTTTGCCGCACTGAAACGCAAACCCTTTTTTTGGGTTACCTCAAAATAAGCGCTACCTTCATTATCACCACGATTAAAATCCTCCACAGGTGGAATACCTGCCTGGGCAGCCGCCGTCCTGAATGCATCCAGGATATCCCAACGCAAGCGCTGGCTTTCCACCCGTAATTCACCATTGGCACCATGCCAGTCATTTTTACCCAAATAGTGGTTTTCAAACCCTTTGAATAAAGGCAGCACATCATCCCAGGCCCAGCCGATATTGCCCAAGCTGGCCCAATGGTCGTAATCCTGTTTTTGTCCCCGCATGTAAATCATGCCATTAATGGCTGAACTGCCTCCCAGCACCTTGCCTCGTGGGTACGCAATGCTGCGATCATGCAACCCGGCATCGGGCCGAGTACGAAAGCACCAATCGGCACGCGGGTTGCCAATACAATATAAATACCCCACGGGAATGTGCAGCCAATGCCAGGAATCGGGGCCACCGGCTTCTATTAATAAAACCTGGTTATTGGGGTCTGCAGACAAACGGTTGGCAAGCAGGCACCCTGCCGAACCGGCGCCTACAATAATGTAATCAAACTCTCCAAATAAAATCGGTTGCTGGTTTTGCATATCCGCCTCTATGTTGATTCTTCTTCGAGCGAAGCCAAATCAGCATAAAGGTTTACATTTCTTGACACAAGAAGGATAAACACCTATCCCTTATCATCAGCCTATTTTTATCAAAAAACCTGATTACGGATTTCCCCCGTAAAACCATCTACTATATCACCCGCCTTATTTGGCTAAAATAGGGCCTATACCAACTGTTTCCAATAATTATTTTATTATGCCAAATACTCTTTCCCTTCGTGAAAGTGCCCTTCAGGCACTGGTCATTTCGGATCCTGATGAAAAAATTGCCGCTGTCCAGAAAATTACATTTGATGCCCCTATTCATACGCAGGAAATAACATCACCCAGCCAGACTATTCCGGGTCGGCCCTTGCAACCCGAACTGGTTTCCCCACAAAAAGTGGCCTACCGTTCCATTAATAGTGAACAGGGTAAAGCGGCACTTATTCATGCTATTGCACATATAGAATTCAATGCCATTAATCTGGCGCTGGATATTATCTGGCGCTTTGCCCATTTGCCTGACGATTTTTATCGCGACTGGCTGCGTGTTGCCAAAGAAGAGGCCTATCATTTTTCGCTGGTTCGGGATCATTTGCGCAACATGGGATATGAGTACGGTAATTTCACGGCCCATAACGGCTTATGGGAAATATGCGAAAAAACCGCTAACGATCTTCTTGCCCGGCTTGCCCTGGTGCCCAGAACCCTTGAAGCCCGTGGGCTGGATGTTTCACCCGTCATCCAGAACAAGCTGGCCAGCGTCAATGACCACGAAGGCGTAAAAATCCTGGATATCATTTTGCGTGATGAGGTAGGCCATGTTGAATTGGGCAATAAATGGTATCTTTATTTATGCCAGCAAACCGGTAAAGACCCCATTGCCACTTATGCCAACATGATACACACTTACCGTGTGGCAAAACCCAAGGGGCCTCTTAATATAGCAGCCAGAAAACAGGCCGGCTTTACCGATGAAGAACTGGCCTGGCTAAGTTCGATTTAATCGTTTATTAAACAGGAATAACAATGGAAATACTTATTTTAGGTGCAGGTGTAATAGGCTTGACAACGGCATACTACCTTACTGAACAAGGTCATAAAGTAAGTATCCTTGATAAAAACCCTGATGTCGGCCTTGAAACCAGTTATGCCAACGGTGCACAGCTTTCTTACAGCTATGTCGCTCCGCTGGCAGGCCCGGGCGTTATGGGCAAAGTACCCAAATGGTTACTTGATCCCAATTCTCCGCTGCGTTTTCGGCCCAGCCTTGACCCGTCCGACCTCTGCTGGAACCTGCGCTTCATGAAAGCCTGCAACGCCAGCCAAAGCGATAAAACCACCCGGGAGCTGCTGCAACTTTCTTTTCTCAGCCGCGATCTGTTGCACCAATTAATGGATGCTGAAAAACTGGCTATTGATTTCCAGGCATCCGGCAAAATGGTGCTGCACCGAAGCACCGAATCCTTTAACAGTGCTGTCCAGTTACTTGATTTCCAGCGCCAGCTCGGTTGCGAGCAGTTTGCCCTGAACACCGATGAATGCATTGAAAAAGAGCCTTCACTTGCACCCTTAAAAAACCAGATTACGGGTGGCATTTATACCCCCAGTGAAGAAGCGGCTGATTGCTTTAAATTTTGCCAAAACCTGAAGACTATTTTATCAAACCGGGGTGTTGAGTTTCTTTTCAACCAGGAAGTTGGCCTTTTGCAAAGCAATGGCTCATCACAAGTTAGCGTCATGCTTAAAAACCGGCAAACGCTTTCAGCCGATCATATCGTGGTGGCACTGGGCTGCGAAAGTACCGCTTTGCTTAAACCGCTTCAAATAGATGTGCCTGTGCGCCCGCTTAAAGGATACAGTCTTACCCTGCCCATCCAGAACGACAGCCACGCACCCCATATCAGCATTACCGATTTTGAACGCAAAGTAGTTTATGCCCGCATTGGTAAACGCCTGCGTATTGCCGGCATGGCCGATTTGGTTGGCATGAATAAAAACATTGACCCCAGCCGCATTAAAACCCTGATTAACGAGGCCAAGGCTGTTTTCCCTGATGCTGGCAATTACGCCCAGGCAGAACAATGGGCCGGCCTGCGTCCGGCCACTCCCAAGGGCAAACCCATTATTGATGGCACCCGCTATAAAAACCTGTGGCTGAATATCGGCCAGGGCGCGCTGGGCTTTACCCTGGCGACCGGCTCGGGCAAAATGCTGGCAGACAAAATTAGTGGAACAACGACATCGGTTCCTGACACGCTATTCAGCCTGAGTAATGCGTAGTCTGGCCAAGATCCTCTAATATGGGGCAATCAGGGCGCTGGTCACCCGAGCAATGCCGGTTCAGGTGTTGCAAGGTATCCACCATAGCCTGCAATTGCTGAATCTTATGTTGCAACGCTTCTATATGCTGTTGGGTTATTTGCTTTACATCGGCACTGGCCCTGCCCTGATCATTCCATAAGGCCAGCAAATCCTCAATTTGTGCGATTGAAAACCCCAAATCACGTGAACGCCGTATGAAACGCAAGGCATGCAAATCCTTTTCAGTGTATTGCCGATAGCCCGAATCACTGCGATGCACCGGTTTAATTAAACCGGTCTCTTCGTAATAGCGAATCATTTTTGCCGAGATGCCTGTTTGCCTGGCGGCTTCACCAATATTCATGAACGTTTTCCTGCCGGGTTATTTAACTGAAAACTTGCGTAATCGTAACGCATTGGTGACGACAAACACACTGGACAATGCCATGGCAGCCGCCGCAAAGACCGGTGACAATCCCAACCCATAGGCCGGATACAGCACACCGGCAGCAATCGGGATAAGCGCCACATTATAGGCAAACGCCCAGAACAGGTTCTGGTAAATATTCTTGAACGTTGCCTTCGATAATGAAACCGCATGTGCCACATTCTGGATATTTTTACCCATGAGCACCACATCGGCCGATTCGATGGCAATGTCCGTACCGGTGCCAATAGCCACACCCACATCGGCATTGGCCAGGGCCGGTGCATCATTAATGCCATCACCTACAAAAACCAACGTGCCCATTTCCTGCTTGATCTGATTCACATACTTTACCTTGTCATCCGGCAGTGCCTGGGCATACACCTTGTCAATATTCAATTGATGGGCAATGGCCTGTGCGGTTTGCGGGTTGTCGCCGGTTAACATCACGGTTTTTATATTCATGTTGTGCAATTGTTCTATGGCGTTTGCCGCATCTTCCTTAACGGTATCGGCAATCACGAACAGGCCGGCAGGCTGGGTATTAACCGCCACAAAAATAGGCGTCTTGCCTTCATGCGCAAATGCCATGCCTTTTTCAGCCAGGGCACTTATATTCACGCCCTGGCTGGCCAGGAACTTTTCCGAACCAATCAAATAACCGTCATTACCAATACGGGCCTGAATGCCGGCCCCCATAATATTGTGAAAATCATCCACCGGTGGCAGGCGCAAATCCTGTTCTTGTGCCGCCTTCACAATCGCCAGGGCAATCGGGTGTTCGGAACGCTGCTCAATCGCGGCAACATGGGCCAATAATTGCGCTGGTTCAATACCATCTGCCGCGTGTAAATCGGTCAGTTCGGGGCGGCCATGGGTTAAGGTACCCGTTTTATCAAAAACCACCACCTTGGTGTCTTTTAATATCTGCAAAGCACTGGCCTTGCGAAACAGGATATTCAGCTGCGCTGCCCTACCCGTTGCCACCATAATGGAAACCGGTACGGCCAAACCCATGGCACATGGGCAGGCAATAATCAACACCGCCACGGTAGCCGTTAACGCATGCGGCAACAAGGGTTCGGGGCCCCAAACCATCCAGGCCATAAAAGTTAATACGGCAACCACCAGCACCGCCGGCACAAAGCGGCTGGTTACCACATCCAGTATATTTTGAATCGGCAGTTTATCGGCCTGTGCCTGCTGCACCATCTTGATAATATTGGCCAAGACCGTGTTCTCACCCACCTGCTCTACTTTAACCGTCAGGCTGCCATTGGTGCTAACCGTACTGCCCACCACTTTATCCCCCTGCGACTTGCTAACCGGCAATGGTTCGCCGGTCATCATCGATTCATTAATATGCGCCTGGCCACTTACCACGACCCCATCAGCCGGAACAGTTTCACCCGGCCTGACCAGTACCGTATCATTCACCTTAAGTTCATCCAGCGGGATATCACGTACCTGGCCATTTTCTATCAAGTGTGCCGTTTTGGCCTGCAAGCCGATCAGGCGGGCAATGGCCTGCCCGGTTTGCCCTTTGCTGCGGGCTTCCAGGTAACGGCCCAACAGTATCAGGGTGCTTACCACCGCAGCCGCTTCAAAATACACAAAACGAGAATTTTCGGGAATGATTTCAGGTAATGCCGTCACAATGGCTGAATAAACGTAAGCACTGCCGGCACCAATGGCAACCAGGGCATTCATGTCAGGCGACTTTTGCATAAAGCTTTTTACGCCAAGTGTAAAAAAACGTCTGCCGGGGAAAGCCAGCACTATCGTGGTCAATACCCATTGAATGATCCAGCTAGTTTGCATGGGCAGGAAAGCATGCAGCCAATCATGAAAACCGGGAATAACATGCCCCCCCATTTCCAGAATAAAAACAGGGACAGTAAAGAGAGTGGCAATTAGCAAATCCCGCTTCAGGCCGGCGATTTCACGGTTCCGGTTTTCAATCTGCTCCTGGGTTTGCTTGTCTGCACGTTCTATCAGCGCCGCTTCATAACCTGCCTTGGCAATAACGGCCATAATCTGTTCGGCTGGCAAGTCTTGCCTGCTTAATTCTACATGGGCGGTTTCAGAAGCCAGGTTAACGTTAACTTTTTCAACCCCCTCAATTTTGGCAATGGATCGCTCAACACGCCGCACACAAGATGCGCATGTCATGCCATGAACCGCGAATTCGTAATGGGGAGAAACATCTAACTGTTTGGAATTTGCCATGATAATCACAAAAATAAAGGATAATCCATATTAACTGATTTATTATCAACCCTCACACTATGGGAAGGTCAAGCCCGATTCCTACTGGCCCCTCATACGGAGAAAATTTCAATGTTGCAAAAACTTTTACTGCCCGTAATTGTATTTATTATTGTGCTAATTGGCCTGACCTTTGGTGAAGGCGTATTTACTGCTCTGGCACAATGGCTAAGCCAAATTACCGGCATCGTTATTTACAATTTCCAGGATCTTTACTGGACTATATCCCTTTATGTTTCAAGACATCCAGTAAAAATTGTGGTTGCCATTCTGATTACCGCCGTTGTTTGTGTATGGATCTACAAAAACAAAGGCGAAGAGATGAATAACCAGGCCAACTCCCGCAAGATAGCCATCTTCCTGGCTATTTTCCTGGGCTGGCTGGGTGCCCACCGCTTCTACGCTGGACATATAGGCATGGGCCTTTTATATCTGTTTATCAGCTTTATCTGGCTTCCGTTTTCCGTATTTCTGGGCCTGGTGGATGCTGTCAGATATATTTTCATGAATGATGAAGAATTCAAGGCAAATATTAAGGCATAATCTTATCTATCCTTAATCCATTATTAACAACCGGGCACAGGCCCGGTTTTTTATACCATGCAATTAAATATCAAAGACCTGATTATTGACACTTCCGCCATAGACAATAAGAAACTGCTAAAAGCCTGGAATTGGCTGATTCCTTTTGAAACGGAAATTGCCATGATTACCCAAACCGGCGATGCCTTCCTTATTGAAAAAAACAACGGCTCCATCCTTTTCCTGGATACCCTGGACGGCGAGCTGGAAGTACTTGCAGACTCGCTTGAGTCTTTCAAGCAGTTACTGGAAGATGAAGAATTCGTGATTGATTATTTTTCTTGCGAATTGATCGCACCATTGCTGCATCATCAACTGCCACCCAATACCGTTTATGGTTTCAAGACCCCACCAGTGCTGGGTGGCGAATACCATAGCGACAATCTGGAAATTTTTGATGTAGAACATCATTTTTCAGATATGGGCATGCTGTGGGAAGAAATTGGCAAAATAAATATTGATGAAGACGTGAGTGACAATAAAGACGAATAGCCGTATCCAGGCCAGGCATCATTAGCATTCTCCCCTCCCTACAGGAAGGGGATTACTACGGCGCTCAGGTGCGACATTAGGCTGCCCTGAACGGCAAGCTTGCCGCGCACCGGATCAGCGCGAAGCGCCCGGACCTTGCCTGGATATTTATGTCCGGGCCTGGCTATTTTTAAAATAATGATGGGTTGATATCCCGCTGATAACGCAAGAACCGCCCCGAATAGGCTTCAGGCGTATCATTTTTGTTATAAGCAAAAGGCCGATGGATTTTTTTGTCTTCGGCCAACTCAAAACCATACGTTGACATTTCTCTGGTAAAGCGGTTTCTATAGCCCCGGTTTGGGTCCATTACCCAAACTTCTGAACGGGCCTGTGCATGCTCATGAATATACTGTGCCACCAGGCCGGGACTGCTGGGTTCATAAAGCAAATCGCTACCCATAATCAAATCATAACGACCGGACAATACCGGTGCACCAGTGTCCGCTAAAGAAACCGCCTCCTCATGGCCCCACTGGCCATATCTGTAATTAATGGGTGATAAATTATTATTTTTAAGATTTTTGAATAAAAAATCTTTAGCCAATGGATGGCGGTCGCTGGCGGTAACATTCCCGCCCAGACGGTGTGCTGTCATGCTGGCCAAGCCCAAGCCACAGCCTATTTCCAGAATACGCTGTTCAGGATCAATGTCTTCTTTGGTGACTTTAATGGCCAATTGCAAGCCTGAAGGCCATAACATTCCAAACAATGGCCAGGCTGCCGAGCAAATACCCAAACGTTCTGCTGCCCCCGTTGGATCGTAATATTGCTGCCTGTCTAATAAAGTGAATATTTCCAGCGGATCTTGCCCTGGAATGTGGATAGTACGTAATTTGGTTTTATAAGGTATGGAGGTAAACATAGCCCCTTCAATCTAATATACACACCAGTCACTATAGCCCATATTTTTATAAATAATAATTATTTACAGGAATAACAAAAGATAATGAAAATTAAAGGGTATTTAGAACCATTTAATTAATTTAAGATACAATTTAGCGATTATTTAAGAGTGTAAATAATCCTGTGTAACCGTCTGGGTTATACATAATCGCTGATGCAATCCTTAAACTCAATCTTAAACAGGCTATCATCAGAAAAACCTTTCTTTAGACAAACCAATCAAGCCCAAAAAGATTTAAAAGCCCCCCAAATCATTTGCATGCTTAGCAACATCATTGTGATTCTGAAACCCAATCTGAAAATATGATCAGGCAGATTATCAAGCAAACGTGTACCGACATAGGTACCTGCCAGACCACTGGCAATCATGGCTATTAGCATGGGCATCCATTGTGCAAATGCAAAGCCCAGGGCGCCAAAGACCAAAATTTTAAGCCCATGCTGAAAAACCATGCATACCGAATGGGTGGCCACCAAAGTTTGTTTGGTATACCCCTTTGAAGCGATTAATGCCGCCACCATAGGCCCAGCCGCACCCACAATCATAGAAGCAAAACTGGTTAATGCACCGCCCAAAATAAAATAGCTTTTACTAACTGATGAGGCTGGTTTAATCTTGGCGCCAAAAACAGACCATAGAATAAAAGCAGCGAGTAATAGTTTGGCAAAGGTATCTGGAATATGCATAACCACCGGCCCACCCATTGCCACTCCGACGATACTGCCAAGCAAAAACCATAATACCAGTGGCCAGACAATATATTTGAACTGAATGAAAGTCCGACCCAGGTTTGAGCCTAATTGCACAATTGCATGTACCGGAAGCACACTGGCTACAGGCATACCAATGCCCATTAAAGCCAATAAGGCAACCCCACCACCAAGTCCCATGGCAGCAGCTAAAGCGGAAGTTAAAAAACTGGCAAAAATCAGTACTATCGCAAAGGTTCTGCTTATTTCATCCGGAAAAGAAAACCATTCAAACATTTATTTTCAGCCTTCCATCAAATTTTACAGGTAATAAAAAACCCCTTCAGATTATGTCTGAAGGGGTTTTTTTTTGAATAAAGAGCCTGACGATGACCTACTTTCACGGATGTCCATCCACTATCATCGGCGCGAAGGCGTTTCACTGTCCTGTTCGGGAAG
>JAVESC010000160.1:0-3992 GCA_034006805.1 Advenella sp.
CACTTTGACCGGAAAGCGCCACCAAGGTAGGCTCGGCCAAGGTACGGGCCATGCCATTGTTTTCAAGCAGCTTCAGCTTGGCCCCAAAATTGCGGGAATCAAACATCAGGGAAAACCCGTTACTGAAGGCAGGGGCAAAATTACTAACCGCCCCCCAGGTGCCTGAGCCGCCTTCCATGATCTTGCCATTGGGCAGTGCGCCTCCTGCACGGGAGGTGCCTGAATTCCAGTCAATACCCACTTCTTTCATCACACTACGGGACAACTCAACAATTTTTACCTCTACCTGCACCATACCACTATGGTTAACAATAGACGTATCAATAACCTTGTCGGAATTGCCGGTAGCACGGGCAGCGGCGGTGGAACGCTGGTGTTCAATCATATTGGAAGAACGGCCTGTTACCACGGCCTGCCCGCCCGTGGCGCGTACCGGGGCCTCTAGCCGTTTGGCCGACTCCAGCGCACTTTGTTCACCAGACACCACGCTAACCTGCCAGCGCTGGGGGGTTGGGTCGTCATCCACCCACACCTGTACGTCTGTTACGCCGGGTTGCCTGGCCAACAGCAAAATATCGCCTACGCCTTCTTCAAGCGGTAGAATCTGCACATCTACCACCGCAGGGTTACCCACGGCAATGCGTGCTGGTGAACCATCCACCTTAATCATGCGTTGCGAATTTACCACCATGCCCAAACCGCCCGGACGGGTAAAACCAGTAGACTGCGCCATGGCCGGTTGCACCGAAACAAAGGCCAGCCCCAAGGCTGCAGCCGTTAGTACTTGCGTTGCGTTCCTGTTAAAGGCGGAAAAAATTTTATTCACTGAAAATTTCATTATTAAACCCATTCAACCCTAGTACTTAACGTTTTCAATTTGCGTACCACGAATAATTTGTACCGAATTGCCCGAATTGCCCTGTTTTACCACCGGCGTATCTGGCAAATCATCGTCATCTTCCTGCAACTCGCCAGAAAGGTCAGGCAAGCTCATACCCGCATAGGCCATATTGCCGGCGTCCTCTAACGCGGCCAGCTGTTCGGGCGTTAAATCGGGCTTGCCTTTCAGGACTGGCTCCGGTTCGGGGAACAGGGCCAGGTCTGGCTGGTTTTCATCATGAGGGGCGCGCAGGGCCAGCTGCAATTTACCATTACGGGTGGCCAGCAACAGTTTGTTCACATCTTCAAGCGACACGGCCAGCATGGCAATACGTGCGGGGGTGGCACGGGTACGCTGCTGGCGTTCATCGTTGGCCGGTGGCGTGGCCGGGCCATCTACCGTGTTGTCGCCATAAGCCAGCACCCTTATCTGGGGCAGCAGCATACGGGACTGTGCCCCAACATCGCCCTTACTGTTAAGCGTGAAGAAAACATCCACAATATCGCCCGGCGCCACCAGGTTGCCGGCACCCACAATTTCATCAACCGGAATGGTAATGGCGCGCTGCCCGTCATTTAAGTAAGCAGCAATACCCATGGCCAGCAGGCCCTTGGTAATGGGCTCTTCAGCCGCAATGTCAAAACGCACCACCTTGCCCACCAGGTCTTCTGTGTTGGTAAAGCCACTGCCCGGCACGCTGGGCCACTGGTCTTGCTTAAGCATGTCGGCCTGAATAACCTGTCCCGCCAGAATATTTTTAGCGGCCAGAATAACCGCCTGGGTAGGCTTGCTGGCCACCACGGGCCGCTCTACCTGCTGAACCACCACAACCGGTTCCGGCTTGGGCGCGGTTGACATTTTATAGGCAAAAAAGCCCAAAATTGCAGCAAGCAACACCAGCCCTATTGCAACGATTTTGGTAAAGTTATTCATAAAAAAATCAAGCTCCGGATAATTCAGGTTTTTACAACATTTGTAATTTTTACAATAGCGGCTGCCGATAATATACCAGGCTTCCAACTTGCCTCATCTTTTCCCACAAGCAGTGCCGCCGTTTGTATCAGATTAATTAATGGAAACTTATCATCTACTGTAATTTTCATGATTACTTTCAAGCATGTATGCGCATCTTCCTCATCGCCAGGACAATCCACTGGCTTAGGGGTGCAGATCACATTGGAAGCAATCCCGTTTAAAACAAAATCTTTAGTCACTAAATTACTGGCATGGGCACAGGCCTTAGACGCATATTCACTGTCGCCACTAATACTTAACTGCAAAGCCACTCTGGCACTATCGCCTGCAATATGAGATACCTTTTGCTGCGTCCACATAAGCATGCCAAAACTGACAATGGCAAAACAAATTACTAACAGCGTAATAATGACAAGGGCAAACTCAATGGCTGCCACCCCTTGCTGGTTTTTTTGTGTTTTTGGCATGGCTGCATTTCTCATGATGAATGATCCAATGCAATGCCCAAGTCTACCGTAGCACGACCTTGAAGCGCTGTTGGCACTGCCACACTCATAATGGAAGACGGCCCCAAATACGGAATCATGGGTGCTTCTTGGTAGGGGTAATAAATCACCACCTCAAGCTTATTGGCATCAACAGCAGTATTGGTAAGCGAACATAAGGATTTATTAGAATCGTCAGGATAGGCCAAAACCTGGAATGTCTGGGTTCCATCCTCAGACTCAGGCGTCTTCAATTGAACACTGCAAGCAACCATTTTCAACGTATTTCCGCCTGCCATTTGATCTACCCAGCTGCTATGATCTTTAGACACTTCCAGCGCTTTTTCCGCACGAGCCGCAAGAGCTAATGTGGAATTACCTGCCTGCCACTGCAAGCCCGCGCGGGCTCCGCTTTCAGCGGCAAAATTCATGGATTGCTGGGCGGCAAAAATCAGCCCGTAGGTAATTATGCCGTACAGCACCAGAAAGAAAATAACAAAAACAAAGGCAAATTCAACGGCATAGGCACCCTTCTGGCGGCTGGCGGCAGAAGCGACAAAAGACGCCTTGCACGCCTTCCTTATTGTGCTACTGCCAAAACCAAGCATGACCTCTCCAGTGAACCATTAACACCCATGCTAATGCAGTTATTCCCAACCAGGCCCCATAAGGAACCCCTCGTCTTTTTTCCTTGCTTTCCTGCCACCAGTTTGCCCTTGCCTGTAGCCAGCCCTGTAGCAATACTATTACCACCGCATGCAAACCGGTTAATACCGTTGCCACCAACACCACCTGCCATAAACCTGCAAACCCCAACAAGAAGCCCAGGGTGGCGATGAGTTTTACATCACCCGCGCCAAGCAGTTTAAGGCTCCATAAGGGGAAGAATACCAGCAGCCCCATTAAAAAACCGGTGACGCACTGGCGCCAGCTTATGTAAGCGGGCAAGGCCAGAAAATCTGGCGCGAACCCGTTAAGCAGCAAAAGGCCTGCCTGCAGAACAAGTGCAAGCAGCAAAAGCTGATTGCTTATTCTGCGTTTTTTGAAATCACCTGCGATAACCAGCAGGGTGAAAATACCAAAGAGGGCAAGCCTGATGCTGGAGGACATTGTTAATTTCAAAGAAATGCCCCGGTGTGGGGCATTTTACTTTTATTGTAAATAGAAAATTTTAATTCCCTACACTCTATTTCACATGTTTATTATGCAGGTCCATTATTAAGCTTGCTCGCAACATAATTGAACATACCGCCTATACGGTTACCTAATACTGTAGCTCCTGCAATAATAGCTATCGCAATCAAACCCGCAATCAAGGCATACTCAATTGCAGTTGCACCTTCCTCATCTTTCCAGAACTTAACCAATTGATCTTTCATTTTCAAATCCTCCGTGGATTACATATTGAAGGAACGGCAAAGCGCTCAATCAAAACAAAAATCTTAGAAACAAAACATAAAGAAACCCTGTAAATAGGTATAAATGCTGATGTTTCTTAAAATCTACAACCAATAACTTAATGTAACATAATTCCTTGTTTGTTCGAACTCATTTTACAAAATCAACGCCTATTTATTTGGCAATAACAGATATATATCGTTGTTTTTTAGCAAATTTTTGAGCTATAGTGTCGTTTAAAGCACACAAACCCA
>JAVESC010000161.1:0-3950 GCA_034006805.1 Advenella sp.
GTTGAACACGACCCGCAAGTGATGGTGGCCGCCAACCGGATTCTGGATATTGGCCCGGGCCCGGGCGAACGGGGCGGTGAAATCATTTTTGATGGGACACCCGACCAATTGCGTTCGGCATCGTCACTGACCGGGCAATACCTGGGCGGCAAGCTAAAGGTGGAATCCCCCCGTCCCATGCCGGTCAGCAACAACACGCCCCGGCTGATTCTTGAAGGCGTGACGGCCAACAACCTTAAGCACTGCGATGTCTCTTTTCCGCTGGGCCGGCTGGTGTGCATTACCGGGGTATCGGGCTCGGGCAAGTCTACCCTCATCCAGGATGTATTGCATCCGGCCCTGCTCAGCATTTTGGCAAGCCCACCGAAGCCCCCGGGCCGTTTACCCGCCTGCTGGGTGCCGAGCAGCTGGCCGATGTGGTCATGGTAGACCAGTCTCCCATTGGCAAAACCGCCCGCTCCAACCCGGCCAGTTATGTGGGGGCTTTTGATGCCATCCGCAAGCTGTTTGCCCAGGCCGTGGTTTCCCGGGAACGGGGCTATACCGCCGGCACGTTCAGCTTCAATAGCGGCGACGGGCGCTGCCCCACCTGCGGCGGCACCGGTTTCGAGCATGTGGAAATGCAGTTCCTGTCCGACGTTTATCTGCGCTGCCCCGATTGCGATGGCAAACGTTTCAGGCCTGAAATACTGGAAGTCAAGGTTGAGCACCTGGGACGCCAGGCTTCCATTGATGAAGTGCTGGCCATGACCGTGCACGAGGCCCTGGAATTTTTTAAGGGCTTGCGAGATGTACAAACCAGCCTGATGCCGCTGTCGGATGTGGGGCTGGAATACCTGGCACTGGGTCAGCCGGTACCCACCCTTTCGGGCGGCGAAGCCCAGCGTCTGAAGCTGGCCGGACACCTGGCCACGGCGGCCCGCAGCGGCATTTCCAGCGCCAAGGTGGCCAAAAAAGGCAGCCTGTTCCTGTTTGACGAACCCACCACCGGCCTGCATTTTGATGATGTGGCCCGCTTGATGCGCGCCTTCCGTAAACTGCTGGCAGCGGGCCATTCCCTGTTCATTATTGAACATAACCTGGATGTGATCGGGGCTGCCGACTGGATTATTGACCTGGGCCCCGATGGCGGTGAAGCCGGTGGCCAGGTGGTTGCCCAGGGTTCCCCCACCAAGGTTATGGCGCATGCTACGTCCAGCACCGGACAGGCCCTGCGCGAGTATACGCAAAGCATGCTCGCCCCGGCACCGGCCAGCCTGCATGAGGTGCCTCCCGCCTATCTGGGAACTGCCCTGCGCCAGCAAGGCAACAACGACGTGGTCCGGGCCAATCAAATTGACATCATGAACGCCCGCGAACACAACCTCAAAGGCATCAATGTTCATATCCCCCACAACACCTTTACCGTTATTACGGGGGTATCGGGCTCGGGCAAGTCCACCCTGGCGTTTGATATCCTGTTTAACGAAGGCCAACGCCGCTATCTGGAATCGCTAAATGCCTATGCCCGTGCCGTGGTACAACCGGCAGGCAAGCCTGATGTGGACGCCATTTATGGCATTCCGCCCACCGTGGCGATTGAACAGCGCACCAGCCGGGGCGGGCGCAAATCCACCGTGGGCACCATGACGGAAACCCACCATTTCCTGCGCCTGCTATATGTCAAGCTGGGCACCCAGTTTTGCCCCGACTGCCAGGTGCCGGTCGAGCCGCAAACCCCCGAACAGATTTTTGCCCGGATATTGCACGCACACAGGGGGCAGCACATTGGGATCATGGCACCCTTGGTCACCGCCCGCAAAGGCTATTACACCGACCTGGCCAAATGGGCGCAATCCAAAGGCTATACCCACTTGCGGGTAGACGGCGACTTCATTCCGGTGCAACCCTGGCCACGACTGGACCGTTACAAAGAACACACCATAGAGCTGCCAATTGCCGATTTCATGGTGGACGTGAACCATGAAAGCGGCCTGAAAGAAGCGTTACACAAGGCACTGGAACATGGCCAGGGCAGCATGAGCATTATTTGGGAACTGGACCGCAACAACCCCCTGCAAGCCAGCCATTTGCCGCAACAGCATTTTTCGGTGAAACGCGCCTGCCCGTGCTGCGGCACCAGCTTTCCTGAACCCGACCCGCGCCTGTTCTCTTTTAATTCCAAGCATGGCTGGTGCCCCGATTGCTTTGGCACCGGCCTGAAAATCAGCGGATTTGATGCCGAACAAACCGGTGAAGAAAGCAGCTGGATCAACACCAGTGAAGAGGAAGAAGCAGCCCTGCAGGATTGCCCTTCCTGCCATGGCCTGCGCTTAAACCGCAATGCCCGTGCCGTGCAATGGCAAAACAGGGCGATTACCGAACTCACCACGCTGCCTGTTTCAGACGCCCTGGCTTTCTTCAGTCATTTAAGCCTGAACAAACGTGAGGCGGAAATTTCACGTGACATCCTGTCTGAAATCAGAAACCGCCTGGCTTTCATGCAAGAGGTGGGGCTGGGTTATCTGGGTCTGGATCGTTCCGCCCCCACCCTGTCGGGTGGCGAGGCACAACGCATACGGCTGGCGGCCCAGCTGGGCTCCAACCTGCAAGGGGTTTGCTATATTCTGGACGAACCCACCATTGGCCTGCACCCCCGCGACAATCGTATTTTGCTTAATGCCCTGGCCCGCCTTGAAGGCAATGGCAATACCCTGGTGGTGGTTGAGCACGATGAAGACACCATCCGCCGCGCCAGCCATATTATTGATATTGGCCCCGGTGCCGGGGTACGGGGCGGTACGGTGGTGGCCCAGGGCAGTTATCAGGACATTGCCAACAACCCGCATTCATTAACCGGCAAATACCTGGCCCACCCTATTGCCCACCCCATGCAGCCGCGCCGCCCGGTGAGCGATGAAAACGCGTTCATTACCGTTAAAAATGCCCGCCTGCATAACCTGAAAAACGTGAATGCCAGGGTACCGCTTAACCGGCTAACCGTCATTACCGGGGTATCGGGTTCGGGCAAATCCACCCTGGCCCGGGATGTCCTGCTGGATAACCTTAAGTCGTTTATTGGCACTAAAAACACACCACACTGGAAGGGTTGCGAACACATAGAAGGCTGGGAGCCCCTGGACCGGGTGCTGGAAGTGGACCAGACCCCGATTGGCAAAACACCCCGCTCCTGCCCCGCCACCTACGTGGGTTTCTGGGACGATGTCCGCAGGCAGTTTGCCGAAACCCGGGATGCCAAAATCCGCGGCTGGAACGCTTCGCGCTTTTCCTTCAACACCGGTGAAGGACGCTGCCCAGTTTGCGAAGGCCAAGGCATGCGCACCATTGAAATGAGTTTTTTGCCCGATGTCAAAGTTCACTGCGAAGCCTGCAACGGCCACCGTTTCAACAGCGACACCCTGAGCATACGCCTGCGTGACAAAACCGTGGGGGAAGTGCTGCGCATGGACGTGGACGATGCCCTGCCCTATTTTGCCGCCCACCCCAAAGTGTTCCGCAGCCTGCAACTCATGCAGGATGTTGGACTGGGTTACCTGACCCTGGGGCAACCGTCTCCCACTCTTTCGGGCGGAGAGGCGCAGCGCATCAAGCTGGTGACCGAGCTGGTCAAGGCCCGGATGGATGAAGGGGTGATTAAAACCGGCCGTGCCTCCAGCCGCCCGCATACCCTGTATGTGCTGGACGAACCCACGGTAGGACTATCCATGGCCGATGTTGAAAAGCTGACCCATGTTTTACACCGCCTGGTGGATGCCGGTAATACGGTGGTGGTGATTGAACACAACCTGGATATTATGGCCGAAGCCGACTGGATTGTGGATATGGGGCCTGAAGGGGGCACCGAAGGGGGTGAAGTGGTGGCTGCCGGCACACCTGAAGACTTGGTGGCCGCCCGGTATAAATCCCATACGGGGCAGGTTTTGTTTGAGTTTATGGGGGGGTGAATTCAG
>JAVESC010000162.1:0-3930 GCA_034006805.1 Advenella sp.
CACGGTTTTAACGTTCACTACGGCCAGGTTGTACCGCGTGCCGACGTAGACGTGATCATGGTTGCACCTAAAGCACCTGGCCATACCGTACGTGGTACCTACTCACAAGGTGGTGGTGTTCCTGCGCTGGTTGCCGTTCATCAGGACAACTCCGGTGCCGCTCGCGACATCGCCCTGTCTTACGCTTCAGCCATTGGTAGCGGCCGTGCCGGTATCATCGAAACCAACTTCCGTGAAGAAACCGAAACCGACCTGTTCGGTGAGCAGGCCGTTCTGTGCGGCGGTGCTGTCGAGCTGATCAAAGCGGGTTTTGAAACCCTGGTTGAAGCCGGTTATGCACCTGAAATGGCTTACTTCGAATGTTTGCATGAATTGAAACTGATCGTGGACCTGATCTACGAAGGTGGTATTGCCAACATGAACTACTCCATTTCCAACAATGCCGAGTACGGTGAGTACGTTACCGGCCCACGCGTGGTTACCGAAGCAACCAAACAAGCCATGCGCGAAACCCTGAAAGACATTCAAACCGGTGAATACGCGAAAAGCTTCATCCTGGAAAACCAGGCTGGTGCACCTACACTGCGTTCACGCCGCCGTCTGAATGCCGAGCATCCTATCGAGCAGGTTGGTGCACAACTGCGCGCCATGATGCCCTGGATCGCTGCCAACAAACTGGTTGACCAAACCAAAAACTGATTTTAGTTTGCGGGTTGCGCACTCTCGCGCCACTCGCCAGCTCGTTCCCACGCAGCGCGTGAGACCGAATAAATAGATAGACTACAGGCTCCCACGCTCCCGCGTGGGAGCCTGTTTTTTTTGCCTGTAGACTTTTCCGTTACCACGCGGGAGCGTAGGAACGAAGACCTGCTAATTGAAATTTTCAGCCCTGTATTGCCCTGCCTTTGGTGGGGTAAATGCAGGGCTGAGTTGTTTTTAAATACAGTGAAAATAAACATCTTGTGAAAATAATGTGGCGTTAATGTCAAGTTTTTTTGATGTTTTTCCAGGAAATATTGGATTATTGGGGAAAAAGAAAATTTTCAGTGGTTTTACAAAACTGTTTCTGATGTAATGTAATTAGTATCAGGTTGATTCAAATGTAATGTTTGGTACGCTGGAAATCAAATAGTAAAACCCGAAGAACCCGGTTTTTACTGCTTTCGGTGTTGTGCGAGACACATGTGGCCTGTTTGCCGCATCTATTAAGGAGCTTTTTTCATGAAGAATAAACGTCATTTTTTCAAACCCGTTCCCACCTGCCTGTTTTTGGCCACGCAGGCTTTGTTTTTGCCTGGCTTGGTACAGGCGCAAGTTGGGCAAGTAATTGAAATCAAAACAACTGTTAACCATTTTGTGCTTGGTAACGGGGATAAAAATGATAACGGGAAAGAGACCCTCCCTTTGGTTGCGCCAAATAATAATACGGTAACAGTGACCGGGGAAGGGGAGGTTATGGGGTGGATTGCCGGGGCCTATGTTAATCAAGAGTCCGGCCCCAATGAGGCGTTTGGTAATGTTGTTGAGCTCCAGAGTGGTGCGTCGGTTAGCTCAAGTATTAGCGGGGCAGCTATCAGCAGTGGCGTCGTCGGCCCTGTCGAGGCCTCTTCCAACACGGTTCGGATTACGGATGGAACGGATATTCAAAGTGTTTTTGGCGCCAGGCCCTGGAATGCTTTGTATTCAGTGAAAGCAAATGAGAATGCGGTTGATCTTATTGGTGGTCGTTTTCTTGGACAGGTAAAGGGCGCTTCTATTCGCAGTGATTCTGAAGACGGTTCGGCCGAAGCAACCAATAATCGCGTTACCATAAGTGGTGGAACGTTTGAAGGTGATGTTTATGGGGCAGAAGCCTATGGTAGTGCCAGTTTGATTGAAACGAAGGGTAATAACGTTAATATTGGCAATGAAGCATCCATCGATAGTTCCGTTTATGGTGGCTATGCCAATGCTTATGGCAGCAGTACTGGCTCGGCAATTTCGGCAATTGAGAACGAAGTAACCGTTACAGAGAGCCAGGTTGATGATTCCGTATATGGTGGAGCTGCTTACAGTGATTCTGGCTCAGCAACCGCTTCAGGCAATAAGCTCACATTCAATAACGCCAGTGTTCTCTATGAGGTCTTTGGGGGGTATGCCGATTCAGATGAAAATGGAGCAGTCACGGCTTCCAATAATGAGATAGTTATCACTGGGGGTGAGTTTGGTGATTGGATTATCGGAGGGGGGGCACAAAGTGATTCTGGCTCAGCAACCGCTTCAGGCAATAAGCTCACATTCAATAACGCCAGTGTTCTCGATGAGGTCTATGGGGGTTATGCCTATTCATCTGGCTCAGCAAGCGCTTCAGACAATAAGCTCACATTCAATAACGCTAGTGTTCTCGATGAGGTCTATGGTGCTTATGCTCGGTCTTACGGCGGGTCCAGCACGGCTTCCAGCAACCAGGTAAGCATTACAGGCGGTGAACTTGCTTCTGGTTTGATTGGTGCATGGGCATCATCTGGTTCTGATTTCATGGTTCTGGTGGCTGATGCCGTGGCAGAACTTGCTACGGGCGGCACGGCTACGGCAGATGCCAATACGGTAAGCGTTGAAAATGCAACCGTTAATTATGGCGTGGCAGGGGGGGCTGCCATTAGTCAGGCTGGTTTGGCTTCAGCTTCCGGCAATACGGTTAATTTGCTTAATGCAACCATTAATGGCCTGGTTTATGGGGGGAGGGCCCTTTCTAGTGAAGGTGGCCTTGCCAGAGCAAACAATAACCGGGTTAACATAAACGGCGGCACTATAGAGGGTGATGTTTATGCGGGTGTTGCCCTGTCTAATAATAATATTTCTGCCACCCATAACACGGTCACCATTAGTGGCACCCCTGTATTGAATGGGGCGTTGTTTGGCGGGAGTGGCGATTTGGATATTGCTCCAGTCTCTACCGGCTTGTCTGATGATGGCGGTTTGGCGGTTGCGGCAGACGCCCCCACAGTTGATGTGTTTAGTGGCAATACCCTGAATCTTAAAACAGCAGGCATAACCGTTAACGGCCTGTATAACTTCGAAAACCTGAACTTCTATCTGCCGTCCAGTTTCGCTGCAGGCGACACGATGTTAACCGTAGCAGGCGAAGCCCGCCTTTCTGAAAACGCCGATGGCACGGGCCGGCAGGCAACGGTGAATGTGGGTATTCAGGGCGGTTCTTCCCCCCTGAAAGTAGCCGATACGGTGGTACTGATTGATGCGAAGACCTTAACCGGCACGCCGGCCAACACGAGCAGCAGTGGCCAGGGCATGCAGGGTATTTCCTTGCTGTATGATTTTGATATCACGACCAAGGACAATCAGTTGCTGGCGACGGTAACCGCCCAGGATGATTCCGGTGGTGATTCTGGTGGTAATGGATCCGTTGCTGCCAGGGTCAACCCCCAGCTAAAATCGCTCTCTGAAGGGTTTATGGCGGGTGCAATGCTGGTGACCCGTGGTGCTGATTTAATTGCCTATGACGCTTTTAATGCCATTCGTGCGCAAAATGGGGGTTTGGGCCTGAAGCCGTTTATCATGATGGCTGGCTCACATAGCCGTTACGACAGTGGTTCCCACATCAAGTCCAATGACTTCCTGCTGGCCGGTGGCTTAAGCTATCAGAACAAAAACCTGATGGCTGGTGCCTTTTTGGAAGCGGGTTGGGGCAATTACGATTCCTTCAACAGTTTTACCAATGCGGCCGATGTGAACGGTGACGGCCATAGCCGTTATTTTGGTGCGGGCTTGCTGGGCCGATATGAATTCAATAACGGTCTTTATGCCGATGCCTCTGTGCGTTTTGGCCAGAACCGTAACCGCTTCGAAGCCGATTTCGGTAACCCGATAACCGGAGATAAAGCCAAGTACCGCGTTAAAAACAGTTATACCAGTGCGCATATTGGGGGTGGT
>JAVESC010000163.1:0-3922 GCA_034006805.1 Advenella sp.
CGAGGTGCGCGAGGCGGTTGATTTCCTGCGTTATTACGCCGAACAAATTGAACAGCACTTCAAGGAAGACGTGCATCGCCCATTGGGGCCAGTGGTTTGCATCAGCCCCTGGAACTTCCCGCTGGCTATTTTTACTGGCCAGGTCAGCGCTGCGCTGGCCGCCGGCAATACGGTCTTGGCCAAGCCTGCCGAACAAACCCCCTTGATTGCCGCCCAGGCAGTGGCTATTTTGCATGCGGCCGGCATTCCGCGCGAAGCGGTCCAGCTCCTGCCAGGTAATGGTGAAACCGTGGGCGACCAGCTGGTTTCACACGAAGCCATCCGTGGTGTCATGTTTACCGGCTCTACCGAAGTAGCCCGCATTCTTGCCAGCAAACTCGCGGGCAGGCTTGACCCACACGGCCACGCCATTCCCCTGATTGCCGAAACCGGCGGCCAGAACGCCCTTATTGTCGACTCTTCAGCACTGTCCGAACAGGTGGTGTTTGATGTCCTGAATTCGGCCTTTGACTCTGCCGGACAGCGTTGCTCCGCCCTGCGTATTTTATGCCTGCAGGAAGACGCTGCCGATCACATCCTGACCATGCTCAAGGGTGCCATGCAAGAACTCTCGGTTAGCCGACCCGATTTGCTGTCTGCCGATGTGGGTCCCGTGATTGACCAGGAAGCCAAGGAGATTATCGAGCGCCATATTGCAAAAATGCGCCATGCGGGCCACCCGGTTGAGCAAATTTCCATGGATACCAACACCGAATTTGGCACATTCGTTGCCCCTGCCCTGATTGAGATTAATGATATTGCCGAGCTGGAACGCGAAGTGTTTGGGCCTGTCCTGCATGTGATCCGCTTCAAGCGGGAAAATCTGGATGCCCTGGTTGAGGCTATTAATCATACCGGTTATGGTCTGACCTTTGGCATTCATTCCCGGATTGATGAAACCATTAGCCACATTTCCAACCGCATTCATGCCGGCAATATTTATGTCAACCGCAATATTGTGGGCGCGGTGGTCGGCGTGCAACCCTTTGGCGGCCAGGGCCTGTCGGGCACTGGCCCCAAAGCCGGTGGTCCGCTGTATTTGTTCCGCCTGCTATCACAGGGTAACGACCAATTACCGGCGCCCTTCAATCCAGCAGAGCCCGCCAGCCTGACCCTTACCCTGCCCGGCCCAACCGGAGAAACCAATGTGTACCGTCTGGTTCCGCGCGGAACGGTATTGGCCTTCGCTCAAAGCGAACAGGGTTTTATTACCCAGCTAAGCCAGATTACCGCCACCAGAAACCAGGCCCTGTTTATTGATTCGCCCGCTACCCGCCAATGGCTGGACAAGACAGAGGCAGGCCAGCGTGAACAGATCAGCCTGATTGCCGACAGCCAGGTTGACGAAGCTGGCTTTGATGCCGTTTTGTTTGAAGGAGATAGCGACGATCTGTGCAATCTGAACCAGCGCCTAAGCCAGCGCAAGGGGCCGATTATGATTGCCTATGGATTAAGCCCGGAAGAAATTATCCAGGGCAAGCAATACCCCTGGCTGGGTCTGGTACATGAGCAAAGCATCAGTACCAATACCGCAGCGGCAGGCGGCAATGCCAGCCTGATGACAATTGGGTAATTGCTCACAAAAAGGCCCTGCTGACATTGGATGCAATTCCAATTCAGCAGGGCCATTTTCAGGGACAGCACGGTAAACAGGACAAAAAACAGCAACACCGATGCATTACTGGCAATACTGAACCACCATTTTTTAGCCGCAGAACCATTGTCGGCAAAATATTCAATCCTGATATGCTGATATCGCACAAAGGCCGAGGACGATCCCACCATGGTGAGGATGATTAGAAAAAAAATAGAGATTTCTTCTGTCCAGGCAAAAGACTGGTTGCTAAAGTAACGGACAAGCACATTGGCAAATGTAATGAGTGCCAAAACACCCATAATGAAAACCGACAGGCAGTCTTCCAGCTTCAGGCGTTTATTATTTGCAGCGCCTGAAAATTCCTGCACCGCGATTTCTGTTTGTGTTTTATCTGTTTGGTCTGACGACATACCATATTTCTTCTTTTAATACTTTGCCCTGCCCACACCCACGTACAGGAACAAGACTGTCTACAGCCAGCCTTAGTCTTTTAGAGGTCAAGGAATAAAGTAAGACATTTTACATGACAGGATACAACTTGTAATTACGTGTTTTCACTATATCCATGCCCATTCTGAGCCACTCGATACCCATCCTCACTAAATCAATATAACCAAAGGGTTAACCCTATTCAATAAAAACAAAATATATTCTTTAATTTTCATACTATATAATTAATATTCATCGGGTTAACCATTCAAAACAATGGTTAACCCCAATATATTTACAACGCAAAAATCGGTAACCTTGCAAGCATTTTCAAAAACAATAAAAGGAAAGACATGGGCAATTTAAACCCGATGATTATTACTTTCGCCATTTATCTCGTCGTGGTTATCGCGATCGGGTTCATTGCGTATTTTTCCACACGTAATTTTGACGATTACATTCTGGGTGGCCGTAGTCTGGGCAGTTTTGTAACCGCCTTGTCAGCCGGTGCATCAGACATGTCTGGCTGGCTGTTAATGGGCCTGCCTGGCGCTATTTACCTAAGCGGATTAACCGAGTCCTGGATTGCCATCGGGCTTACCGTGGGGGCCTATCTGAACTGGCTTTTGATTGCCGGACGGTTGCGTGTTCATACCGAATACAATAACAATGCCCTCACCCTGCCTGATTATTTCCACAACCGGTTCGGGTCCGAAAACCGCCTTATCAAAATTGTGGCGGCCACCATCATTCTTTTCTTTTTCACGATTTACTGCGCATCCGGTATTGTTGCCGGTGCCCGCCTGTTTGAAAGCCTGTTCGATATCAATTACAGTACCGCCCTTTGGCTGGGCGCAGGCGCCACTATCGTTTACACCTTTATTGGTGGTTTCCTGGCCGTTAGCTGGACCGACACCATTCAGGCCAGCCTGATGATTTTTGCACTGATCTTTACCCCCATCATGATTCTGATTGGGCTGGGCGACTGGCAACAGGCTATGGCATCCATTCAAGTTGCCGCCACCACAGCAGGCAAAGAATATTCCAGCCTGTTTGCCGGCACCACTTTCCTGGGAATTGTCAGTACCGCTGCATGGGGCCTTGGTTATTTTGGCCAACCGCATATTCTGGCCCGCTTCATGGCGGCCGAAAGCGTTGGCGCCATGAAAAATGCCCGCCGTATTGGCATGACCTGGATGATCCTGTGTCTGGCCGGTGCCGTGGCCGTTGGCTATTTCGGTATTGCCTACTTCCAGGAACACCCCGAGCTGGCTGGCCCCGTGACCCAAAACCATGAGCGTATTTTCATTGAGTTAGCCAGCATCCTGTTCAATCCCTGGATCGCTGGTATTATCCTGTCCGCCATTCTGGCTGCCGTCATGAGTACCTTAAGCTGCCAATTGCTGGTTTGCTCCAGTGCCATTACCGAAGACTTCTACAAAGGCTTCCTGCGTCCATACGCTTCACAGAAAGAACTGGTCTGGATTGGCCGTTTTATGGTTCTGCTGATTGCCTTGATTGCCATCTGGCTGGCCAGTAACCCCAACAGCCTGGTATTGGGTCTGGTTTCCTACGCCTGGGCCGGTTTTGGTGCTGCCTTTGGTCCTGTGATCATTCTGTCCCTGTTCTGGAAACGCATGACAGGCAGAGGTGCCCTGGCAGGCATGATTGTGGGTGCGATCGTGGTGGTGTTATGGAAAAACTCCGGCATTGACCTGTACGAGATCGTCCCCGGCTTTATTGCCTGCTTTGCGACCATCATTCTGGTTTCCCTGTTTGGTGGAGAACCGCCCAAACAGGTGGTTAAAAACTTTGAAGACGCTGATAAAGCTTACAAGGCCGGAGTTTAAACCGGGT
>JAVESC010000164.1:0-3826 GCA_034006805.1 Advenella sp.
ATTATACGGTACATAACCGCTTTGGAGACGGGTTAAACCGGTTTTACGGGAAGCCGTATTTCCGGCATCGGGCCTATTTTGTCGCTTCCGCAGGGGCGGTCACACCGGAAACCGTCAGACACGACATGGACCAACAAACCACCTCCGGCAAAGATTCCCGCCTTGACCCGACACCTGACCATTAAGGTTCAGGTGGGGGAATGCAGCGGGACCTGTTCAATATCAACAGGCACCCGTTTTGCCAGTGCACACATGAGCTCATAGGAAATGGTGCCGGCATGGCTGGCCACTTCATCGATGTGCGGGCCATTTTGGCCCCATAAGTTTACCCAGTCACCTTCCCGTGCATTGGGAACAGGGCTCAGGTCTACGGTAAGCATATCCATCGATACACGGCCAATAATTTGCGTGCGCACGCCATTGACCATAACGGGTGTACCGGTTGGGGCATGCCGCGGATAACCATCGGCATAGCCGCAGGCCACCACCCCTACACGGGTATTTTGTGCCGCTGTAAAGGTGGCCCCATACCCGACCGACTCTCCCTTTTCTATGTGCTGCACCGAAAGCAGTTTTGCCCTTAAGGACATGGCTGATTGGAAGCCAAATGCAGCCGCTGTTTCGGTGGCCGTATCGAAAGGCGAGGCCCCATACAGGCAAACACCCGGCCTTACCCAATTTTCCCGTTCATTGAAAGCCAGTGACGGATACCGCAAGGTGGCGGCTGAATTGCATAGACTAAGTGCTCCGGGCAAGCCGTGGGTAGCCTGATGCATGAGGCGTACCGGCTCATCGACGCCACCAGGCTGGCCATCGGCACTTGAAAAGTGCGACATAAAACCAATGTTACCTACCCTTCCCTGCTTTTGCAGGGCCTGTAAATCCTGAAGCCGTGCAGCGCAATCGGCAGGGCGAAACCCCAAACGATTCATGCCCGTATTGAGCTTGAGAAAAACATCCAGCGGCTTGCCCGCTGGCATCTTTTCAAGCATTTTTATTTGTTCGATATGATGGACACTGGTCGTGATATTGTTTTCCTGCAAATAAGGCAAATCGGCTTGTTCAAAAAACCCTTCAAGCATTAATATTTTTTTGTGCCAGCCCTGTTCCCGGCAACGAATCGCATCGTTCAGGTCAATAAGTGCCAGCCCGTCTGCCCGGGCAAACCCCCGGATGCCGTTTTCAAGCCCGTGCCCATATGCATTTGCCTTGATAACCGCCCAAATAAAGGGCAGCCTGAGCGGCTTTCCCGTTTTGTCCTGACAGCGCTGGCGGGCTAACTCAAGATGGTTGCGCACCACCTGTAAATTATATGAAAGTGCCGGCAAAGATATTGTTGCACGGATTGGGCGAGGCATTTATGTTACTCCAGTTTAAAAATACAGCAACCAGCCTTAAATTATAATCACTCCTGCGGCTTATAATCACCCCGGTGCAATTATTTTACGAGTCCCTGCATGTCTGTTGAACATTATGAAAATTTTCCGGTTGCCTCTATCCTTATCCCGGCCGCGTTAAGACCCGCCATTCATGCGGTTTACGCTTTTGCCCGCAGCGCCGATGATATTGCCGATGAAGGAGATTTAACCCCGGCTTTGCGACTGGAAAAACTTCAAACTTACAGGACTGCGTTAGAAAAAATACAACAACAGCCCACGCATTCTGGCGACTTTGGCTCCCAGGCATTAAATAACGTGTTCATCCCCCTGGCAAAAATTATCCAGCAATATCATTTACCCCTCTGCGCCTTCCAGGATTTGCTAACTGCCTTTGAGTCGGATGTCCATTTCGCACCTTTTCCAAATCGTAAGGCGCTGCTTGAATATTGCCGCTTTTCAGCCAACCCGGTGGGACGGTTAATGCTGCATATTTACCAGGCAGCCTCTGAAGAAAACATTGTCTTATCCAACCACATCTGTACGGCCCTGCAGCTGGTCAATTTCTGGCAGGATGTGACCCTTGACCTGAAAAAAAACCGGGTTTATCTACCCCAGGACAGCCTGCAACAGCATCATATCAATGTACAAAACCAGGCCACTCAAAAGATAACCCCTGAGTGGATCGGATTAATGCAGGAACAAATCGAATTTACCCGTACAATGATGCTTGCCGGCGCGCCCCTGACCAAAAACCTGCGTGGACGCCTGGCCTGGGAAATGCGCATGATTATTCAGGGTGGATTGCGCATTCTGGAAAAAATTGAAAATGTCCATTATGATGTTTTTAACCAGCGCCCGGTATTACACAAACCTGATTGGGCCATTATTTCATGGCGTGCTTTAACTCATTCTTAACATCATGACACCAGACGAATACTGCCAGGATAAAACCAACAAAAGCGGATCCAGTTTTTATTACTCTTTCCTGTATCTGCAACCTGACCCCAGACGCGCCATAACGGCCATCTATGCCTTTTGCCGTGAAGTTGATGATGTTGTCGATGAGTGTTCCGACCCTTCATTGGCCCGCGTCAAGCTGGGCTGGTGGCGCAATGAAATTGGCAATCTTTACCAACAAAAACCCGAACATCCCGTTACCAAGGCGCTGGCCCCCCATATTGAACCCTTCAAACTGGCACAGGAACACTTTCTGGCCATTATTGATGGCATGGAAATGGACCTTGACCAAAGCCGTTACCTGGACTGGGCAGGCCTGAAAAAATATTGCTGGCATGTCGCCAGTGCCGTGGGCCTGTTGTCGGCCCGGGTTTTTGGCTTTCACAACCCCCAAACCCTGCAGTATGCAGAAAAACTGGGACTGGCCTTGCAAATGACCAATATTATCCGTGATATTGGTGATGATGCCCGCCGTGGACGCATTTATCTTCCCATTGAAGACCTGCAAACCTTTAACGTGAAAGCGGCCGATATCCTGAACAGCCATTACAACGACAACTTCAAAAAATTGATGGCCTTTCAAACCCATCGCGCCCGCCAGCTTTATCAAGAGGCCTTTACCCTGTTACCAGAAGAAGACCGTCGTTCACAACGGCCTGGCATTATGATGGCGGCCATTTACCATGCCCTGTTACAGGAAATTGAGCATGACAAATGGAACATCCTGGATCAACGTATCAGCCTGACCCCGATCCGGAAATTTTTTATTGCCTGGAAGGTCTGGATAAACGGCGGCAGGAAATTTACCCGTACCATTCGTAATGCCACCTCCTGATACCCCTGATCAAAAACGCGTCGCCATTATTGGCGCAGGGTGGGCTGGCCTGGCTGCCGCCCACACCCTGCAGCAAAAAAACGTCAAGGTCCATGTATTTGAACAATCGCACACCCTGGGTGGACGCGCGCGTAAAGTGCACTCCCGTAAACTGGGCAGGACAATTGATAATGGCCAACACCTGCTCATTGGTGCTTATGTAGATACCCTGCGGCTTATGCAAGAACTGGGCCTGAGTGAAAAAAAACATTTCCTAAGGCAAACCCTTGATATCTCAAGCCTGAACCAGGATTTCAGGCTAAGCATCCAGTCAACCTTACCAGCACCCTTGAATTTCCTGTATGCCCTGTTACGGGCAAAAGGCCTGACCTTTTCAGACAAATACAAATTAATACGCGCACTGGCAAGCCTGAAAAAGCAAAAATGGCAGGTGCCACAGTCACAAACCGTTGCCAACTGGCTGAAGCAACACAATCAAACATTTTTTCTTTGCCAGGTTTTTTGGGAGCCTCTTTGCATCGCTACCCTAAATACAGGCACTAACAAGGCCAGCATGCAACTGTTTGCCAGCGTGTTAAAACAAAGTACCGATGCCGGCCAACAGGCATCCGATTTTCTCATTCCACGGGTTGATCTAAGCGCCTTATGGGCAGAA
>JAVESC010000034.1:0-25220 GCA_034006805.1 Advenella sp.
CTTGTTTGAATTTGATGTGGAACTGATTGCCATCACGATTTCTCTTGATCTCAAGTCATTGCTGGGCCAGCCCCTGACACTGGAAATTGAAACCGCTGGCGCGCCCCGGTTTTTGAATGGGCAGATCGTTAAATGCGTGCTGGTGGGCAGGGAAAACAATTCTTCCGATTATTTTGTTTACCGGGCCACGGTGCGCCCCTCAATGTGGTATTTGACCCAAACGACCGATAACAAAATTTTCCAGGATAAAACCGTCCCGGATGTATTGCGGGAAGTGCTGGGCGAGTATGGTTTTCCGGTTGAGTATAAATTATTGAATACTTACCGAAACTGGGAGTATTGCGTTCAGTACCAGGAAAGCGATTTTGATTTTGTTAGCCGCTTGATGGAACATGAAGGTATTTATTACTGGTTCCGTCACGAAAACGGGCAGCACACCCTGGTGATTTGTGACGATATTTCTGCCCATGCTGATATGCCGGGCTATATGGCAATTCCCTATATTGACGGTAACCGTCATTTGGGTGCAAACCGTGAATATGTGTCTGGCTGGCATGTACAGGCGCAGATTACACCAGACAGTTATGCAACGGTTGATTACGATTTCCGTAAACCCAGGGTCAGTCTTGATGCCCTGTCCCGTGGTGAGTCTGCTGGCCAGCCAGTGGGGCTGGAAGTTTATGAATGGCAGGGCGGTTATCAGGAAATTGAGCACGGAGAAAGTTACTCACGGATTCGCCTTGAAGAATTGCAGGCCAGTCGTGAACAGATTCAGGGCGTGACCAATGTAAGGGGAATGGCGCCCGGTTATCTGTTTACCCTGAAAAACCATCCACGCATGGCGGAAAACCGTGCTTACATGATTGTTTCCGCCCATTACCGGATGAGTATTGCCGGTTATACCTCGGGTACAAACCGTGAAGACAGCTTTGAAGTGGTTTTTAGTGCCTTGCCCGATAACATCCCGTTTCGTGCCCGCAGGCTGACGCCCGTACCGCGCACGCATGGTCCGCAAACGGCCAAAGTGGTAGGCCCTGCCGGGCAGGAAATCTGGACTGATCAATATGGGCGTATCAAGGTTCAATTTCATTGGGACCGTTATGGCCAGCATAATGAAAACAGTTCCAGCTGGGTACGGGTGTCCAGCCCTTGGGCGGGAACCGGTTTTGGCGGCTTGCAATTGCCACGCATCAATGATGAAGTGGTGGTGGATTTTATTGGCGGCAACCCGGACCGGCCAGTGGTGCTGGGGCGGGTTTATAACGCATCCAACATGCCACCCGTAGAACTGCCCGCCATGGCGACCCAAAGCGGTTTCAGGAGCCATTCGGTGTACGGTGACCCGGATATGGCGAATATGTTGATCTTTGAAGACAAGCTGGGACAGGAACTGTTGCACATGAAGGCCCAGCTGGACATGCTGATAGAGGCCAACCGCAACCTGACGGTAAGGGTGGGCAATGACCTGGATACAAGGGTGGACAACACCGAAAAGCATCATGTATTGAGTACCCGCACCGTGATTATTGATGGTGCCGAAGATGAAACCTTCAATACCGGCGTGACCCGCAACATTACCTCAACCGGTCTGAAAGATACGATTGCCGACGGGGTGAATACAACCGTGACAGGTGGCAATACCTACCATTTAACGGGAGATAACATCGTTACGGTGGATGGCCCGGAAACCGAGCATGTGACCGGTAGCCGGAACATGACCGTCGATGGTACGTTAAGTGAAACCTATAACAGTGCTTATGACCAGACCGTTAACAGCACGATGAAGCGTTACATCACGGGCACCCTGGATGACACCGTGGACGGTGCCGTCACGCAAACCTACAACGCCACCAAACAAGAAACCGTATCCGGCACTGTCACTTATGAGGCAGGGGGCGTTTCCACGCACACTTATAAGGCCAATGTGACTGAGGACATTACGGGACAGATAGACCGGAACTCTTCCACAGACATGAATTTCAAATCGGGCACCAAAATTACCATGACGGCACCTGAGGTGGTGATTGATACACCAAAATTTACCCAGACAGACTCGGCCAGCTCAGACAATTTTTTTGCGAAGCATATGAAAGTCTCTGGTATTAGTTTCTTATTTGATAGTGCAAAGATTGGTGTTGTTGGGTTACAGACGATGGCTTATGGCGTGAAGGCAGAATATTCGGTTGTTAAATGTGATTTCGCGACAGTAGTTAAAAAAGGTGAAGGAGCCAAGTTCAAGGACATTGGAGCTGCAATTGAATTAGGCATGATCAAAACGGCAATTAGAGGTTTGTTTGTTGCGATATAAGGAAAACTTGATAATGAAAATATTGATTGCAGCTGGTATTGCGCTTTTATTTGTGATGGGTGGTTTCTTCATTTTTAATATTTCTTTTGAAACGATAGTGACCATTTTTGTTATTTTTTTATGTATTGCTTTAATACTTTTTTTTGTTTTTAAAGGCGATGTTTCGAATGAAAGGGAGTCGCTTCGAATTAACAAGACAGGGGAGCTTCGCAAAGCGACAGTCCTTTCTATTCAACAGACCAATAAATGGTTAAACAGCTATCCCGAGGTAAGAATCCGTATGCGGGTTGAGGGCCTATCGCAAGAGGCTTGCATCAAGGAGTACATCCCCATGAATGATTTATCTGTCTATCAGCCACAATCCGTGGTTGAGGTAGTACAGGATCGCGATAACCTGGAGAAAATAGTACTCAAATCCAGATTCTTTGATCAATTGCAGGAAAAGCACCGCAAAGATATGGCCAAAAAACAGGCAAAGCAGGAAAAAAAATGGCAGGGCAGGTGAAGTGAGTGCTGCCAAGCAAGCAGGTTTCAAAATTCGAACGATAGTAGCATCGACTGAATTAGCAACTACCATCCATTTTTATAGGTAAACAGGCAAAGTTTATGAAAATTTTCGTTGTCTTTTATTTGTTGTTTTCTGTTGCCTGCCTGATTTTTTTTAATTTTGATTGGTTAGTTGTTGCTGTTATAAGCTTTCTTATTCTCATGGGTAGTATTTTTTATTTTGGCTTCAAGGATTCTTTTAAAAGTGATATGAAAACGATTCGTCTGAATGAAACAGGTGAATTGGTCCAGGCTACCGTGCTTTCCATTAAACAGACCAATATTTACAACGGCGAAGATCCTGAAGTGATTATGGCAATCAGGGTGCAGGAAGTGAACGGTTCTTCTTATCAGGCAACAGTCCGGGGCACTGTTAAATTGGTTGATATACCTGCCTATCAACCAGGTAAGCAAATTGAAGTGGTACGAGACCGGCAAGACCGGTATCAAGTTGTTTTGAAAGACCCGGACTTTGAAAAAACACAGGAATTGCATCGGAAACTTCGGGAAATTAAAAAAGCAAAGCTTGACAAGAAAATGGCAGGGCAGGTGAAGTGAGTGCCGTCCAATTGCATATATTAACCCGGGTTTATCCATGAAAATGTCAAGTAGAGTTGCTTTCCAGGGCGACCCAAAGCGGATTCAGAAGCCATTCGGTCTATGTGCCTATGACCAGACCGTTAACAGCACTATGGAACGGCATATTACAGGAACACTGGATGACACGGTGGATGGCATCGTGACTGAAGAAGTGACCGGCCAGCTCAGACAATTTTTTTGCGAAGCATACGAAAATTTCTGGGTTCTCCACAAATATGGATGATTGGAAGTTGGGTATTGTTGGGGCACAGGCTAATGTTTATGGTGTTAGTGCTTCATATACTGGATTTAAGTTTGATGTTGTCTCTGTTGTTTACAAAAAAGAAGTGAATAAATTTGGGGATTTTGTAGCAGCGATTCAACTGGGTATGTTTAAAACTGCCATCCGTGGATTATATGTTGCTATTTAAGGATTTTAAATTATGAAAATAATAATTGGTGTTTGTATTTATGCTTTGGTGGCATTCATCAGCATTGTTTTTTTTGATGTTGCCTGGGAGGATTTTGCCGGGCTTCTGGTATTCATCTTCTTTATAGGGATTTTTGTCCTGGCTTTCAAGGGCATGTTTCAAAGCACAAATAAAACGATCCGCATCAATAAATCAGGTGAGTTGATTCAGGCCACCGTACTTTCCATTAAACAAACCAATTGTTTTGATGGGCCTGACCCAGAAGTCATTGTGGATGTTCGGATACAAGAGCCGGATGATTCGACTTATAGGGCAGTAATCAGGGGTACTGTCAAATTGGTTGAGTTGGCAGCTTACCAGCCGGGTAAAAAAATTGAAGTGGTTCGGGATCGGGAAGATCGGGAACAAGTCGTGTTTAAACATCGGTTTTTTAAAGAATTGCAGGAAAAGCACCGCAAGGATATGGCAAAAAAACAGGCAAAGCAGGAAAAGAAAATGGCAGGGCAGGTGAAATGAGTGCCGTCCAATTGCATATATTAACTCGGTTTTTCCATGAGCATGGATGGTCTGAAAATAGTAGCGGTTGGAGCGCAGGTTAATGCTTATGGCGTTAGTGCTTCATTCACTGGGATTAAATGTGATTATGCAGGTATTGTTTCAAAAAATAATGGTATTTCATTTAATGATGCTGGATTGCATATGAAAAAAACGGTGGCTGCTATTTCAATTGCAGCTGCAATACATTTAAAAATATAAGGGTTTTATTGTTTCTCTCAAATTTAAATTTTGTGTAAATCATTATTTTCATAAATTTTTTTGTAAAAAAAATTGAGGGCAAAATGGATAAAAAATTAAAACGATATTCTTTAATATTAATGGATTAGGATATTAACAATGAAAGTTTTTTTTATGGCATTGGCACTCGCGATTTTTTGGGGAGTTGTTGCTACGTATTTTGGAGGAAGTGATAAAACAGTTATTTATGGCGTGACGGCTATTTTTTTAGTCGTGCTGTTAGGAGGACTTTTTGGGGGTGTTGTTTATAGGATGTGGAACGGCATAAGTGTCAATTTGAATGGTGAGTTATGCCAGGCGACTGTACGGTCAGTTGAAACAACGGGTTATTGGCTTAATAACAAGCCTGAAATTCGTATGCGTCTGCTGGTTCATGGGCAAGGTGGTGCTTCCAGTGAGGCAACCCTTAAGGTTTACATAGACTTGGCGGATTTGCCAAAATATCAACCAGAAAAAACAATTGAAGTAGTGAGAAGCCGTGAGAAGCCTGAAAAAGTGGTATTAAAAGAGGAAAATTTTGATGAATTGCAGCAAAGATATCGTCAGGAAAAAGAAAAGAAAATGGCAGGGCAAGTGAAGTGAGTGCTGCCAATTGCGTCTTTTTTTTAATTAAAGTATCGTGTTTTCATGAAAATCATTAAACCCATTCGGCTAAGTGTAATGCCCAGACCTTATGCCTGGCGCGGGCAAACCCGTTTGGGGCTGGGTGTTTATGCCCTGCTTGATTACAGCCAGGGCAGTGTCCGGCTGGATAGCGAGCAAAATCTATGGAAACTGGTGCAGGAAGAGCTGGATGCAGGGGGGGTGCTTGACTTGGCCATGCCCAAGCCGGAACCCGAGTTTCTGGTTTCTGGGCAGGCGTATACCGCGTTTCAGGAAGAAAAGCGGCAATGCGCTGTCAAGGCACGGGTCGGTGAGCTTGAAAAAGACTTGCTGGTGTTTGGGGACCGGTTCTGGGTTAACAATGAAATAAGCCGTCCCCAGCCCTTCGAGTCCATGCGTATCAACTGGGCCAATGCGTTTGGCGGCCCGTCTTTTGAGCGTAATCCCGAGGGCAAGGGAGCGGCACCAGAGCCGTTTAATGGCACCCTGGTACAGCGTTTGCCCAATATTGAAGGCTTGCGTAACCGGGTCAGTGATTCACGCAAACAGTATGAACCGGAAGGGTTTGGCGCAATTAATATCACATGGCCGCAGCGGTTTTCCCTCGTGGGCACGTATTCCGAGCAATGGCGCCAGCACGAGTTTCCGGGTTTTTTTTCAGACATGAATCCGGCCATCTTCAATGCAGCTTCGGCAGACCAGCGCTGGCGTGGTCATGACAGCCTGCCCCGGGCAATGCCCTTCAGTTTTTACAATATGCATCCTCAGTTATCCTGCTGGTCGGGTATCTTGCCCGACTTACAGGCAAGGGCTTTTGTCCGGTTAAAGCAGATGGCTGAAGCGGACCTGTTGGAAATTGACATGAAAGCCAGTACGGTCTGGTTTGTGCCTCATACAACCCAATGCATCATGATGTTTCATGGCAGTTGCCCCATTGCCGAAGAAGACGGATGGGATGTGGAATGTGTGATGGCCGGGCTGGAACTGGGCGGGTATGAGCGTGACCTTGATTATTACCGGTCAGTGTTTGGCATTCGCATGGATCATAAAAAGGCAGCTTTATATGCCCTGAAAGATGAGCAATTGATTCAGGTGCCAGAGACCATGCTGCTGTCTTTCGGGGACATCCCCGACCCTTTGCAGACCAGTGCTTTTGTGCGCAACCAGCAGAACCGGGCTGAGGCTGAAAGGGAAAAGGCACGTCAGCGTTTGCGTGAATTGGGCCATGACCCTGCTGTTTTCGTGGCACCGGAATTTGTGGGACCGAAAAAGCCTTTGTCTTTTTCTGAATTGCCTGAAATATTTGAGCGTTTGCAACAGCATGTCCCTGATCGTGAAACCATTGAAAAGCAGGTTCGGGGTGAGGCGCTTTCCAGTCTGACAAAACTGAAAAAAGAAGGGCGTATTCAGGCAGGAGGTCCGCTTGATTTTGAGGATTCCCTGAAAATTGGTGGCATGCCAATAACAGCCGAAAATTATGGCCCTTTGAAGATCGATCGGGATGGAAAACTGGCGCAGGCACTTGAAAAATTGCACCAGGAACGCAAAATTTTACGTGAGGGCGGCAAGCTGGAAAGCAAATCTACCGGGGCACCCCTGCTGGATCATGATTTCATGAAGCATGCTCAAAAAAAAATGGACAAACTCTATCTGTATTCGGTGCAGTTCCTGGGGGAGGCACCGGTAGCCGGCCCGCACCGCATGGAACAAATGCAAGAGGCCGTGCGTCATGCCTACCTGAAAGATAAAAACCTGGCCGGCCTGGACCTGACCGGTATTGATCTGTCTGATATGGATTTGCGTGGCGCCAATTTGCAGGGGGCCATGCTGGAAGGGGCGATATTGCACAACGTCAGGCTGGATCATGCCAATTTGACGCATGCCGTGCTGGCCCGGGCAAAAATCTCAGGTAGCTCTTTCAAAGACGCCAATCTGGCTAACAGTAATTTATCGCAGGCCCGGATTGAACACAGCACATTTGAACAGGCCTGCTTTGATCACGCCATTTTGTTTGGGCTTGAAGCTGAACAGGTACAGATGACGGGGGCGCGTTTCAAGACTTGCCAGTTTTATCAGGGCAAACTGCAACAGGTTGACCTGACCGGGGCCAGTTTTGAACAGGTGGCTTTTCATGAGGTTGTGCTGGACAGGGTAGGCTTTATTGAGGCGCAATTAAAGCAGTTGGCATTTTCCGATTGCCCGCTTTCCCATGTCAGTTTTGAACGCAGTGAGGTGGAGGGGGGCGTTTTTTACCAGTGCGGTCTTGAGCAGCTTTCTTTTGATCAAGCCTGGCTCAAGAATATTGTGTTTACCCAAGGGGTAAAGCTGAACTGTTGCACATTCAGGCAAAGCCAGATCAGGACGTGCAATTTTCGCCAGACGCATATGGAACAGTGTGATTTTAAACAGGCTCTGGCCGAGAATTGTGATTTTTCCGAGGCGGAAATTTCCCTTTGCATGATGGAGCATGCCCGCTTTCCGCAAACCCTGTTCGTCAGAACCTTTTTTGAGAAAGTATCTTTGCAATACAGCAGCTTGATTGGCGCCAATCTGCAAAAGTCGGTCATGAAAGAAGTCAATCTGTATCGTGCCAACCTGTTCAGGGCTGATGTTTCCGGACTTATGGCCGATCGGGAAACGGTTTTTGACGGCATTTATGCCGAACAGGTCAAGCGTTTCCCTGAAGCGAAAGGAGCATGAACATGAGTTTTAATTCACAACAGGTGGCGCAGGATATCCGGCAGGGAGAGGCTTTCAGGGAGGTGTCTTTTGCCGGTATGGATTTTTCCGGACAGGATCTTTCAGGGGGCATGTTCGAGAAAGTGGATTTTTCCGGGGTTGTTTTCAATCAGGCCAATTTGCAGGAAGCGGTTTTCATTCAATGTAATTTTGAACGGGCGGTCTTCAATGGCAGCAATCTTTACAAGACGACCTTTCAGGGTGCCCTGCTGGATGAATGCCGGTTTGTACAGGCTGATTGCAAAGAAATCATGGTGGTGGAGTCTTCGTTGCGGCAGTGCCTGTTCGAGGCATCGGTTTTCAGTGTGGTGACATTTAATGAATCCGATTTGTCGGGAACCGTATTCCGGCAAATGCATTTGTTTGAAAAAACGTTTTTCATCAATTGCCAGTTAAATCAATGCAGTTATGCGGTAAATAGCATGGATGCCTGTGTTTTCATGCAGGCCAATCTGGAAACGGTGGATTTTACGCAAACGGCCATGAATCGTTGTGTCCTGATGAAATGCCAGCTTGCCAGGCAGAAATTCACAAATGTGCCGTTAACGCTTTGCCAGTTTACCGACAGCGTACTGGATGATGCTGATTTTTCAGGTTCCAACCTGAGTCAGGCCAATTTTAAAGGAGCCAGCCTGAAACGGGCGCGCATGAACAAGGCCTGTGCCGATCAGGTCCTGTTTCTGGAGGCCGACCTGGAGGCGGCCAGTCTGGCGGGGACTTCCCTGAAAAACGCGATTTTCAATGAAGCCGTGTTGACCCGGACGGTATTTGCCGGTGCCAATGCATGGCAAGCCATTTTTCATTATGCCAGTGCAGAACGGTCGGACTTTTCGGGCGCCGACCTGACCTATGCCGATTTTTCTTACGCTGATTTGCGTGGGGCGAGGTTTGGGCAGGCGAATTTTGAGCGAACCCGGTTTCACCGGGCCCTGACCGATAGTGAAAGCATCAAATCGGGGCCGGGCTGTCTTGCCGCTGACGAGGCATTGCTCAAGGCTGAATATTTTGATGCCGCGAACAATACCTATTGAATATTTTAAGGAGCACTTATGTTTGCAAATGCACAATTAATGGGAATGGATCTGGCGTTTCCCGATGTTTGTCGTACGCCACCCGTCATCCCGGTACCTTATCCCAATGTGGCACTGGGGCCCACCTATATTCCCAATGCCTTCAATATCCTGTACATGTGCACACCCGCCCATAACCTGGCCACTTTTGCGCCCATTACCAATGGCGATAACCCGGGGATTGTATTGGGTATGGTATCTAATACGGTAATGGGGCCATCACGCCATATTACCGGTGCATTCACGTATTTGCTTAAGGGTATGCCCGCTACCCGCCTGAGCAGCCTGTCGTTGCAAAACCTTTTCAATATAGCTGGTATGCGGATAGTGCCCAGCCAATTGAAAATATTACTGCTGGCGCCCTGACTATCCATTGATGGAGCAAGATCTTATCAAGAAGAAAAACCAACGGATCAGGCAAGAAATGGAAACACTTGTTACGATCAATGTTATTTCAATGAGCCTAGCATAAACTACCAAACCAATGAAGCTCTTTTTTGGGAATTGAAATAACATGTCCAATTCACGCACGGTCATTCTTTTTATCCTGTTCTCATGCCTGTTTTTTTATCCAACGGTACAGGCTGACACATCACCAAAACTGCCTGAAGCAGCCAGTAGAACTTATGCCCAGAATTACAAAGACTCTGCTTTGGCTTTTTGTATTTCAAGCGCTTATGCACAACACCCGGAAGTAAGCCATGACGCCATAAGCAGTGCCAGTGCATTAGATTACTGGAGTCAATATGACCTGGAAAACAGCACAGAAAAAATACCTGAATTGGTCAAGACTTATCTTGCACGCCAATATGCCTCCCATCAAGGAGCAGGCACCCGGCTTGACTTAATGAAGTGCATTGACTTGTATCATGGCCCCGAGCTTGACGCGCTGACAAAACAATATGTTGGCAAACCAGAACAAACCTATAGAAACGAAAATCCAGATTAATATTATTCAACAAGATGAGCCCGACAGATATTATTGAAATATCTTTCGGGTGTACTCTCGTTTACAGCGGCATTCCCATCTTGTTTCCAGCGATATAAGCTGTTATTGTTTGTTTTTTCACTCATACGGCAGGGTTCAATGAAAGGGTCAGGCAAGGTATTAATGGTATCGCTGTTTCTGGTTGCAGGCATGTTGGCCGGTTGTGACCAGGGTTCCACCGTTAATGAGGGGCCCCCCATCGTTCATGGTGAGGTAGACCATTCCGAAGTGGAGCTGGCCCGCGCCAAACAGGCCGAAGCACAGGCCCGGGCTGCCGAGGCCAAGGCCCGCAAAGACGAAGCCAAAGCCATTGCCGATGAAGCCCGTTTGCGCCAAAAAGAAGCCTTAAGCAAAGAAACTGAAGCAAAATCCTTGGCAGCCAAGGCTAAATCAGATGAAGAAACCGCCCGCCTGAATGCAGAAGCCGCCAAAAACAATGCCGTCGAAGCACAGGCCAATGTAGAGCTGGCCAAACTGAAGACGGAAGAAGCACGCCTGAAAACCGAAGAAGCCAAAGCGCGTGCCGATGAGGCCAAAACCCGTGCAGATGAAGCCCGCTTATTGGCTGAAGAGGCCCAGGCACGGCTGGAAACCGCCAAATTGCAGCTGGAAGAAGCGCGTTTGCAAATGCCTGTGGCAGCTGCTACGCAAAACCTGGCGCCCGGTGCCAGCCTGTCAGCACCTGAAAGTCCGAATCCAGAGCCAGGCTCGCCTGCCCCAGATAGCACGGGCCTAACACCTGAGGCGGTTACGCCGGCTGAACCAGACTAGCCACTGGCACAAACAACGGGCCGACCTTGACCAGGCTGCTGTGAATGTCAAAGGGGCCACCGGCCGCGCTTAAATTGCCGCAGTTGTCGCCACGCATATTAGTGGCGGGAATACCGGTTTGTGATGACATAAAACGGATAAAGCGGGTAAAGGCCGGAAGCGTTATCGGTATTTAAAAACGTTTAAAAGCGGATAAGAACCCTTAAAAAGCCACGGAAAGCCCGCCATCAACGGTCAGGACCTGGCCATTAATATAAGAGGCGGCCGGAGAGGTCAGAAAGAGCACGGGGCCGATGATTTCCTCGGGTTTGCCCAGGCGTTGCAGGGGGTTGCGCTCCTGGATTTTACGCATGGTTTCGGGCTCTTTGACCAGGGCTTCATTATGTTCGGTATCAAAAATACCGGGTGCCACGGCATTGCATAAAATGCCTTCATGACCATATTCAACCGCGATGGAGCGGGTCATGGTATTAAGGGCCTGCTTGGTGATGGGGTAAATAAAATCGCCATGGCGAATGACATGACCGGCAATAGAGCTGATGGTCACGATGCGGCCATGGCGGTTCTTGCGCATCAGGTCGATGGCCGAGCGGGAAATGCCGATATTGGCCAGGATGTTGGTGTTAACGATGTGTTCAATTTCAACCGGTGTCAGGTCATGCAGGGTTTTGCGAATACGAATGCTGGCATTGTTAACCAGGATATCAAGGCGCCCATACTCTTTTTCTATCTGGGTGAACGCCTCGCGCCGGGCCTGGTGGTCATTAATGTCAAAAGACTGCCAGCTGGCCGACAGGCCCATGTTATTGAAAGCGCTGGCGGTATCTTTGGCGCGTTGCTCGTCACGGGCATGCACAAGAACGGTGGCGCCGGCATTGGCCAGACCATGGGCGATCTGGTAGCCCAGCCCCCTACAGGCGCCGGTTACCAGGGCAACCTGGTCTTTCAGGGAAAAAAGCTGATTGGTGTTGCTTGTTGCATTCATGAATTGGCTCCTTGGTCCCGCTGCTTGGTGGTGCCGGCAGGCGTATTCATTAATATGCCAGCCAGCTACTGGTTGTTTTGTCCAAGTATAGTGCGTATTGCCTGCTTTTCAAACACGGTAAAAACCATACTGCAGGGATAGAATTAATTCTCTTTTAATTTTGTTATGGTATTTTTAAAAAAAACAGCAAACTGTTTTCAGGAATATTAACAACATGGCACACAACACTTTTTTATTACCCGGTATTAAATATCCCATTATTCAGGCACCCATGGCGGGGGTTTCCACACCGGCCCTGGCTGCGGCGGTATCCAATGCCGGTGCTTTGGGTTCATTGGGGGTGGCAGCGGTCAATACGGCAGGTGCCCGCCAAATGATTGAACAAACCCTGGCTTTAACCCATCAACCGTTTAACGTGAATGTGTTTTGTCACCAGCGAACGGCGCAAAACCCACAGCAGGAACAGGCTTGGCTGGCTTACCTGAAACCTCTGTTTGAGGAGTTTGGTGCCACACTGCCTGCACAGCTGAATGAAATTTATGAAACCTTTGTGGATAACCGGCCCATGTTGGACATGTTGCTGGCGCTTAAGCCTGCTTTTGTCAGCTTTCATTTTGGTCTGCCTTCCGCAGCCTATATACAAGCCCTGAAAGCGGCAGGTATTACCCTGCTGGCTTGCGCCACTACCCTGGAAGAAGCCCGGCAAATAGAGGCGGCCGGTATTGATTTTATTGTGGCCCAGGGGTACGAGGCGGGTGGGCACCGGGGGGTGTTTAACCCAGAGCAGGGCGATGCCTGCATGGGGACATTGGCATTGGTGCGACTGCTGGTAAAAGAATGCCGTTTGCCGGTTATTGCAGCCGGTGGCATTATGGATGGCCAAGGTATTCGGGCGGTATTGGAGCTGGGGGCATGTGCGGCCCAAATGGGAACGGCATTTGTACTGTGTCCCGAGTCATCGGCCAATGCCGCTTACCGGGCCAACCTGAAAAGTGAACGGGCACTGCATACGGCCGTAACCACGGTTATTTCAGGGCGCGCCGCCAGGGGGATGGTTAACCGCATGATAAGCGAGATAGATACGGCAAGTGCGCCTGCCACACCGGGTTACCCCATGACGTATGATGCCGGCAAGGCCCTGATTGCGGCAGCCAACAAGAAAGGAAACTTTGAATTTGCCGCACAATGGGCCGGGCAGGCCGCCTATCTGGCCCGTGAAATGCCGGCGGCACAATTGCTTGAAGTGTTGGTGGCGGAAATGCAGTAAGACAATAATGCAGTCGTTCGGTTTTCTAGCAGGGCAATAAACTAAACCGGATATCAAAAGCACAGGTTTTTAAGCTTGTGCTTTTTTATTTCAAATGAAAGGTAATATATATCATAATTTTCTTGTGTTAATTAGAATTAAATAAGGAAAATTATTTTTCTTGATTTGTGTTAAGCAAATGCCATTGTTTCTTTTCGGAAGGGCGGCGGCTTGCGAAAAATCAAGCGCCTTTTCAGTTGTTTTACATAGTATGGGCTCATATCTCATTTGATGGATACGAGCTTTTCCCATGTACTCTGAAAAAAACCGCTCCCAAAGCATAAAGTATTTGTTCTCAAAAATTTTGATGCTTTTTGTTTTGCTGCTGGCATTATTTGGAATGTCCGCGGCAATGGCCCAGGCATTGCCAGAGTTCCTGGATACCCTGGTGCCCGAAGAGGTTTTTCCGGGCGCTGACCGTTTTGGCCCGGCAGAAGGCAAACCCATGGTTGCCCGTGCCTATGCCAATAATAAGCAAATTGGCTATGTCTACCTCACGACTGATATTGTCAATACCAGGGGTTATTCAAGCAAACCGATTGATGTCGTGGTCGGGCTGGATAACAGCGGAACGATTGTGGGTGCCAAACTGGTCAGGCACCATGAACCTATTGTTTTAATTGGTATCCCGCAGTCAAAAGTAGATAATTTTATTCAGGGCTATGTCGGCTTGAATATGGTTACCACCCCGCGCAGGCCAAATGCCCCGCCACCGGTGGATATTATCAGTGGCGCAACGGTTACCCTGATGGTTATTGGTGACAGCATTACCCGTTCGGTCATGGCGGTTGCCCGTCATTACAATATCGGCAAGTCTCGCCAGGATGCGGCCCCGGTGGTGGCAGAGCCGGTACAAAAAAGAATTATAGATATGTCCCGGGATGAAATCAAATCCTGGGATACCCTGCTGGAAGAGGGGGCGGTTCGCAATCTTCATGTTTCAATCAATGATGTCAACCGGACATTCGAGGAAACCGGACGCCAGGGAGCGATAGACAAGCCTGAAAAAGGTGACCCCGACGATACTTTTATCAACCTGTATGCGGCTGTTGTCAGTGTGCCGTCAATAGGGCGCAGCCTGCTGGGAGAAGCCGAATGGAATTATTTGCGTGATCGTCTCAAACCCGGCCAGCAGGCTATTCTGGTGGCGGGTGAAGGGGTTTACTCTTTCAAGGGGTCGGGCTATGTGCGCGGTGGTATTTTTGACCGTATAGAAGTGATCCAGCAGGAAAGCAGCTTCCGTTTTACCGACCTGAATCACCAGCGTATTGCCGACCTGATGGCCGCCGGTGCGCCATCCATTAAAGAAATCGCCCTGTTTACGGTGCCGGAATCTGCCACTTTCTTTGAAGTGACCGAGCCCTGGCGTTTGCAGCTAATGGTTCAGCGCGTTATTAATGTCAGGGAAAAGGCATTTGTCACGTTTGATCTTGATTATGAATTGCCGCAGGCTTATACCATTGCCGATCCTGATGCGCCTGTCGTGTCCATTGCTGCCGATACAACGCAGGTAGCGACAGCTGTTTCCACGGGGCCGGATCATACAGCAGCGGATGCAGCGGATGTGGCTGGCGCAACGGCAGGTGATGCCACCACGTCTTTAGCCGAAGAAGCCATCAGCATGGAAGAGGCCGAGGCGTACGAGCCCTTATGGAAACAAATCTGGAAATCCAAGGTTGTTCAAATCACGATTGTCGTGATCGCGCTGGTACTGCTGGTGGGGGTGTTTTTCTTCCAGGAAACGCTGGCAAAACATCCTGTTTTTTATGACCGCTTCCGTCTGGTTTTCCTGGTGTTCAGCCTGTTTTATATAGGCTGGTATGCCCAGGCACAGCTGTCGGTGGTGAATGTCCTTACCTTCACCTCAGCCTTGCGCACTGATTTTCAATGGGAATATTTCCTGATGGACCCGATCGTGTTCATCCTGTGGTGCGCAACGGCCATTTCCATGGTGTTCTGGAACCGGGGTGCTTTTTGTGGCTGGCTCTGTCCGTTCGGTTCCCTGCAAGAGTTATTGAACCGGATAGCCAAAAAAATCGGTATCAAACAGGTTAATGTCCCCCATGGGGTGCATAGCCGGATGGCGGCCATCAAATATGTCATTTTTGTGGTGCTGTTTGGTTTTTCCATGTATGAGCTGTCGCTGGCCGAACAGCTGGCAGAGGTGGAGCCTTTTAAAACCGCCATTATCCTGAAATTCATCAGAACCTGGCCATTCGTGCTGTTTGCCGTGCTGTTGTTGTTAGCTGGTCTGTTTATCGAGCGCTTCTATTGCCGTTATCTGTGTCCTTTGGGGGCTGCCCTGGCCATTCCTGCCAAAATGCGCATTTTTGACTGGCTGCGTCGTTATAAAACCTGTGGTAACCCCTGTCAGCGGTGTGGCAACGAGTGCCCGGTCCAGGCCATTCATCCGGAAGGGGATATCAATCCCAACGAGTGTATCCAGTGCCTGCATTGCCAAATGCTGTATCACCACGAAGAAAAATGTCCTCACCTGATACAGAAAAATTCAAAAAGAAAGAGAACCAAGGCACCGCCGCCGCAGTCTTTGCCGCAAGAAACGGTTGTCAGGTTTATACCGAATGCAGGCAAGACAGGGCAGAAAGAATAAGTAGTACCCAAGCAGTCAGTATGTATGGTTTTTTAGCTGTAACGTGAAATGACACAGATATCTGAGAGGGATTAACTCTGGCGTCAAATTAAAAGGGAGTTTTTATGTCTGAGCAAAAATCGGATAAGGTGGGTCTGAGCCGTCGTTCCTTTCTGGGAACCGCTGCGCTGACAGGGGCAACGGGTCTGGTAGGTGGCGCACACCTGCCTTCTTTCGCAGCCAAAGATGACAAATCGGGAAAAGGTCTTAAGTATGAAGTGGGTCCGGGTGAACTGGACGAGTATTATGCTTTCAACTCCAGTGGCCAATCAGGGGAAATACGGGTGCTGGGTTTACCTTCCATGCGTGAGCTGGTACGGATTCCCGTTTTCAATATGTGCAGTGCAACAGGTTGGGGGCGGACCAATGAAAGCCGTAAAATCCTGAACGAAAACCTGACACCTGCAACCCGGGCATACCTGGAAAGCCAGAATATACCGGTGCTGCCCAATGGTGACGCGCATCACCCGCATATGTCATTTACCGACCAGACCTATGATGGCCGGTATGTTTTTATTAATGATAAAGCCAATAACCGTGTTGCCCGCATCCGTTGCGATGTGATGAAAACCGACAAAATCCTTGAAGTTCCAAACGTGTCCGGTGTACACGGTTTACGCCCGCAGCGTTACCCGCGTACGGGATATGTGTTTGCCAATGGTGAGCATATTGTGCCTGTGCCTAATGAAGGCACCTTAATGGATGACCCCAAACAGAACTTTTGGGCGGTTTATACCGCCATTGACGGGGACACCATGAAAGTGGCCTGGCAGGTCATGGTTGATGGCAACCTGGATAACGGTGATGCCGACTATCAGGGTAAATATTCTTTTTCCACGTGCTACAACTCCGAAAAGGGCCTGACCGTTCAGGATGCTTCGGCCAATGAACAGGACTGGTGCGTTGTTTTCAATATCAAACGTATTGAAGAAGCCATTAAAAATGGTGATTACAAGGAAATTGGCGGGGTGCCGGTGGTTGATGGCCGTCATGGCTCCAAATACACCCGCTACATTCCCGTGCCCAACTCGCCGCACGGATGTAACGCGGCACCAGACGGCGTACATATTGTCCTGAACGGCAAGCTTTCCCCAACGGTTACCGTGCTGGATGTTAACAAGCTGGATGATTTGTTTGACGATAAAATCCAGCCCCGTGACTGCGTGGTTGCCGAGCCAGAACTGGGTCTTGGCCCGCTGCATACCGCGTTTGACGGTCGTGGCAATGCCTATACCACGCTGTTTATTGACAGCCAGATGGTGAAGTGGAATATTGACCTGGCCAAACGTGCTTTTGCCGGTGAGAAGGTTGATCCCATTATCCAGAAGCTGGATGTTCATTATCAGCCGGGCCATAACCACACCACCATGGGTGAAACCAAAGAGGCCGATGGCAAGTGGCTGGTTTCACTGAATAAATTCTCTAAAGACCGTTTTCTTAACGTGGGCCCGCTGAAGCCGGAAAATGACCAGCTGATTGATATTTCAGGCGATGAAATGAAACTGGTGCATGACGGCCCGAGTTTTGCCGAACCGCATGATATGTGTCTGGTCCATCGTTCCAAGGTGCATCCAAAACACATCTGGGACCGTAACGATCCCATGTGGGAAGACGCCCGTAAAATGGCGGAAAAAGACGGGGTTGATCTGGACAAGGCAGCCGATATTATCCGTGATGGCAACAAGGTTCGCGTTTACATGGTTGCCGTTGCGCCTGTGTTCAGCATCCCTTCTTTTGAAGTTAACGAAGGAGATGAAGTAACCGTGGTGGTGACCAATATGGAAACCATCGAAGACCTGACTCACGGCTTTACCCTGGAAGGTCATGGTGTTGCTATGGAAATTGGCCCTCAGGCGACCTCTTCCGTGACGTTTGTCGCAGGTATTCCGGGGGTGCATTGGTATTATTGCCAGTGGTTCTGCCATGCCTTGCATATGGAAATGGCCGGTCAGATGTATGTCCGTCCCAAGCAGTCGGCCTGATGTGTTTAATGGCATGAAATTAAACACCAGGCACTTATTGTCAGCCGGCATTTTGCTGGCCGGCATAAGTCTTGCCCACGGCAGCCAGGCTGCCATCATTCAGCTTGTGCCCACCGATAGCCTGCAACAGGCTATTGAACAGGCACAGGCGGGTGATGTGCTGCGTCTGGCAGCAGGAGAATACAGGGGTAATGTTGTTATTGACAAGCCCCTGACTCTGGAAGGGCCTGCCGACCGGAGTGCGGTGGTGGTGGGCGAAAGAAAGGGGCGTACCGTTTGGGTGCAATCACCCGATGTAGTGGTACGCAGCCTGACGGTCACGCAGTCTGGACTGAGCCTGCCTGATATGGATGCGGGCGTTTTTCTGGATAAAACCGCTACTAAAGCATTAATTGAAAATAATGATATTTTGAACAATTCGGTAGGTGTTTATGTATGGGGTGCCCATGAGGCGCTGGTACAGAACAACCGGATTGTTGGCACGACAGAATTGCGCGTGTCAGAGCGGGGCAATGGTGTGACTTTATGGAATGCGCCAGGCGCCAAAATCATCGGTAATGATATTTCCCTGGGGCGTGACGGTATTTTTTCAAATACCAGCAAACACAACGAGTTTCGTGGCAATCATTTCAGTGAGCTGCGTTATGGTGTCCATTATATGTATACCAATGACAGTGTGGTCAGTGAAAACGTGTCCATCGGGAACAGCATTGGCTATGCCATCATGTTTTCCGAACGTTTGAAGGTTAAAGATAATGTTGCCATTGACAGCCGCAGCCAGGGAATCATGATGAACTATGCAAATAGTTCGGATATTTCAGGAAACCTGGTGATCAATGCTGAAAAATGCGTGTATTTTTACAATGCCAATAATAATGTGATTAACAGTAATCACTTTGAAGAATGTCAGATCGGCATTCATTATACCGGTGCGGCACAGGGCAACAAAATAAGCAACAATGCCTTTGTCAGCAACCAGAACCAGGTTAAATATGTGGGCTCCCGTTATTACGACTGGTCGGTGGATGGCCGGGGTAACTTCTGGAGTGATAACAGTGCTTTCGACCTGGATGGTGATGGCATTGCCGATACCGCTTACCGTCCCAACGATGTGATTGACCAGGTGATCTGGCGGGCTCCCGTTGCCCGCTTACTGTTGAACAGCCCTGCGGTTGGCGTTGTAAGGTGGGCGCAATCACAATTCCCGGCTATTTTGCCCGGTGGGGTGATTGACAGTGCGCCTGTCATGAAAATGCCAACAACACCCGCACTGAAAAAATACAAGGAAATGCAATGAGTCAATATCAAGTTGTATTGTCGGGTGTCACTAAAACTTATGCCAGGCAGCATGCGGTTAATAATGTGGATATGCAGCTTAAGGCAGGTGAATGTGTTGCCCTGGCAGGGCATAACGGTGCGGGTAAAAGTACCATTATCAAGCTTGTTTTGGGTTTGATTCACCCTACCCGTGGAAAGGTCGAGTTATTGGGAAATGATGTTTCCAGCCGTGCCGCGGCCCAGGTTCGGGCGCAGATAGGCTATTTGCCCGAAACGGTTGCCCTGCATCCTTCTTTGACTGGTGCTGAAACATTGGCTTTTTATGCCAGGCTGAAAAAGCAGCCCCTGGCCAATAACCATGCCCTGTTGTCCCGGGTTGGTATTGCGCAGGCCGCCAAACGCCGTGTCGGCACTTATTCCAAAGGTATGCGCCAGCGGCTGGCGTTGGCCCAGGCTTTGCTGGGCAAGCCGCAGGTATTGCTGTTTGATGAACCCACCACGGGCCTTGACCCGGCATCACGGCAAATGTTTTATGAAATCGTGTCCGAGTTGCGTAATCAGGGTTCAACCGTATTGCTCAGTACGCATGCACTGGCAGAGCTTGATGGCCAGGCTGACCGTATTATCGTCATGAAAAACGGGCACAAAATTGCCGATGGCAGCATGTCTGAATTGCGCCAGCAAAGCGGACTGCCCATCCGGATCCGCATCGCCTTGACGCCCGGTTCTGAAAGTGCCGGAAAATTGCCAACGGCATGGCGCAAGCACAATGAATCGGCTTATGAGCTCCATTGTTCCGAACACGATAAAGTCCAGGCTATTTGCAGTCTGGGCAATATCAATGGGATCAATAATATAGAAATACATACACCCAGCCTGGATGATATGTATGCGCACTTCCTGCGGAGGGAGGATGTATGAACGCTGTTTTTATTATTACCGGTAAAGAAATCCGTGATGGCATGCGCAATCGCTGGGTACTTGCCACTACCGTTTTATTGGCCATGCTGGCTTTGTCCCTGGGGTTTATGGGCAGCTCACCCACCGGGGCGGTGAAGGTTGACCCGTTAACCGTCACGGTTGTCAGTCTGTCCAGCCTGTCTATTTTCCTGATCCCCCTGATTGCCATGCTGCTTTCTTATGACGCCATTGTTGGCGAGGTGGACAGGGGGACGATGGCATTGTTGCTGAGTTATCCGGTTGCGCGCTGGCAGGTGGTGATTGGCAAATTCCTGGGTCATCTGTTTATTTTGGCCCTGGCCACCATATTTGGTTACGGCCTGGCCGGTATTACCCTGCAATTGGTGCATGGTACGGTTAATACCAGTGCCTGGGAACCGTTTGTATTTTTAATCATCGCCAGTATTTTGCTGGGAGCCAGTTTTCTGTCCATGGGATATTTGATCAGTACGCTGGTTCGTGAAAGGGCCACTGCGGCAGGGATCGCTATTGGGGTATGGCTGTTTTTTGTGGTTATCTTTGATATGGCCTTGCTGGGGGTGCTGGTTGCCGATACCCAACAAACCCTGACGGCGTCGGTTGTGAATACGGTGCTGCTGTTTAATCCGGCCGATGTCTACCGTTTGCTGAACCTGACGGGCTATGAAAATATTTCCATGTATGCGGGTATGGCGGGTTTAAGTGAACAAATTAACATGGGCAGACAGGTGCTGATGGTCGTGCAGTTATTGTGGATTGTGATTCCCTTTGCGCTGGCCATTTTCTTTTTCAGGAAAAAACAGATATGAAGCGGTCTTTCTTGGGCGGGATTATGTTGATGGGTATATTGCTTGCCGGGTGCGGCAATGAGGGGGGCCAGGCATCTGTGTCACCCGAACCACGCGTTATTACGGCAGAGGCAGTCGGGCATTATTGTTCCATGAACCTGTTTGAGCATCAGGGCCCCAAGGGGCAGATTCATGTTAACGGCGCCAGTGAGCCGGTCTGGTTTTCCACAATTCAGCAAGTGTTTGCCTATACGCTGTTGCCCGAAGAGCCCAAAGGCTTAAGTGCTATTTATGTGAATGATATGGGGGCGGTTGGCGACTGGTCCCAAAAGGGGGCTAATGACATCTGGATTGATGGCTATAAAGCATTTTATGTCATTGAAAGCCGGTTTGTAGGTGGTATGGGGGGTGAAGATGCCCTGCCTTTCAGTGATCAGGCCAGGGCACAGGCTTTTAGCGAAGAGCATGGTGGCAGGGTTGTCACATTTGACACCATGCCTGAGGAATATATCCTGAATTACGGTGGCGTCATACCGGCGCCCGTCATTGACAGTACTCCTTCAGCAAATGGAGAAAACCGATGAAAACATTTACATCGTCACGCCGTCGTTTTATTGGCGTATTTGCCGCTTCAGCCGGTTTGGGCATGACACCCTTGATGCTGCGCAAGGCGTCGGCCATGACGCTTGAGCCGGCGGTATGGCGTGGCATTGCCTTGGGGGCCGATGCCGAGCTGCATATTTATCATCCCAGTGAGCAAAAGGCCAGGCAGTTAATTGAACTGGCTGTGGCAGAAGTGCGCCGTCTTGAAAATATATTCAGCCTGTATCAGGAAGACAGTGTTTTAAGCCGGCTTAATCGGGAAGGGTCTATTGATAACCCACCGGCCGATTTTATACGTTTGCTTAGTGACAGCAAATATTTCAGCACGCTGACTTCGGGTGCGTTTGACCCTAGCGTACAGTCTTTATGGAAGCTGTATGCCGAACATTTTACCCAGAATCCGGGCGCAACCAGTGAACCTGATGCGGCAGAAGTCAGGCGTGTGCTGGGTCTGGTTAATTATCGTCAGATTTATATTGAAGACCGGCGTGCCGGATTCCTGATGCCGGGAATGGCCTTGACCCTGAATGGCATTGCACAGGGTTACATTACCGACCGTGTCACGCAGCTGCTGCGCCAGGCCGGACTGGATCGGGCGCTGGTGGACATGGGGGAAATACGTGGGCTGGATGTGAACGATAGCGGGCCAGACTGGAAGGCCGGTATTCGTGACCCTGAACAGGCAGGGCGGATCCTGGCAAGCATCCCCCTGAAAAATGAGGCGCTTTCTACCTCGGGGGGCTATGGCACAACGCTTGATGAAGCGGGTAAGTTTACCCATCTGTTCAATCCGCTAAGCGGTGCCTGCCAGCCGGCATATCGCAGTGTTTCAGTACGGGCACCCAATGCGACAACGGCAGATGCTTTGTCAACCGCATTTTCTGTTATGTCATTGGATGATATTAAAGCCGTCGTGAACCCATTGCCGGGTGTTGGTGTTTGGTTGTTAATGCCAGATGGTACGCAAAACCGATTTGGTCAGATAGCCTGAATAACAAACAAACTCCGTTTTTTAACGGAGGTTTGTTGTTGGTTTAAAACCGGTTTAAAGACATGTGGGTTTGGCATGTTGAGCGGGTTTTAGCGACGGTTGCGTGGTTTGTTGTTATTGCGGGTTGCGGCAGCACCGTTTGCAGGGCGGCCAGGCAAGTGTCTAAAGGTAATACGGCCTTTATTCATGTCGTAAGGTGACATTTCAAGGGATACTTTGTCACCGGCCAGAATGCGGATATGGTGTTTGCGCATTTTTCCACCCGTGTAAGCAATTAGCGGGTGGCCGTTTTCCAGGGTGACGCGAAAACGGGAGTCAGGTAGTACTTCGGTTACCAAGCCATTCATTTCTATTAATGCTTCTTTGGCCATAGATTAATCTCCTGTGTGATTGAAAATAACATGCATATACGGCCTTGGCCGTAAACTTAAAAAAAGCGGTATGCGTAGATAGGCGCTGTGGCGCTGGCGGATATCGGGATGTAGCGTTTTTCCGCAATGGGAAAAAGAGGTATAGCGTATAGCTGCCTGGTGTTAACCAGGTTCAGGGGGTGAATTCTTTAAATATTAAACAATTAATATTTTTGAATAAACGGTTAGGTTAATGATACCCGTTGAATATTAACGCCATTATAACGACGACAATGCGCCATTATATCATACTTGGCGTTGTTTGTTAACTACAGCTTGGCCTGGTTAGGCAGGTCTTTCAGGGCAGGCGCTGGTGGCAGGCCAGTCACATCCAGGATTTCATGCTCATCCAGGGTTTCGCGCTCTAATAGTGCAGTGACCAGGGCATCCAGTTGTTGGCGATGATCGCGTAGCAATTGTTTGGCCTGCTCGTGGCTGTCATTGATGATTTTATGGACTTCTTCATCTACCAAAGCGGCGGTTTGTTCGCTGACGGCATCAAGCTGTCGCTGGCCCATTCCCAGGTATTGGTTCTGGCGGGCAGCCAGTTTTACCATGCCCAGTTTTTCGCTCATGCCCCAGCGGGTCACCATGTTGTGAGCCAGGTCGGTCGCCTGTTCAATGTCATTTTCAGCACCGGTGGTTTTAGTGCCGTAAACAATTTCTTCGGCAGCCCGTCCGCCCAGCATGCCAATAATACGTGCCCGCAGGTAGGCTTCGGGGTAGTTATAGCGGTCTGCTGGTGGTCGCTGGTAGGTAACGCCCAGGGCCTGGCCACGTGGCACGATACTTACGCGGTTGACAGGATCGGCACCGGGCACGACCAGGCCAAGAATGGCGTGTCCGCTTTCATGATAGGCAATCCGTTCACGGTCGGCCGGGCTCAGGACAATGGGTCGCTCGGGGCCCAGAATGATTTTTTCAAGAGAGTCAATAAAGTCTTTCAGATGGACTTCTTGTTGCCCGCGTTTGGCCGCCAGCAGGGCGGCTTCATTGCACAGGTTTTTAATATCGGCGCCTGACAGTCCTGGCGTGGTGGCGGCCACTTCCATTAAATCTGCATCTTGCGCCAGGGGTTTGTTACGGGTATGCACTTGCAAAATGGCTTCCCGGCCGATTTTATCGGGCAGGTTTACGACCACCCGGCGATCAAAGCGGCCGGCTCTTAACAGGGCCTTGTCCAGAATTTCCGGCTGGTTGGTGGCGGCCAGTACAATGACTTCTTCCTTGCCGGAAAACCCGTCCATTTCTGTCAGGATCTGGTTAAGCGTTTGTTCCTGTTCGCTGGCGCCACCCAGCACGGCCTGGCCCCGGGCACGGCCGATAGAGTCGATTTCGTCAATGAAAATGATGGAGGGCGCATGTTCGCGGGCCTGTTTGAATAAATCCCGTACACGGGCTGCACCCACACCAACAATCATTTCAACAAATTCGGACCCGCTCATGGAGAAAAAGGGAACCTGGGCTTCGCCTGCAACGGCTTTGGCCAGCAGTGTTTTACCGGTACCCGGTGCACCCACCAGCAAGATACCCTTTGGGGCAGTGGCCCCTAGCGCTGTATATTTTTTGGGGTTTTTCAGGAAATCAACAATTTCAACCAGTTCGTTTTCGGCTTCATCAATACCGGCTACATCTTCAAACGTGACTTTTTTATCCTGATCGTGATCATAGCGGCGGGCCTTGCTTTTGCCCAGGCCAAACATGCTGCCGCCCATTGCCCCGCCGGCCTGTTTTGAGGCACGACGGTAAAGCCATACATAAAAGAAAATAATAAGCAGTACCGGCCCAAAGCCGAACAGCAGGTTGCTTAGCGAGCTGCCGGTTTGGGCTGGCGTGGCATTAATCTTGACATTATGGTTGGCCAGAAAGGAGGCCAGCCCCGGGTCGGTGAAGTCGGGCACAACGGTAGAGAATGACGTAACATGACGGGGCGGTTCCGAGGTGGCCGGTTGGGCAGCGCCTTGGGTGGGAGGCAGGGTGACTGGCTGGTTGAATTGCCCCTGGATGATTTGGCCCTGGCTGTGAATGGACAGGACATTGCCATTGGTAACTTGTTCTGTGAAGGTGCTGTATGGTACCGGAACTGCCTGGTTGGCACCCGGCAAAAACCATTGGGTGACCAGATAATTGCCAACCAGAATCAGCAAAATGATGAGCCAGAAATTGCGTTGCGGCAGCCGGGGGGCACCGGGACGTCCTGGCGTATTGTTAAATGAATTGCCTGAAGAATTATTGCCGTTTTTCATCATGCTTTGATTGCTCTGGAATTGTTGTGGGACAGAGGCCTTGCGGCTTTGCCTGAAGGACTCTTTTTAGTGAAATAAACGGTTTAATCGTTTATGCCTATCATAGCATTGAAACAATATGTTCAAAGTCAAAGGCCAATCCAGATCACAGGTTGTGAAAAAATGCAGGTTCTTCTGTTGCGTCAGGATGCGGCTTCAGCAAAATTGCCGTC
>JAVESC010000165.1:0-3790 GCA_034006805.1 Advenella sp.
TGGTACCCCCGTACTCTTCGCTAACGGTCAGGCCCAGCAGGCCCAGATCGCCAAATTTTTTCCATAAGTCCATGGGAAACTGATCGCTGTGGTCAACTTCCTGGGCACGGGGGGCAATTTCTGCCTGGGTAAAGGTACGCACGGCATCGCGCAGCATGTCCAGGTCTTCGCCCAAGTCGAAATTCAGTCCGGGTAAATTCATGATGTTTGTCTCCTGTGAAGTTTTTTTCTTTAGATTATATATATGAAATATAACAGAAATAAGATATTCCGTTTACGTTAACGTCAACTTTAGGTTGGCGCGTGATTTTTTAACAACTCCATACAATGTTCTTCCTGGGTATGGATTTCCTGCAAAATGGCTTCAAGATCACGTTTCTGGCTTTCAAGCTGTTCTTTGTGCCGGTTAAGCATGGCGATGTATTGTTTGAGCTGGGGGGTGGTACTGCCCGGGCCATCGTACATGTCGATCAGGCTGCTGATGTCGGCCAGCTGAAACCCCAGCCGTTTACCGCGCAGGGCCAGCTTCAGGCGGGTTTTGTCTTTTTGCGTATAAATACGTTTCTGACCTTCGCGCCTTGGGGTGATAATGCCGTGGTCTTCATAAAATCGTAAAGTACGCGGGGTTATATTGAATTCCTGCGCTAATTCCGATATGGACCATGTTCTTTGTGTCATAATTAATTCTAATACTTACAGTTTACGTAAACGTAAAGTATCATCCATGAATTAAATATAAAAGTCAATAAGGAGAAATAATGAACGAGAATGAAGCCAAGCTGGTTTATCCCTTGGGTAATACACAGCCAGAGCCGGGTTTTGCACTGGAAGTGGCGCCGGGCGTTAAATGGATACGTATGCCTTTGCCATTTGCGCTGGACCATATTAATTTGTGGTTACTGGCCGATGAAATCAATGGGCAAAAGGGCTGGACTATTGTGGATTGCGGCATTGCCAAAGATCCGGTCAAGGTGTTGTGGGAAGAAGTGTTCAAGAATGAACTGGACGGTTTGCCCGTGCTGCGGGTGGTGGTTACCCATATGCACCCTGACCACGTTGGCCTGGCGGGCTGGTTGTGTGAGAAACACAATGTGCCCCTGTACATGAGCATGACCGATTATTACGTGTCACGCATGTGGTCGTCGCAACCGGTGGGTGGTGCGGGCACGGGGGGCGATGTGGCGGTACGGCATTTTTCCCGTCATGGCATGACAGATCCTGATTCCCAGGAAAAAATCCGTGCCAGGGCCACTTATTATCCTGGTTTGGTTTGTACACCGCCCAACCGTTTTAATCGTTTAATGGATGGTGATACGTTACGTATTGGCAATAACGATTGGCAACTTATTTCAGGTTATGGGCATGCGCCCGAGCATATGGCTTTGTACAGCCCGGCGCTGAAGGTATTGATTTCGGGCGATATGGTGTTGCCACGCATTTCAACCAATGTAAGCGTGTTTGATCACGAACCGGATGGCAACCCCTTGCCTTTGTATTTGAAGTCATTGGATAAATACCTGGCCCTGTATGAAGATACCCTGGTGTTACCTTCGCATGGCCGTCCGTTCAAGGGTTTGCATGAACGGATTCGCCAGCAGCACGAGCATCATGCCGAGCGCCTGGCCGAGGTGTTGCAGCTGTGCCAGCAGCCCATGAGTGCCAAGGATGTGGTGCCGCACATGTTCAGGCGTGAGCTGGACTTGCACCAGCTAACTTTTGCCATGGGCGAGGCGCTGGCACACTTGCATGCCTTGTATTTTGACGGCAAGCTTAATCGCGAAACCGGTAGCGACGGTATTGTGCGGTTTGCCGTTATTTAACGCTGAATGCCAGCCTGACGGCCAGCCCTGCAAAGACCAGCGCGGTGAAGCGGTTCAACATGACCTGCGCCCGGGCCGATCTTTTCAGGAGCTGGCCAAAATAGCCTGAAAACACCACGATGCTGCAGAACACTATTAATGTGGACAAGATAAAAATGGCACTAAGCCAGATGAACTGCCATTTGATCGAACCACTGGCCGGATTGGTGAACTGGGGTAAAAAGGCCAGAAAGAACAGGCTGACCTTGGGGTTGCTGATGTTCATTAAAATGCCGCGTCGGTAGAATTGACGCCCACTTAGGGCAGGTGCAGCAGGGCTGTCTTCTTTGGTAGAAACCGCCCCTACCGGCCCCGCCTTCAGGGCGCCCCACGCCAAATACAGTAAATACGCGGCACCCAGCAGTTTCAGGACGGTGAAAGCAGTTGCAGAAGCGGCAATCAGCCCGGCCACGCCCACTGTAACCAGAAAGGTATGAAACAGCAGGCCGGTACACAAACCCAATACAATCATGAAGCCGGTGCGATAACCGTGCAGGGCGCTTTGCAGCAAAACAAAAATATTGTCGGGGCCAGGGGAAATGGCCAGCAAAATGCACAGGCCAAGGTATACGAAGAGGGTTTCAGGTGTCATAAAACTGGGTAGAGCCAGGTAAACTAAAAGGGTATTTTAACGGGCTTGCCTCTATAATGGGGGGTAATATTTCACCCAAAATAAAGAATATCCTTATGGACACAAAACTTTCCCTGCTTACCCAATTACAGCATCTTGGCACGGCTCCCTGTGATGAAACCACACCGGTTGCGCCAGTGGGCCTGCCTTCCATCCGAACCAGTACGGTTCGTTTCAATACCCTTGAAGACCTGGAGGCCACTTACCGCCGTAAAAGCAAGGGCGAGCGGCTGGTTACTTATGGACGCATGGGCATGGAAACGCATGCCGCCCTGGAAACTGTTTTTTGCCAGCTGGAAGGGGGCAAACGCTGTTTTCTGGCGTCCTCGGGGCTGGGGGCCATTGCCATGTCGCTGCTGTCGCTGTTAAGTGCGGGCGATCATATGCTGGTGGCCGATTGCGTGTATGGGCCGGTGCGTCATCTGGCCAATACGGTGTTAAGCCGCATGAATATTGAATTTACCTATGTGCCCGCACAATCCCTGGACGCCCTGCAGGCGCAGCTCAAGGCCAATACCAAGGTTTTGTATGTGGAATCACCTGGTTCTTTGTTGTTTGAGATGCTGGATATTCCTGCCCTGGCGGCATTTGCCAAACAGCATGGGCTTATTCTGGTGGTGGACAACACCTGGGGTTCGGGTTATGCCTATCAACCGCTGGAACTGGGCGCTGATGTGAGCGTGATTGCCGGGACCAAGTATGTGGGGGGGCATTCTGATTTAATGCTGGGCGCAGTGGTGGCCAAAGATAAGGCGCTTATCGAACGGATAGACCTGAACCAATATGCCATGGGGTATTCCGTCAGTGCCGACGATGCCTGGCTGGCGATTCGTGGGGTGCGTACCTTGCCCATCCGGATGGACCAGCATGCTCGCAGTGCCTTGCAGGTATGCCGCTATTTTGATGATTTGCCAGAAACCCGACGTGTTTTTCATCCGGCTTTTGAAAAAGATGCCGGTCATGCTTTATGGAAGCGTGACTGCACCGGTTCCAACGGCATGCTGTCAATTGAACTGGCGCTTTCCGATCGCCAGATTCGTACTTTTGTGAATGTGCTGGAACTGTTCAGCATTGGTTATTCGTGGGGGGGGTTTGAAAGCCTGATCCAATGGGTAGACCGCCCGACACTGGAAAACCATGCTTACTGGAGCCGGGAAGATACGCAGATTATCCGCTTGCATATTGGGCTGGAAAGCGTCACGGACCTGGTTGATGATTTGGACCAGGCGCTGCAAAAAGCCCGCGCAATTTGACGAATGTGATTGGGCGGGCCTGGCTTGGGGGATGCGGTTAATCTGCT
>JAVESC010000166.1:0-3776 GCA_034006805.1 Advenella sp.
GGAGAAGGGGGGGCTTAAGTGGCTATAACAAAGTGGTTTGTATACGGCTATTCTTGTTTTTTTATATCAAACAGTCATAATTCATACATTCAAGCAATTAATAAAACATAAATTTATAACTTTGTCATTTAGGGTTTACCGCAGGGTTCATAAGAATTTAATATATTTTTTTTATGACGGCAGTCTTGTTAATAAATTTTTTGTTTAATAAGTATGTTAACAATAAATTTAGCAACGTATTAAGTTTCACCCTAGGTGTTTTTTTGCTGCGGTAGCTTTTTGTTGTTGTAATTTTTACTTGTGTTTCCGAATAAATTTAATAAGTGATTAAGAACAATGAGTATTAGCCAATCTCCCTTTATGCAGGACACCAACCTGGTGAATGAGTTAAGAGAAGTTAACTTGTCTTATTTGCTATTGTCCCAACGCATGTTGCGTGATGATTTTTCCAAGGGAATGTACCGTTTGGGGTTAAGTAAAGACGTTGCCGAGCTGCTGGTGAGTTTAAGTACTTCACAGGTATTGTCGCTGGCTTCTTCGAACTCTCTTATTTGTGGGTTTCGCCTGAACGATATTGCATTGCTTAGTGCCCTGACCAAAGATGGCATGAACGGTACCCTTAAACAGGTCCATGCCTCAATGATGCTTGCCCAGCAGGAGCCTGATCAAGTCATGCAGGAGGCTTTGCAGTGAGCGAAAAGGTGAAAGCCAGGGCAAAACAAAAAAGTGTTCTTAAAGATGGTATGGATATTTCGCTGGCAAGCCAGATGATACAACTGGGTGCCCGCTTGCAGGTTCTTGAAGCAGAAACCGATTTAAGCAGTGACCGGCTTTCCCGGCTTTATCATGAAATTCATCACCGTTCTCCGCCCAAGGGTATGCTGCCTTATTCCACCGACTGGTTTATGTCGTTTTACCAGAATATACATGCGACCCTGTTTTACAGCATTTACCTTAATCTGGTTAATAACACTGAAACACAGGGGATTCAGGCGGTTATTGATGCTTACACGCTTTATCTTGAGCATGATGAAGTCAAACGTGCCTGGGACGAAAAAAGCAATGAGCCGGTATTAAGTTTTACCCGTGCCTGGATGCTGGTTCGGTTCTTTAAAAGCGAATTATTGCAAATGTCCATCTGTTCGCAATGCAATACTGCATTTGTGACCCACAAACACGAACTTGAAAACGGTTTTGTCTGTGTGATGTGTAAACCACCAGCCCGAATAGTAGGCATGCTTAACAAACAGGCTGCCAGCTCTTATTACGGCAAATTTTAAACAATCTCCCACGGACCGCCCTTGTTATGGCTGACCGGCTTGCGCTGTGTTTGCTGGCTTCTTTTATATTTGTGCTGCAACACGTTTTTGCTTGCTTTAATGGCCGTCTCACACCTTGAAAATTAAATAAATGTAATTTATTGACGTTAAGAAGTAAAACTGCACTGAAAACTATTAACAATTGTTGGCTGACGTAAACAGCCTGGATGGATTGCCTGAATCATGCGTAAGAATTTGCCTGTTAACGATATTGAAACTCTGGTTCAGGATGACCAGTACCTCATCTCCAAGACTGATCTCAAGGGGCGGATTACTTACTGTAATCCGGCTTTTGTGGAAATTAGCGGCTTCGCCAGGGAAGAGTTGATCGGCAAGCCCCATAATATTATTCGGCATCCTGATATGCCAGAACTTGCGTTCCGGGATTTATGGGAAAGTGCGCAAAACAGGAAACCCTGGATCGGTCTGGTTAAAAACCGTCGCAAAGATGGCGGTTTTTATTGGGTATTAGCCAACGTGACACCTATCTTTCAGAATAATGAAGTGAGTGGTTATGCCTCAGTCAGGGTCAAGGCCGATCCTGAAAGTATCGCCAAGGCCGAGGCCTTTTACAGGCAGATCAATAATGGCGAGAAAATTCCTTATACGATCAAGCAAGGCCAGAAAGTGCCTTTGGGGATTCGTCGGGTATTTGCCCGCGTTAGCCGTATTTTTCAAAAAGGATTCGCGCCTGGTCTGATGAGGCTGGGATTGCTGTCGGTAGTGGGTATGGTGTTTCCGGCATGGGTGGCGGTTACCCAAACGCAATTGCCGGGTGGTAATACAACCCTGTTCGGGGTCATGGCTTTGTTTGTGTTGGCTATTGTTTTGCTGTCTATGAAGCTGGCCAGACAGATCAAGCAGCCTATCGTTGGTGCGGCAGATATTATTCGCCAGATTTCAGCGGGTAACCTGAATAATAGCGTGGATTCAATTCCGAAAAACGAGATGGGTGAGTTGTATTACTTTCTGGATATGATGCGAAAGGCGCTGATTGGCATTAGTGGAGAGGTTATGTCCGGTGCGGATGCCAATTCCATGATTGTAACGGCATTGCAGAAAAACAGCCAGACGCTGGCCATGCAAACAGACGATCAGGCAGCATCGCTGCAGGAAACGGCAGCCAGCCTTGAAGAGTTAACCGTCACCGTCAGGCAAAATGCCGAGAATGCGCGTTCAGCCAACACGATTGCCCTGGATGGATTGCGGGTGGCCGAAAATGGCAGTGACAAGGTCAATCAGGTCGTTCGTTCCATGGAAGAGATGAACGACAGTTCAAGAAAAATTGAAAGCATTGTCAAAATTATTGAGGATATTGCCTTCCAGACCAACCTGCTGGCGATTAATGCCAGTGTAGAATCAGCCCGTGCCGGTGAAGCCGGGCGTGGATTTGGCGTGGTAGCTGCCGAAGTGCGTAACTTATCGCAAAAAAGCTCTGAGGCCGCCAAGGAAATCAAGGCTTTGGTGCTTGCTTCGGTAGAGGACGTGACGCAAAGTTCGCGCCTGGCAGAAGAAGCGGGCAGTGTCATGAAAGAGATTATGGATTCGGTGCAGGGCATGGTGAATATCATGGCTGAAATTTCCACGGCATCGGTTGAGCAATCAAGTGGTTTGCAACAAATCAACCTGGCGGTTAATCAGATGGATAACGCCGTCCATCAGAACTCGGCGATGGTGCAAAACCTGTCACAAACCTCTGTCGAACTTGGGCAGCAGGCGCAAGAGCTCAAGCAATCCATTGGTGTGCTGAATAATATGCAGGGTTAAGCCAGGCTAAATGCAGAAGTAAGGCGGTTTTAGTTGGCTATTCTATTCAATGGCTGGGGCGCCCTGCCAGTAAAATGATATTTTGGTCAGTTTTGGTGCCTTCGGGTGCGGGTAAGGGGCTAGCGTGTTAGTCGTCATTGGATACAGTATTGTATTAGTTTGTGTTTTTGGGGCCTATGTTGGTATGGGCGGGCACCTTAGTGCCCTTTTTCAGCCTCTTGAGCTGGTTCTTATTGGTGGTGCTGCACTGGGTGCCTACGTGGCTGCCAATAATATGCGTTCAGTCAAACAGTTGGGTAACAGCTTGGCGCGGCTTTTCAGAAAGAATAAATATGACAAGGCGCTCTATCTGGAAATTCTTTCCTGCCTTTTTGTCCTGACCAGAAAAGCCAAAAGTGAAGGCAAGAATGTGATTGAAGCGCATATTGAAGCGCCCCATGAAAGTGATGTTTTTAGCCAGTTCCCCATGGTGCTTAATGATCCAAGAGTGCTGAATTTTATCTGTGATTATTTCCGAATGATTATCACCAGTAACATGAGCGCTTTTGAGCTTGAGCAGCTCATGGATGAGGAAATTGATACCTATCGCCACGAAATGAACGTGCCGGTAAAAGGCCTCAAGGCAGTGGGTGACGGTCTTCCGGCTTTTGGGATTGTGGCCGCCGTTCTGGGGGTCGTTAAGGCACTGGC
>JAVESC010000167.1:0-3725 GCA_034006805.1 Advenella sp.
AATCGTTTATGCCTATCATAGCATTGAAACAATATGTTCAAAGTCAAAGGCCAATCCAGATCACAGGTTGTGAAAAAATGCAGGTTCTTCTGTTGCGTCAGGATGCGGCTTCAGCAAAATTGCCGTCACGGAAATCCTGCAGGGCCTGGTGCAGTTCTTCCTGGGTATTCATGACAAACGGTCCGTACTGGGCAATTGGCTCATTCAGGGGCTGACCGGCAATTAACAGTACCCGTGCATCGGCACCGGCCTGAATGACGACACCATCGGCCTGGTTATTGTTTTCCAGGATGGCCATGCGCTGGACCGCCACCGCTTTGCCTTCAATGGATACGTTGCCACGGTACACATAAACGAAAGCGTTATGGGTGGCGGGCAGGGACTGCACGAAACGGCTGCCCGCCGGCATATGCAGGTCCAGGTAAAGTGGCTCGGTGGTTTCACGCGTAACGGCACCGGCAACACCATGGCTGCTGCCGGCAATAACCGTTACGTCAACGCCTTCCGGTGTGCTGAATTTGGGCAGTTCTTCGGCTTTAATGTCCCGGTACCAGGGTTGGGTCATTTTGTTGCGGGCAGGCAGGTTCAGCCAAAGCTGAAAACCCTCCATCAGCCCTTCTTCCTGTTGCGGGATTTCAGAGTGAATGACACCCTTGCCAGCCACCATCCACTGCACGCCGCCATTTTCCAGCAGGCCTTCGTTGCCGGCACTGTCACGGTGTTGCATGCGTCCGGCAATCATGTAGGTGATGGTTTCAAAACCACGGTGCGGGTGGTCGGGGAAACCGGCAATGTAGTCGTCGGCTTTATCGCTGCCAAAATTGTCCAGCATCAGGAACGGGTCAAGCCGGCGTTGCAGGTTTTGGGTAAGCACCCGGGTCAGCTTGACGCCGGCGCCATCAGAGGTGGGCTGGCCGGCAATAATATGTTCTACCTTGCGAGGGTAGGTAACGGTGCTGTGGTTGGTGTTCATCGTTGCGCTCCTTGCCGGTATGTTGCACTTGCAGGGTGCTGTTTGCAATACCGGAAATTGGGGGATTAATCGTATTCGTCCACTATACACAAGACACCGGTATTGAAAAACCACCAAAATGGACCAGATTGTTTCACAAGAGGAACAATGGGTGCCAGCAAAGTGGTCAATAAAAATTGCCTTGCAATATCTGCTTTCAGTGACCCACTGGCAGGGTGAGCTGGAAGAGCGTTTGCGGCATCAGGAGTCAATCGAATCGGGCTGCTCCAGTTTTCGTATATGAACGGTTGCAATGCGCTGTTCTTCAATACTTGCAATGCGGAATTCGAACTGCTCATGGGTCAGGGTTTCACCCTCCCGGGGCAGGCGGCCAAACCGGTTCATTACATAACCGCCCAAAGAGGCATAGTCACCTTCCGCGCTAACCAACCCTTCTGTTTGCAAGGCGATTTCCAGCTGATGCAGGTCGGCACTGCCGGCCACCGTCCATTGCCCGGGTCCGGTGGCCTGGATTTCCATGGTTTCATCTTCATCGGGGAATTCACCGGCAATCGCCTCAAGGATGTCGATGGGTGAAACCACGCCCATGAGTTCACCAAATTCATCACTGACCAGGACGATTTGCCCGCTGGCCCTGCGCAAGGTTTCGATCAGGTTAATGGCCGTAATGGATTCTGGCACATAGATCGGGGTGCGCAAGCTGTTTCTTTCATTGATTTTGCCATCACGGATCAGGTCGCCAAGCAGGTCTTTCACCCGCGCCACGCCAATGACGTTATCAAGCGAACCACGGCAGACCGGGAAGTAGCCATGGGGTACTTCAAGCAGTCTTTGACGGATTTTTTCAGGTTCTTCATCCAGATTCACCCAGGAAATATCCGAGCGGTGCGTCATGATGGAGCGTACGTTGCGTTCGGCCAGCGTCAGGACACCACTGACCATGCTGCGCTCTTCCGGGGCAAAGGCGGCGGGTAGCATGATGTCGGGCGTATTGGCCAGTTCACCGGTGTGTTCCTCTTGTGACTGGCGCCCACCCAGCAGGCGCAGAACCGCTTTTGATGTGCGCTCACGCATGGGGAAGCGCGCCTGTTCCCTGACCATATTGTGCCGGGCCACTTGATTTAGGGCCTCTATCATGATAGAGAAGCCAATAGCCGCATACAGATAGCCTTTGGGCAGATGAAAGCCCAGACCCTCGGCAAACAGGCTTAAGCCAATCATCAGCAGGAAGCTCAGGCACAGTACGACAACCGTTGGATGTGCGTTCACGAAACGGGTTAACGGTTTGGAGGCAACCAGCATGACACCGATGGAGATAATTACCGCGGCCATCATGACCGGTAACTGCTCTACCATGCCAACGGCGGTGATGACAGCATCCAGGGAGAATACGGCATCCAGTACCACAATCTGTGTGACGACCACGCCAAAGCTGGCGTAGCCGCCGGAAGCCGGCCCCTTATGGGAGACCCCTTCAAGACGCTCATGAAGTTCTGTTGTTGCCTTGAAAAGCAGGAACAGGCCACCTACCAGCAGGATCAGGCTGCGGCCTGAAAACCCCTGACCGAAGAGGCTGAACAGCGGGGTGGTTAGTGTAACGATCCATGAAATGACCGAAAGCAGGCCCAGGCGCATGATGAGTGCCAGGCTAAGGCCAATGACCCGGGCCCTGTCCCGCTGGTGTGGCGGCAGTTTTTCTACCAGGATGGCGATGAAAATAAGGTTGTCTATGCCAAGGACGATCTCTAGCACGACCAGCGTGGCAAGACCGATCCAGATGGCTGGATCCATGAGTAGTTCAATCATTGCAAAAGGCTATTGAGGTTTGGCTGGCGTGGGCCAGCGCCGTACTGGGAGGTTCTAGGTCAGAAGCCATGGGGCATGTTCAAATGAAATACGAAGTGGATAAATGCTTGAAAAGAATCATTGTTTTATTGTTACATAATCCTAGCACGCGATTATGACAATTACAAGATACAAACATGACGGGGCTGGTGAGGACGGCTTGGTCGGTATTTTTTAATTTCCTCTTTTGGAGGAGCCGGTGAATATGCTATAGTCACGCCCTATGCGAAGCCTTCAACGCCCTCTTCGACATAAAGTTACCGATGCCTGGCAAATTTTATTTTTCCTGGCGGCGCTGTCGTTTTTGTGTCGGGCGCTGATTCCTGCCGGATACATGCCCGATTTTTCAGGTGCGCGTGAGGGCAAGTTTTCCATTACCATTTGTACCGCTACCGGCACCAACACCATACTGGTGGACGCAAACGGGGAGCTTGTTGAGCCATCATCGGGTGACTATCCCGACAATCAGGATTGTGCATTTTGCCTTGTAGCATCGCAAACATTAATGCCTGCCCCGGAAATGCCCGCGTTGGCGGTTTTCCTAACATCCCGTCCTGTCTCTTTGCCGCATGCCAATCATGCGCTCCCCCCGCTTCCTGCCCAGGGTCCGCCACTGGGCTCGCGCGCTCCTCCTTTAAACCTCGGTTAAGTCTTCGTCTGTGATTGTGTCCGTATCAATCACGCTTTAACGGTAGTTTTTCCGAGGTTTTTTTATGTTTATTTTTCATTCCGGTGCCTGTCTCAGGCGGGCCGTGTCATTGCTTTCTTTTGCGTCTTATTCCCAGGTCATGTTTACGCCTGGACAGTAAGCCTTTGCAAGGGCTGGTGAACCTGTAAGTACATCGCAACAGGCATTCAGTCAGATTTCGTCAAGATCCGGCATCGTCCTTGAATTGCGCCCGGTTTA
>JAVESC010000168.1:0-3706 GCA_034006805.1 Advenella sp.
GAGATGGCAAAAAACTATACAAACGATGAGCGCGTACGTTTTTTTATTGGCGATGTACGCGATAAGGATCGTCTGTACCGTGCCCTTGATGGTGTTGACTACGTAGTCCATGCCGCTGCCACTAAAATCGTACCTACAGCCGAGTATAATCCCTTTGAGTGCGTTAAAACCAATGTTATGGGTGCAATGAATCTAATTGATGCTTGTATTGATAAAAAAGTCAAAGGCGTGGTTGCATTGTCTACCGATAAGGCCAGTAGCCCTATTAACCTATACGGCGCCACCAAACTCACTTCTGACAAGCTGTTTGTTGCTGGCAACTCTTACTCCGGTGAACACGGCACACGTTTTTCCGTGGTGCGCTATGGTAATGTCATGGGTTCGCGTGGTTCGGTGATTCCTTTTTTTATGTCTATCAAAGACAAGGGCGTATTGCCCATTACCGATGAGCGCATGACTCGTTTCATGATTTCCCTTGAGCAGGGCGTTGAACTAGTTTGGCACGCATTTGAGGATATGGTTGGCGGTGAAATCTACGTTAAGAAAATTCCGTCCATGAAAGTGACTGACCTGGCACGGGTAGTCGCGCCTGAGTGCAAGCAGGAAGTCATTGGTATACGTCCCGGCGAAAAACTGCACGAGCAGATGATCAGCGCTGAAGATGCTTATTACACCTACGAATACCCAGAACACTTCAAAATTCTGCCTACCATCAACAAATGGGCAACTTGTGAGAAACGTATAAAGGATGGGGTAAAAGTACCTGAGGGTTTTGTTTATGCCAGCGACAATAATAGCGAATGGATGAGTAATAAGGAGTTGCAAGCTTGGATTGAGCAAAATAAAAAGAAAATTGGGAGCATCTAGATCATGATCCCATATGGTAGGCAAGATATCACCCAAGCTGACATTGATGCTGTGGTAAATGTGTTGCAATCGGACTTTCTCACCCAGGGACCACAAGTTCCTGCTTTTGAACAAGCCGTTGTATCTCATGTAGGTGTCAAATACGCGCTAGCAGTCAATAGTGCCACCTCAGCCCTGCATATCGCCTGCTTGGCGTTGGGGTTAAGGCGGGGAGATTGGCTGTGGACCACGCCGATCACTTTTGTTGCTTCAGCCAATTGCGGCTTGTATTGTGGCGCGCAGGTAGACTTTGTTGATATAGACCCTCATACTTATAACCTCTGTCCGCAGGCTCTACAAGCCAAACTTGAAGCAGCTGAGCAAGAAGGGAAGCTTCCCAAAATACTGGTTGCTGTACATCTGTGTGGACAGCCTTGCGATATGGAGGCTATCCACACGCTTGCCAAACGCTACAACTTCAGTGTTATTGAAGATGCGTCACATGCCATTGGTGGGAAATATAAAAATGAATTTATTGGAAACTCCAGATACAGTGACATCACGGTTTTCAGTTTTCATCCGGTAAAAATTATTACCACGGCCGAAGGCGGAATGGCACTTACCAATAACGAAGCACTGGCGAATAAAATGGCTCTTTTACGCAGCCATGGTATTACCCGTGACCCTGCACTCATGACACATGAGCCGGATGGCCCTTGGTACTACCAACAAATTGATCTGGGGTTCAACTACCGCATGACTGAACTGCAAGCCGCTATGGGTGTTAGTCAGATGGTACGGCTTGATCAATTTGTAGCAAGACGCCATGAACTGGCAAAACGTTATGATGAGCTATTAAGCGAGCTTCCTGTCACAACCCCATGGCAGCATCCTGACAGTTATTCTGGTCTTCATCTTTATGTGATCCGTTTGCAACGGGATAAAATACAGTCAACGCATCAACAGGTATTTGAAGCTTTACGAGAAAATGGAATCGGTGTGAACTTGCACTACATTCCTGTACATACTCAGCCCTACTATCAACAAATGGGCTTCAAATCTGGGGATTTTCCAGAAGCGGAAAGCTACTATGCAGAAGCCATTAGCTTACCCATGTTTCAAACGATGAGTGATGAGCAGCAAGATGAGGTAGTAGCCGCCATTCGTAAAGCAATCTTAATATGAAACTTGCCATTATACCTGCCAGAGGAGGCAGTAAACGTATCCCCCGCAAGAACATTAAACCATTTGGCGGCAAACCCATGATTGCCTGGTCTATTGAAGCGGCATTAAAAAGTGATTGCTTTGATCACATCATTGTTTCCACTGATGACCAGGAAATTGCCGACATCGCCATTAAGCATGGAGCAAGTGTTCCGTTTATTCGACCCGCTGAATTGTCTGACGACCAGACGGGTACCATTCCCGTCATCCGTCATGCAATTGACTGGTTCAATCAACAAGGCAATTCTGTTGAGCAAGCTTGCTGCCTGTACGCGACAGCCCCTTTCGTTCAGGCTAAAGATATTCGACAGGGCTTGGAGGCACTACAACAGCATCAATGTGACTATGCATTTTCCGTTACAAGTTATGCCTTTCCGATCCAAAGAGCCATTCGACTTAACGGAAATGGCCGTGTAGAAATGTTCAACCCTGAACACTTCTACACGCGATCCCAAGACCTGGAAGAAGCTTTTCATGACGCAGGCCAATTTTACTGGGGACAAGCACAAGCCTGGCTGGATGGACGAGTCATATTCACACCCAATTCGGTTCCTGTTCTTTTGCCAAGACATCGGGTACAGGATATTGATACGTTGGAAGATTGGGTTCGTGCAGAGTGGCTCTTTAAAGCCATCCAAATGCAATTAAATTCCAATTAATGGAACTATTGATGAAAATTGTTTTTCGTGCGGACGCTTCACTGGAAATGGGTACCGGCCACGTTATGCGCTGCCTTACACTTGCCAACGCACTGCATGCAGAAGGAAATGAATGTCACTTTATTTGTCGCGAACACCCTGGTAATCTGATTGAATTTATCCGAAAACAGGGGCACATGGTTCATTCATTGTCTTACCTGGAAAATGAAAAAGTAGGAGACAAAAATAATGAAGGTTCCGTGCTTGCGCATGCCACATGGTTGGGAGCTTCACAAAAAGAAGATGCTGCCGCCAGCGAGAAAATACTGGCAACAATTAAACCAGAATGGTTAGTTGTAGACCATTACGCCCTGGATTATCGTTGGGAACAAGAACTTAAGCCATACTATCAAAACCTACTGGTCATAGATGATCTTGCAGACAGAAAACATGATTGCAATATCTTGCTGGACCAGACTTTTGGGCGAAAAGCGGAAGACTATCATCCTTGGGTTCCTCCTGACTGCACATTGCTGTGTGGATCAAATTATGCATTGCTGCGTCCGGAATTTTCTCAGCTACGAGCCTATAGCCTGGAACGACGTAAGCAGCCACAATTACAGCGTTTGTTGATCACTATGGGTGGCGTTGACAAGGACAACGTAACTGGTCTGGTGCTTAGAGCCCTGACCTGCTGCGAACTTCCACAGGACTGCCTGATTACGGTAGTAATGGGTGGAAATGCACCATGGCTTAAAGAAGTACAGGAACAAGCATCACAAATGCCATGGTTAACTGAAGTGTACGTTAATGTAAACAATATGGCGAAATTGATGGCTGATGCCGATTTTTGTATTGGTGCTGCTGGGAGCACTTCATGGGAGCGTTGCTGTCTTGGTTTGCCTACTATTATGGTGGTGTTGGCTGAGAATCAAGAAATGGCAGCAACATTATTGCAGGAAGCAAATGCAGTAAAAAAAGTCGACATTAATAGTACT
>JAVESC010000035.1:0-24666 GCA_034006805.1 Advenella sp.
TGCACCGATCCGGACTCGGCCTGGGGCCAGACAAAATGACCTTGTTCCAGGCGTTTGGCCAACAGGCACATGCCGTCTCCACTCCACCACAGCACCTTGATACGATCGCCTTTGCGTCCACGAAATACAAACACATGACCACTGAAGGGATCCTGTTGCAAGACGTCCTGGGCAATGGCGGCCAAACCATCAAAGCCCCGGCGCATATCGGTCACACCTGCCGCCAGCCAGACGCGGGTTCCTGCAGGTAAGCCAATCATTTAAGCGCCTCAATGACCATGGATAATAACTGTGTCGAACACTGGTGATGGACCTGTAAGCTCCCCTTGGGTAGCGTGATCGTTAAAGCCACCTGTGTTTGATCGTGCCGGTGCGGATCCTGTTCGTCAATCGTCATCTTGTGATTGGCAAGAGACGGCTCCGTCACGGTAACAGGCAAAAAAGAAGTGTCTTGATATTTGGCCGAGTTCGTTTCCTGTTGCTGGCGTTGGTATTCATTACGCCAGCGGCATAATTGATTGGGATGCAAATCGTGTTCACGTGCGACCTCAGCGACCGTTAATTCATTGCTGAGCAAATGCTCAACCACGCTGCGTTTAAAATCTTTGGTGAAATGACGGCGAGAAAGACGCCGGTACGCGTCTGTAGAAGTGTGAGTGCTGTTCATAAGTTCCAACCTAAAAATAGATTGGAACCTATTGTCGTTTTTCTACGAGGAAATTCAAGACGGCACTGGGCGGAGCATTACGCAGTTTTTTAATCTCCTGACGGTCATTCTGCGTCTGTTTACGCAAAGCCTTTTCTTGCTCAGCACTGCGCTCAAAGCCTTGTAAGGACTCTTCTTTCCTGCGTTTGACCTGATCAGGATAAAGCCCTTTTTCACGGCAATAAGCACTGAGCTGCGACTCGGACAGCGTTGCGGTTTCAATGACGGTCGCCAACTTTGCTTGGTGTCAATGGCCATTAACACCCACCCAAAGGCTTGGGAACGAGTAATGCTCAATCACGCAGCGTTTAAAATTTTTGGTGTTCAACGGACGCCAGAGTGTGGTTTACCGTGCGTTTATTCTCATAATCAGAATAAATCTGTGAAGACTTGTCGGCATGTTGATTACAATATAAGAGAAAAATCTATTTAGACCCAAAAGATCAATTTTTTTAAAAAGATAGAATACTGCATGATTGATAGCTTTTCGCTCGAAGATCTTTCCTTGCTACGAGAGTCCGTTACGTTGGAGTGTAAGCTGGCGGGAGGACGGGATGGGAAAGGAGCATTACCTGAGGATTTTTGGCCAACCTATAGTGCTATGGCTAATACAGAAGGCGGCATAGTTATTTTAGGTATGCGAGAGCGTAAAAGTCATTTTGAAGTTCATGGAATAGAGAATATAGATAAGGTTCGTAAGGACTTATTTAATCATCTAAATAATCCCAATAAAACAAATATTAACTTGCTAACCGATAGTCGTGTATATGAGCATGAGATTGACAATAAAAAAATATTAGTTATAGAAATACCTCGAGCTCAAAGAAAACAGCAACCTGTTTATTTAACCAAAAATCCATTTGGTAACACGTATCGTCGTTTTAACGAGGGTGATAAGGTGTTGTCGGATGATGAGGTTAAGCGAATGTTAGCTGAACAAGTAGAAGATAGCTTAGATCATCGGATTATGCAGAGTTACGGTCTTAGTGATCTAGATATGGAGACATTCCGTACGTACCGACAAGTTTTTGTAAATAGAAATCCTGTTCACCCATGGAATGGGGAGACAGATATTGATTTTTTACGTCAAATTGGGGGTTGGCGTAGAGATAGAGAAACCGGGAGAGAGGGCTTAACGCAGGCAGGGCTTTTAATGTTTGGCCAGATGAGTGCGATTCAAGAAGCTTTGCCTAACTATATGCTGGACTATCAAGAGCGCCCAGAAGCGAAAACAGAAAAAAGATGGGTTGATCGTTTAACTTTAGATGGTACTTGGTCTGGGAACCTATACGATTTCTATAGGAAAGTTTACTTAAAGCTGATAGCAGACTTAAAAGTACCTTTTCAGTTAAATAAATACGAGAGGTTAGATGAAACTCCTGTTCATATTGCCTTGCGTGAGGCGTTGGCTAATGTTTTAGTTCATGCGGATTATTCAGATCGAGCCTCAATTTTGGTAGTTAAACGCCCCGATATGTTTGGCTTTCGCAATCCTGGTTTGATGCGTATACCGGTAGAGGTGGCCTTACAAGGGGGAGAGCCGGATTGCCGTAATCGCAATTTGCATAAAATGTTTCGTTTTGTTGGAGTAGGAGAGCAAGCGGGTACAGGTATTCCAAGAATCCTTCAAGGTTGGCAGTCTCAGCATTGGAGTCCTCCTAAATTGCATGAGTCGACTGAGCCCTATAACCAAACATTACTTGAATTGCGGATGATTGACTTGTTTCCGGCTATCGTAATGGAAACTCTTAGAGATCGGTTTGGGGCGGATTTTGAGCGTTTAAATGAAGATGGACGAGTCGCTTTGGCTTTAGCAGCAAGTGAGGGAACGGTCAATCATGCACGTTTATGTTCAGTCTCTTCTTTGCATCCTGTTGAGGTAACGCGCGTATTTCGCTCTTTAGTTCAATTGGGAATGTTGAGCTCTACTGGTAGCGGTAGTGGAACAGTCTATTTTTTAACAGGGGAAGACTTGCCGACTCCCGATGATGTGTTTGGTCCAGCTCCTAAATTCTCATCGGTTAGCTCCTCAGGTTTGAGCTCCAGCTCCTCAGGTTTGAGCTCCAGCTCCTCAGGTTTGAGCTCCAGCTCCTCAGGTTTGAGCTCCAGCTCCTCAGGTTTGAGCCCCAGCTCCTCAGGTTTGAGCCCCAGCTCCTCAGATTTGAGTCGTAAAAGTTTTGTAGCAGATCAAAATCGTGATGAGCATGGGTATCTCCATACAGATCAATTGGTTTTGCCTGTTATTGATGATTTACTGTTGTTGTCCCCGGCTCTGAGACAGAGGCTAAATACCTTGGCGGCAGCACCACAAAGCAAAAAGAAAATGGATAAGAGATTATTTGAACAGGTGATCCTCAACGTTTGTGAAGGGCATTTTTTAACTTTGCAGGTTTTGGCGCAACTACTTAATCGGAGTGCTGACTCATTACGTAACAGCTATTTGACACCTATGGTTCGAGGGAAAGCATTAACGTTAGCATTTCCAGCTACACCTACTCATGAGAGGCAAGCGTATTGTTCAACACGCTCTTTACCTGAGTCGTAACGGGAAAAAGAAGAGTAAGTACAGTTAATAGGTTCCAACCGTAAACGTCCCTGAAGCCAATAAGGTAGTTCGCTTCATTTGCTGTAAGAGCTTTTGTTTGGATACCAAACTGTTGTCTGATTTTGTCATCTGTTGTCTAATTTTGTCATCATATCTTTGCTCCAGAAGTTTTATGTGTTTTTTAAGTGGTTCAAAATTTTTGTCTCTGCCAGCCTTAACCAATACAATGCTATCTAGCACTGTACCACCATTTCCCCCTCTGTCAAACTAGTTGTCCGATACTTCATGTATGTCAGCTATCCTGCCAGAGGGGGAAGCTCCCACGCAGGAGCATGGGAGCCAGAAAAGTGCCCATGCTACTCGTGCCCATGCTCCCGCGTGGGCACGCATACCCCTACACCAAACAATGCCTTACCCATTATGAGCTCAATGAGCAATCACTCCTTGCCAATCAAACCCATATTGGGTATGATTAAACCCAATATGGGTTTGAAAATTAATTCACAATCATCGCATACGAGCTTTTCCGACGCTCTATTCTCCGGTACCAAACAAAGGGTACTGGGGGTTTTATTTGGTCAACCCAATCGTAGCTTTTATTCAAACGAATTAATCAATTTGGCTTCCAGCGGTTCAGGTGCCGTTCAACGAGAATTAGCCTCATTGGCAAATAGTGGCCTGATTACAGTAAAAATGGTTGGCAATCAAAAACATTACCAAGCGAACCATGACTCCCCCATCTTTGAAGAACTATGTTCAATCGTTCAAAAAACCATTGGCTTGGCTGATCCACTTCGTCATGCGCTTCAGCCCTTGGCATCTCAAATCACCGCTGCATTCGTGTATGGTTCTGTTGCCAAAAAAACCGATACCGCCAACAGTGATATTGACTTGATGCTAATCAGTAATGAAATCAGTTATGGAACGCTTTTTTCCTTATTGGAGGAAACCAGTCAATTACTGGGGCGTTCGGTAAACCCCACTATTCTAAGCCAGGAAGAATTCAATAAACGCCTTGAAAATCAAGAGTCTTTCTTAACACGAATACTGGTACAACCAAAAATCTGGATCATGGGGGAAAGCAGTGACCTTGGCATTTAAGAATCTGTCTGGCCCAGGCAAGCCATTACGGGTAGAATCACCTGATAAGAAAGAGTTTGAGGGCTTGAAGCGCTCTGGTCAGGCCAGATTACACGATGCCAAAAACACCACCCTCTCAATCGAAAGCCGTTTTGATCTTGCCTATAACGCTGCACATGCACTCTGTTTGGCAGCACTTCGATGGCACGGCTATCGTTCTGGCAATAGATACGTTGTTTTTCAACTTTTACCTGATACGCTGGGCCTTGGCCCAGAAATATGGCGTGTATTGGCCAAGTGTCATAATATTCGCAATTTAGGTGAAGGAGTATGGGAGTGAGTAATACTTTTCATCCTAATATTTAGCTGAAATTTCCGCTACTCCCTACCCATAATCAATTGCACTATACTAAGGAATTATTTGACGCTTCCAGATAAGCAGGCAATACACAACTTTAAATCCAGCAATCGGGCCAAACTATGAAAATCACCCAATTGAAAGTGCAGAACTTTCGTTGTTTTGAACAGGCGACTTTTGATTTTTCGCCAGGATTCAATCTTTATGTCGGCGTCAATGGTAGCGGTAAGACATCACTCTTGAAAGCGGTTGCGGGCAGCCTGTCTACTCCGCTCAATGGTTTAGGAAAAAAATCAGTTTGGCTGCACACGCAAGAAGCCAATACTCGGCTCGCTTTGATAGAGTTAAACGGTCGCGTTCGGTATGAACACTGTTATCCGGTTCGCCTGGAGGTAACAGGCGAAATCGGCGGTCAAGTGCGTAACTGGTGGATGGAAAATAGCGGTCCAGGGAATAATCAGAACCAATGGGAACACACTGTTTACGCTGCATTAACGGATATTGCAGCAACCATTGCTCAAGGTGGGGCGGGTACTTTACCCATTGTGGTCTTTTATGGCGCTGAACGTCAATGGAAATTAACTGGCGTGGGTGCTGATACAGCTGTTCGCCAGCAAGACTCACGGCTGGATGGCTACACTTCATGGGAAGACGCTTCATTGGATATGAAGGGCTTAGAAACCTGGATAATAGCAAAATCGCTAGAGCGATTGGAGGCCGTTTCCAATACAGGCCATACACTTAGCGGTCAACCATTAGATGAACTGGACTTAGTGAATAGTGCAGTGGTGGAAGCGGTACCAGGCGCCAAAGGCTTACGTTATGACATGAAGTATCGCCGCCTGGTGCTGGATTGGAAAAACGCTGAACCCACTCCTTTTGAAACGCTCAGTGACGGACAACGCGGCATGGTCGCCTTGGTCGCAGATATTGCTCGACGTATGTGCCTGCTGAATCCGCAGCTGGATGATCGTGTACTAAAAGAAACGCCTGGCATTGTGCTTATTGATGAACTGGACATACACTTACACCCTGCCTGGCAGCGACGTCTTCCCGGCCTGCTGAAAACAGTTTTTCCCAAGATACAATTTATTGCGGCCAGCCACTCCCCACAAATCATCGGCGAATTAACCGCTTCTGAAGTCTGGCTCATGCGTGATTCACAAGTCCTTGGGAACCCGGAACGCGCACTTGGCCTGAGCAGTGGCGAAGTACTGGAAGAACTGATGGAGGGTAAGGCTCGTAATGTAGAGGTAACGTCAGAGATTGATGCCATCAGAGCTCTACTGGACGAAGACGATATTGTTAATGCGAAAAAGGAACTGGAGCGTTTACGTCAAAAAGTAGGCGAAATTCCCTTGGTACTTGAACTGCAGGCCGCTATTCAAAGCCTCCAATGGTTGGAGGACGAGGAAAAGTGAGATCTATCCAAAAAGGAGCACAGCCACAGGAACTGATTAGCTGGAAAGCTCAAAATACGGCAGTACCACAAAACCTGGCTTATGGAGAAGGCTCTTTTCCAATGGATGCTGTTCGTAACAGCTTGTTGGTCGAACAGTTCCATTTATGTGCCTATACAATGCGGCAATTACAGACAAAAGAGCAATGCCAGGCTAATGGTTGGAGTACCCGGGCATCTTGCCATATTGAACATATCTTGCCACAATGCCGCGGAATACCCGGCGAGGACATTGATTACCAAAACATGGTTGCCTGTTACCCACCCAGCCAATCCAAAACAGCGTGTGAGTTTGGGGCCCGTGCAAAGGGAAGTTTTGACCCTGATTCGGGAGGATTCATTTCGCCCTTGTCCCCGAATGTGGAACACCATTTTCACTTCAATGAGTCTGGTCACGTAAAGGGAAACACGCACGATGGAATCCATACCATTGAAATCTTAAATCTCAATCATCAAACTTTGGTTAATGATCGGGCTGCTGTCATTAAAGGAGCCTTAAAGCCAAAAGGCAACAAACTGACAGCAAAAGCAGCCCGTCGATTAGCCGAACAAATCTTGCGTCCTGATGCCCGACAACGTTTACCCGCCTATTGTGTTGCAATTGCCCAGGCCGCACTTCAACATGCTGAGCGTGAAGAGCGTAGAGCCGCAAGGATGAAGAAAAGACATTGAGGCGCCCGCGTGGGAATGTATACAAACCGTTGGCGTAACAAAGCCTGTCAACGCTTTTCACCTACAATTGAGAAGATTAAGATTTAATTTAACACAGCATTAGCTGCAATAATCCACAGTAAGTAATTGATTATCCAGTTGTATTTTGAACTTCAAGCCACACATTGACTCAAATACACACATCCACCTTCTGCCTATTCAAAGCATTTACGCAAATCTGACCATCAAGTAATGCTATATTTATAAGGATAGTAAATTTTAATTTTTGCTAAAAAAGGAAAAATCATGAGGTCTACCAGGCGAAATTCAGTGCTAGCCGGGTTGATTGCCAGTCTTCTCTCCCCCGCAAGCGTAGTCTATAGTCAACCATACAAAAAACTGCAAGGAAGTGATTTAACCAGAATGCGGCAAGATATGTCTCGCATTGGTAACGACTTTAGGAAATCTATCATTGACTACCAACAAGCAAATGAGAAGCAATCATAGCTCAACCGCAAAAGGCAATCCTGCAAAGCAGTCTGATCAAAATAACAAAACCGCGGTTGTGCAAACCGTATCTACCCAATAGGCCGGACCTTTACCTCCCCCTGCTGTTTTGGGTCAGTTCAATGACGTTGTTCCAAATGGCGCTGAACGCATCATGGCAATGGCCGAAAAAGAGCAATCACATCGAATTAAATACGAGTCAGATAGCTTGAAACAACAGAGCATAGATACAAAAATTGGTATGCTCATTGGCGGGGTTGCTTTATTAGGCTGTATTGCTGGGTCAGTTTATACCGCAATAATTGGCTCCCATCCAGCGGTAAGTATTGCTCTTGTTAGTGCTCCAGTTATGGCTGTTGTACTTAAATTTGTTATTAATAAATATAAGAATTAAATTCATCACGAGCCACATCTTAACGCTGGCGGTGTTTGTCAACCTAGTTGGACCCCTATTCAACTTATTGGGGTCAGTTCAAATTATAATGGACACGATCTTGACGGATTAACCGGGGACTTCCGGTGTATGTTCGATAATCTGTACCACTATATTTTAACTAAACAGGGTGTGAGATGAAAAAACAACTGACAGGGATTGCTTGCGTATTGGCTATGGTACTTTCTGCGCCAGTAATGGCTGATGAGTACAGTGAAGCGTACAAATGTGGGTTAGAAGCTTTTGCCAATGACGCAGCTGGGCCTGTTTCATACTGTGTCGGTAATTCATACGATCCATCACCTGTACAGATGAAAGCGTTTGCAGACGCTGAGCGAGACTTTAAGGCGGGTAATGTTAGCCTATCAAGCCAATGTCCTTTTGAATTTGGTGTTTGGATAGCGAACGGTAGTCGTTCTGATGGCTTTGAAGAGGGCGCTCAGCTTTTAAGTACGCTGACAGAGGTTGCTAATTTATTGGCAGTCAGTCGAGAAGTGTTTTTGTATGACATTAACGGCAATCGCATTACGGTAGATGTTGCCAATCAATGGTTTGCTCGACAAGGTAATGGTGTTGTAGTGAGCCAAGAAGCAGCAAGACAATGTCCTGGTAAAATAAACTGAGTACAGTTTTGCTTAAGCAGTATGTTGGTTTTAGGAGTTATTAATGAGTCTGGTTGATCTGTCTGCAGTGCTTATCGAACAGGTCGCTGTTGAAGAGCTGGACCCAATCCAAAGACTGCGTATACGTAATGCTATTAAAAAGTATGGCGGTGATCAGAGTCTTCTGCCGCTAGCAGATGAAGAGTTAGACAATGCACTAGGCTTGGTCATGGAACGCAATGGAGAGCGTCACCCAACCGTTGCAGGGCTGTTATTGCTCGGTACTGAATCATTGCTGCGTCAGCACCTACCAAGCTACGAGGTGGCGTTTCAGGTGTTACGTGGTACAGATGGCTCAGTTTGCGCAAGGCGACCGGGTCAGTTTCATTGCTAGCGATGGGACAGAAAAGCAGGGTACTATTCTGCGATTAAATCAAAAGACTGTTAGTCTGCGTACCGATGACGATCAACGCTGGAAAGTCTCACCTGTTTTTTTACGTAAATTAACGAACTGAGCGAGATAACGTTACCATTAATTATTCCTTTGTGGAACTATGGGGTTAATGGCGCGCTTACTGACAAACACCCGGTGACAATATTCTCCAAGTAGTAAACAAACCTGTTTAGGGACTGTTATAATAATTCAATAATCTGACAGGATAAAAAATGACAAAACAGGATTTTAACGAATTTTTGAAACGTGTAGATCAGCAAAAAAAAGAAACCCAAGCGATTGATTGGGAGAAAAAAAAGAATGAATGGCTGGCTTACCTTAATAAACTTTACGAAAAATTTAATTTTTACTTAGAAGAATATATTGCTGAAGGTATTATTACTATAAATTATCAAAATGTGAAAATAACAGAAGAATATATTGGCAGTTATACCGCTCCAGAAATGATAATTAATCTGGGTAATGAGCAAGTTATTTTAACACCTGTTGGCACCAATTTAATTGGCGCAAAGGGAAGAGTTGATATTGCCGGGCGCTTAGGATCTGCACAATTGGTACTTATTGATGCAAATACCAGAAATGTAAATGACCCTCTACGGAAACCTGAGAGTGAGAACCAAGAACCAACAAACGAATCAGAAGAAAAAAAAGCGTTACCCAAAACATGGGAATGGAAATTTGTTTCAGCTCCTCCTACACGAAAATTCCAGCCTGTAAATGAAGAGACCATTTATTCAGTAATTATGGAAGTTACTAATGGCTAAAAATAAAAAAATTTCTTTCTCTAGCGCTGAGCTAACTATTAAAGAAATTGAAGAGTATTATATTGTTTCTGAAAAGGCACTACGACTTTTTTATAATAATACTAATATTTATTTTATTGGTTATACTGCCACTGAATTAAAAAGTGAACTTAACTCAAGAATTGAAGAGTTAAATAAAAATACAGCACTTACCTTGTTATCAGCCATAGAAGCGCACTTTCGTATAGATTACTTGCAAAGAGTATATACCAGAGATAAAGAAAATATATCTAAATGCTTTCGAGAGCTTTATGGTAATAAAAAAAATAAAGCAGCACTAGCAGATGACATTCTAGAAATCTGGAAAGGACAGGTTGCCAATAAAAAGGTAATTGAAGACATACGCTCTGCCCTGAATTACCGAAATTGGCTTGCACATGGCCGTTATTGGGTTGTAAAGCTAGGGCGAAATTATGACTTTACCACAGTATTAAACTTAGCAATATACGCTCAAAAAGAAACCCGAATCGATATGGGCGCATAAGGTGTATTAGTTGATAGCAAGCCCCCTGTGTCAGGATAGTTGTCATTTTCCGATTTCAATTTACTCGTTCCAACGCTCTGAAGTGACCCAACAAGTTAAATAGATGTCCAAATTTTGGGGGACAGTTCAGAGCATGGGAACGAATAAGGGTTGAATGCGTATCCAACTTTAGGGGGTCAGTCCAACCCCATTAATTACTTAATGTCTTTACAACACGTCCCCCATTGCCATCAACTTCGTTAATTTGCATGGGGCTAATGACCGTTCCCTGTTCAGTAAACGTCACATTACCACCCACCAAGTCAAAGTTTTTACTTTCATTTCTTTGTTTCAGCAAGTTTTCACCGGTAATGGGCTCGCCTTTTTTCTGCAATTCATGGGCTAACAAACCAAATAAGCGGACTGCATTGTAATAGTTAGCGGTATAGGTAGAGGGAAGTTTGTTGAATTTTTGCTTGTAGTCATCTACAAACCGCTTAGTGACTGGGTCTTCCGAGTCCCAATCAACGCTTTGAGAGGTATACAGAAGACCTTTTGCTTCAGGCAAAGAATGAATTTCAGGCATTGAGATGGCACTATAGCTAACTAGCTGCTGGTTGATACCATTATCTCTAAGCTGTTTAACCAGTTGGGCCTGTTGGGCACCGTATGAGGCAATATACACCGCATCGGGATTGGCCGCTCTCACCCTGGCGGCAATGCCACTAAACTGCTGGGCAGAGGCAGGAATAGAAAAAGACTCTACCAGTTCAGCATCAGTATCTTTTAATTCTTTTTTCATCTCCGACAAGATTGCCGCACCCAGTGGGTCATCAACATAAACCAGAACAAAGCGTTTGGCATCTTTTTCATTAACCAGGTAAGGAATCACCGCACTGACTTCATAGTTGGCAAGAGGAATAACGTTCCAGAAGTATGAACCCAGTTCTGCCAGGTCAGGGCCAACACCACCACCGTTAACCATGACCGTTTTAGAGCGGCCCCCAACGGTTGAAATAGCTTTTGAAACGCCCGTAAAGGCCGACATGACATACGGCACTTTAACAACGTTAACCAGTTTGTTCATGCCAATAACGCCCTGCTGGGGCAAGGCCTGGCTATCCTCATATTGCACAGAAAATTTGCCATCCAGCAATTTGTCATTGTTGATGTGTTCAACTGCCAAGTTGGCACCCGAACCAAAAATGTCATAATAAGAGGCATTTAAACCGCTCATGGGGAATAAAGCGCCAATTTTAATGTCCTCGGCAGCATGGGCTGCGGGAAAACTCACCGCCAGGCCAAGCAAACTACTCAAAACCACTTTTTTAAAAACTTTCATTGTAAGTCTCCTCGTTTTTAATTCACTTTTTAACTACGTTTAAGATGATTAACCGCATCAATGGCCTGCGTATATTCACGCGCCAAATTATCAATAATAGTTGAAACGGGTAACAGGCTATCAATCTGGCCAACGCCTTGCCCTGCCCCCCAAATATCTTTCCAGGTTTTTGGTTTTGACCTTCCATCCGCAAAGCTCATCTTGTCTTTATGACCGTCTTTCAGGTTGTCTGGATCCAGTCCAGCCCGTTCAATACTCTCCCTTACATAATTCCCATGTACGCCTGAAAAATAATTGCTGTAAATAATATCTGCTGCATTGGCCTTGACAAGCGCTTCTTTATAGGCCTCACTGGCATTGGCTTCATGGCTTGCAATAAATCGGGTACCCACATAGGCGAAGTCAGCGCCCATGACTTGGGCCGCCAGCACAGCCTTACCCGTTACGATTGAACCGGAAAGTACGATAGGGCCATTAAAAATGCGTCTAACCTCCCCCACTAAAGCCATGGGTGATAATGTACCCGCATGACCACCTGCGCCAGCCGCAACAACAATCAGGCCGTCTACACCGGCTTCCAGTGCTTTTTGAGCGTGCCGAATATTGATCACGTCATGCAGGATAATGCCACCATAGGAATGCACGGCATCAACAATTTCTTTTACCGGTGCCCGTAAAGAGCTGATAATAATTGGCACCTGATGTTTGACACAAGTCGCGACATCTTGCTCCAGACGCACATTCGAGCTGTGAACAATTTGGTTGACGGCGATAGGACCTACGATTTTTTCAGGGTTTTCTTTTTTAAAGGAATCAAGCTCCTCGTTCATTTGAGTTAGCCATTCATCCAGCAATTCTGGCTGGCGGGCGTTAAGGGCAGGAAAGGAACCGACTATACCCGCCTTGCATTGTGCCATGACCAACTCTGGATAGCTGACCGTAAACATGGGAGCCGATATAACAGGCAGCCTGAGATTTTTAAGTACTTGTGGAATATTGTCAGTCTTCGAACCCATTTGATTTTCCTTTAAGTCTGGTGTTTTCATTTTTACCATGTTTGGTTTTTACTGCAGGCCCAGGTTTTTTAACGCCATGTCCCGAAGTTTTCCTTTTTGAATTTTCATGCCATTTGAACCTTGTGTAACGGGATACTCGTTAACAAAGAAAACATTGGCGGGCACTTTAAAGGCAGCCATGACATTTTTGGCCTGCTCAATCAGGTCTTGCTCGTTACATACAATGTTTTGGTCGGCAATCACAAAGGCCACTACTTTTGCAACACCCGCAATATCAACGGCAACTACTTGCGTATCAAGCACCCCTTTGAATTGCTTTAGGGTATCTTCTATTTCAATGGGATTCACCAAAAACCCGGCTAATCGAATGGCATCGCCTTTTCTTGATAAATAAACCAGACTGCCATCAGCTCTTAGAAAGCCGACATCACCGGTCCTGAAATAGCCATCACGCAATAAAACGTTATCTGTTGCCGCTTGATCATTGAAATAACCCATAAACATGCTGGGTGCGATTACTTCTATTTCCCCTGGTTGATTCGCATCTAAAATGGCTCCTGTGTCCACATCACGAATTCTAAACTTGGCCAATGAACCGGCTACCGGAACACCGCCCCCTTTAATCCGCTCTTCAACCGGCAAACTGGAAGATTGTGTCGAGAAAATGGCCAATACTTCACTGGATCCATATAAACCATGCAAGGGAATGCCTTTGCCACAAACTTCAAGTGCAATGGCATCAAAACTGGTGGTGAAGGCACCAAAACCAAAAAGTTCAAGCGAAGGATAAGGCTTTGCTTCCGGGGCCAGTTCGTATAGCCTGCGCACCATTTCATCACTACCAAAGGTATGCGTCACTTTATATTGATTGATCCACTGGGCAGCCTGTTTGGCTTCAAAGTTATCCATCAATACAATCGGGCATCTGGCCGCCATGGCAGCCAGCACACTACATAAGCCAAAAACGCCACACAATGGCAGTTGTGCCAGTAAAACAGAATCTTTTTCATGTAATTTATAGGCTTTGGCACAATGGTAAGCATGATTGACAAGACTTGTTTGTGATTGCATTACCAACTTAGGACCACTGGTGGTGCCAGAAGTGGCAAACAAGGCCAAGAGTCCATCTGGATTGATTTCTGCGTTCAACTCAATAGGGACAGTCTTATTCAAATCCAGCCATGAGGTTTTAACACCCGGTAAGGCTGGTACCATGCCAGTGTGATTGTCTTCAATAAAAACAATTTCCTGAAGCGAAGGTATGTCTTTAAAATCGATTGTTTTCAGGACATCTGCAAAATTTATTTTTTTAAATGCAGTTTGGGCAATTAAAAAACGCACCTTACTTTTTTTTATTAAATAAGTAATTTCTTCGCTACGATATCGCGTATTGATGGGTAAAATCACAGCCCCTAACTGGGCCGCAGCAAAGAACAACGCCAACCATTCAATACGGCTAACCGCATAAATGGCCACTACATCGCCACGAGCAACGCCCTTATGAACCAACCAGCCCAGGGCTTTTTCACATTCACGCAAAAAACCGGTGATACTTATTTCACCACTTGAACCCCAAAACACAACGTCTTCCGGGGTTTCTTTTGCCCAATTTGTTAGCAAATCACTAAAACTGCTTTGTGGCCTACTTCGCATGATTCCTTTCTCCAAAGCCTTGTTGGGTTAAAACAAGGACATCACTTTCACCTTCTTGTACCACTTCCCCATTTTGATTGATCAGTTGAAAACTGCGCTCCAGTTTGCCATTGTTTCCGCTTTTACCCAAAGACTTATTCAAAATGGTTAATTTCAAATGCAAGGTGTCATTAACAAACAAAGGCAAGCGAAATTCCCAACGCTTGTAGCCCAGCATGGCAATAACAGACTCCTGGAAGATACCCAATTCATGCATCATTCCCGTGCTGACCGCAATGCCAAGAACGCCATGTACAACCCGTTGTTCAAATCTTGTGTTTTTTGCAAACTCCATGTCCGCATGTATTGGGTTCCAATCGCCCGAGATCATGGAGAACATGGTAAGGTCTGTTTCAGTAATGGTTCGACCACCACTAAGAAACACTTGTCCAACCTCAAAATCTTCATAAAAATAGCTTTTCACCTGAACCCCTCCATTGTTAACTGCTCATTTTTTATGCTTGCCCAAGCAATGTAAATTGACTTAAGCAAGCCAGATAGCTATTTATTGCTAATAAAGTTCCATAAGCTTGGCGTTGTCATCAAGCTCTGAAGGAAGCGCTTCTTTAATAATGGCGCCTGATTTCATCACAATAACCCTGTCTGAAATTTTTAGCGCTTCTTTAACGTTTTGCTCTACCAGCAAGATGCACATGCCCGTTTGTTTTTGCAGTTCCCTAATGGGTTGCAGCAAATCCTGAAACAATTTGGGTGCCAATCCAATAGAGGGTTCATCCATTAACAGGCAGCGCGGTTGCGACAGTAATGAGCGCCCGATTGACGCAATTTGTTGCTGCCCACCGGACAACGTACCGGCTCTTTGATAATAAAATTTCTTCATGGCAGGCAAAATGGAAAGCACCCACTCCAGGCGTTCTTCCCGAAGATTAGCAGGGATTTTGGCGGCCCACATACCCATTTTCATGGTTTCTTCTACCGTTAAACCAGGAAACACGCCCCGGCCCTCTGGTACCAATGAGATACCTTTGCCTGACACAACGCGAGGATCTACTGTTTTTTGTTTTTCACCATCAATAATAATTTCACCGGACTGTTTTTTAATGAGTCCGTACAAAGTTTTAATCAGGGTTGATTTGCCTGCGCCGTTATGCCCTATCAGGCACAAAACTTCATTTTCCCTAAGCTCAAAATTAAAGTCTTTAAGGACTGGACGGCCGCCATAACCCACTTCCAGGTTGTCAGTTTGTAATACTATTTTTGTCATGACGTTTGCTCTCCAAAGTAAATAGCAGCCAGGTGAGGATCTTTCAACACGACATCAGGCTCTCCATCTGCCAATAATTTCCCTTGATCCAAGAAAGCAATCCGGTCAGATATACCAACGACAATATCCAGGTTGTGTTCAATGATGCACACGGTAACGCCTTTTTTAACCTCATCTTTTAAAAGGTTCAGAAACAGTTCATAAGAACTGCGATCCAGGCCAGAGGCGGGCTCATCAAGTAACCACATCTGGGCATCAGAGGCCATGATTCTGGCCATGCTCAGAAATTTTCGTTCGGCATAGGAAAGATCCAAAGCCCGTTCTTTTGCCTTGCTGGCCAATTTTGTTTTTTCCAGAATTTCAGCCACTTTTTCCTGGCGTTCCTGTTTTTTACGTGCACCACCTGGCTGCCAGACCCACGAGATAGGTTCCATCACGGTCAGAATATTTTCTTCAACCGTCATTTGATTAAATAAGCGCAAGTCCTGAAAAGTACGGGCAATTCCATCACGGGCGAGTTTCCAGTGAGGCCGGCCAACAATTGACTTCCCTTTCCATAAAATATCACCACTATTGGGTGTCAAATGCCCGGTAATCAAATTAAACAAAGTTGTTTTACCGGCGCCGTTAGGTCCTACCAAAGTGGTGACAATACCCGCACGCAGATCCAAAGAAACATTGTTAGTAACCTTTAAACCACCAAAGTTTTTTTCAAGGTTACTAATCCTTAATAGGATGTCTTGACTATTATTGTTCATTTTGCCTCCTGCTTTTTAGAAGAGCCTACCAGGCCACCGGGTCTGAAGATCATTAGCAAGACCATGGCTGCGCCATAGGCGATTTGCTGGATTGAACCGATTTCTGTCTGGGGCAAAAACCACATATAGCTAAATAGACTGGGCAAGAGCATGAGTATTACCGTACCAAAAATTGGACCAAGCATGGTGCCGGCACCGCCAATAATAACCATGGCCATTAACAGAACGGAGGTGTCCAGGGTAAAGCTTTCAACGTTAATAAACCCAAGGTAAACTGCATATAAAGCACCGGCAACTGCTGCCAAAGATGATGAAATAACCACTGACAGTGTTTTAATGATGGCGACATTTTTACCAAGCGCATAAGCGGCTGATTCGCTATCCCTGATGGCTTTAAGGTTCCGGCCAAAGCTGGTTTTGGAAAGCACTGCAATATAACCAACAATAAGTAGCAGGCAAACCAGCGACAGCAGCATGAACTCAAGGGGGTTAATAACTTCATACGTGAAGATTTCTACAGGAGGAATACCAATAATGCCGCCAAGCCCGCCTGTGAATGACTTCCATTCAGAGAAAATTGTCACGCCAAGTACCTGCAGGCCAAGTGAAGCGGCAACAAAATACTCTCCCCTTACTCTTAATGCAGGCAAAGCCAATATCAAAGACAGAATTGCCGCCACGATAATGGCAATCGGAAACGCAATAAAGAATGAAGCGCTGAAATTTAAGGCAACAAATGCGGCGGTATAAGCGCCAACCCCAAAAAATATGGCATGTGCCATCGAGTAAATGCCTGCGTATCCCATAATAAAGTTAAGGGTTACCGCCAGAATGGCATTAATGCTCATTAAGGTGATCAAATTTATAATATAAGCGGCCATTTTTTTGACTCCTTATGAAGCGATTGCACGACCAAAGAACCCAGCCGGCCTAAACATGATGAACAGGAAAAGCACAATAAAAGTTACCGCTTCACTCCACTGTGGGCCCAGGTACAACAAGGCAATGTTTTCAGACATGCCTAACAGTAGCCCTGCATAGGCGGCGCCCCGTAAACTTCCAACCCCCCCCACAATCGTTGCTGCCAGACTGATAAGCATAATGTGATGTGACATGGCCGGATTCAGGCCTGAACTTGCCGCACTTAAAATGGCGGCAGGAACCACCAGCAAAGAACCTAAAGCAAACACGATGCTTGATAACTGGCGAGGGCTTAAACCATAAACCCTGATAAGTTCAGGGTTTTCAGAAAGTGATCTTAATGCCATCCCAATGTGCGTTTTCATTAGAAAAGTTTGCAATACGGCAAAAGCAAGCACGGCACAAATGATGGCAATACCTGACAAGGGCGAGACAAACAGTCCGGGAAACAATTCAACACTTTGCGAAAGCGGGGTAGTCACTGATACAAATCCGCGGCCAAATATGATGCCAATCAGGTTTTGCACAATGATGCCGCAACCAAGAGATGCCACAAAAAGCGTAAAAAACGAGCCTTCATGCCTTTGGATGGGCGCATAAACACATTTATCAAGAAAGACGCCAAACAGTACCGCCGCTAAACCCGCAACCAAAGCACTTAATACCCAGTGCACTTCTTGCACAGAATATAAAGAATAAAAAACGTAGGCCGCTATGGTAAACGTTGCCCCGTGAGCAAAGTGAAAGATTTTGGTTGCCCCAAAAATCAGGGAAAAACCAACTGCGATAAGCGCATATAGGGCCCCTACCTGCAAACCATTAATAACAAGTTGAAGAAATAACATCCACCACCCCTTTACTTATTTTCAAAAACTGAAACAATCCCGGCACCTTCCCGATATATCCTATTGTTTTGGATAGAACCGATGACGTTTACTTTTGCAGATGATGTTATTAGCCTGGAAAAAGAGCCAGACGTTTCATTTAATACATGAGCAGTAAATGCTACCGGTCCTGTTGGTATAAAACAGGGGCTTTTATCCATCTTGTGCCTCCTTATGATGAATAATTTTGTAATTAATATTTAATATTTAAATTTTTTTGTGAGCTTCAGTCTATTATTGAAATTTTGACAATTCAATTAGCAATTATTGAAGTCGATATTAACCAGCCCTTAATGCGTACTTACCCTATTCAGGGTTAATAACTATTCTCATTTCTGAAATTGCTTATTATTAAGTAAAATGCCTACATCCGCCCTGGCAACATCATTTATTATTAATCTTGGAATCGCTTGAATGTCAATCACCACCACCAAAACCGGGCCACAGCTTAACAAAACCTCACATTCACCCAAAGAACAGCGTTTTAATGAGGCTTGGCAACGGGTTGTCAAACAGCAAAAAGAAAATGATACTTTCCGGGAAAATATCCAGACTTTTACCCGTGAAACACTTGATAAAATCCAGGACACAGAAAAAGCGTTCATGGAAGCCATGCATGGTACATGCCTTCACCTGCTTGGGTTTTTCAGCAGAAAATCCATGCCGCGGTGGCAGCGTGAAACATTAACGGCCTGGCTAACGCAATATCTGCGCGCCATGCAAAACAATCCTTTCAGCGTCCACCTAGACCTGGACCCCATCAGGCAGGGTTTGCATGACGCGTTAGAGGCCATGTATCCGGAATTTCATGACGGCAGCATGCCAGGATCAACGCACGAGGATTCCTTTGCTGAAAATAACCCGCACGATTTTTTTAACGAATTTGAACAAACCGGTGCGGCAAGTCATCCAGACCAGGAACAGGATGACGCCGATGCGAGCGAGTCATTTTTTCACCATTTTTTCAAACAACAGCAGGCTTTTGAGCAAGAGCGCCTGGAACAAAGCCAGGCTTTGAAACAGCTGATGAAATCTTCGTCGGTGAACAAGCTTTTTCGCAAAGTCGCCGGTATTTTACACCCCGACAAAGAAACAAACGAAGTGGCACGCCAGAAAAAAAACCGTTTGATGAGTGAGTTGATTGAAGCACGGAACACCAATGATATACCACGCATCTTTGCTTTTTACGCCGAATATGTAGGCAATTCTCCCTTGCAGGAGCTGGGTGAAGACCTGGATAGTGCAACCCATTTGCTTGAACGGCAGTACCTGGACTTGCTCATTACCAAAGAAGATATCTTGAATGAAGAACCGCTTACCGCAGATTTGTATCACCAGTTTCAGCGGAAATCGCCAGCAGCCACACAACGCGCCATCAAGAAACACCTGAAAGAAACCCAGGCACGCGCCCAAACCCTGCGGTCACTACGCCAGGATATCACCAGCCTGAACACACTCAAACCTTACCTTGAATTTCAATATGAAATACTCATTCAGGGCGAAGTACTGGATTTTATTTAAGAATTTGATAGACGGAAAACGTTCGCTCCCAGGTTCTGAGTGGAAATATAGACCAACTCACTCCCACGCAGAGCATGGGAGTGAGTCAGGCCAAACCGCAATTAACCTATGCCACCGCCCGCTACAAACAGTACCTGGCCGGTTATGTAAGACGCCTCTGGCGCTGCAAAAAAGCAGATGGCGGCGGCGATTTCTTCCATTTGGCCCAGCCTGTTCATGGGCGTGTCACGCAAGCTTTGGGTGTAAATACCCTGCATCCATTCCTGTTCCTGGGCAGAAAGCGGATTGGCGTTACGTGGAATTGCCCGCTGCCCGTTATCAATGGCACCCGGTGAAACGCAATTAACGCGCACCGGCATGGGTTTCCAAGTCCACACCAATCGTGATGGCCGTCCCTCCGGCACTTTCAATTTCCTGTTTAACGCTGTTGCAATGCTCAATCGCCCGGTCAACCAGCGCCACTTTCGCGCCTTCTGCTGCCATTCTGATTGCCGTGGCACGTCCAATACCCTGAGCGGCTCCCGTGACAATGCTATTTGTCCGTCAAATCGTTTGTTGCTCATTTTCTTTTCCGTTCCTTGTCTTATCAGGCAGCTGCCAATTCATTAGGCTTGGTTTTTTCAACCGGTTTAATAATGATTAACGCAGCGGTAGCAATGGCCAGTGGCAATGCCAGGCTCATGTAAAAACCACTGGTGCCCACCTGTTCCAGTACCCAACCACCACTTGCCGAACCAATAATGGCACCTATCCGCCCTACCGCGATGGCCCAGCCGGTTGCCGTGGCCCGCAAGGTTGTGGGATAGGCCTGTGCCACCATGTAGTTCAGTACAATTTGCTGGCCACCAATACCCAGGCCGGCAGCACCAGCCAGAATGAAGACCCATGTCCAGTTGGTACCGCTATTGCCCAAACCAACACTCAGTAAAATACCAAAGGTAAACATGACCAGCAGCAAGATGCGTGTATTAACCTTGGGCAGAATAATGGCCAAAGGAATGGCACAGATGACAAAAACTGCATTGACTGCCACGGTGCCCATAGGCGCCTGGTCTGCAGGCAAACCACTGGCTTTTAAAACGGTGGGCAACCATGACAGCAGCATGAACCATGCCACCCAGTTGAACATGTAAATTGCCCAGACTGCTGTGGTGTTACGGGCCAGACCATTTGCAAACAGCGAAGACACGCGGGTTTTCATTTCGGGTTCAGGCACGGTAAATTTTGCATCGGCCGCAGGCTTTGCAAACGAAAGCCGCTAATGCCCTGATGCCTGCAACGATGTAAAGACCTGGCAACAGCCACTTGACGTTGCTCTTCCAGATCGGACACCACATTAGGGATCTGCCGGGTAGAACTGCCGTTTTTGGACAGATTCAAACAGGTGTCCAGTAATTTTTCCATTTCACCACCTTTATTAACAAGTGACGGGGTTGGATACGTTACATCAAGACAAATATCGAAGTTGATTTTTAAATAATTGCTTTTTTAATAATTGTTGTTTTTCAGTAAAAATAACTTATCTTTCCATGAATTTCAATTTTTTAAGCAATTGTTTTTAATCGTAAAAATTGATTTTTTGACTTGTCAGTTCACTCCTGCGTGGGAATGCATACTAAAACTCAAGCCTAATTCCCAATCCCTCATGGGAATACATCATGGATGAGCATATCCAAATTACCCCACAGGCATCCGTGGGAAAATGCGTTTTGTCGTGTCAGCCTAGAATCTGAATACCGCGCAAAAAAACTGAAGCAGCCTCTCGCAAACCACGAAACCAAGACTCGCTTCCATGCTCCTGCGCTGGAAGCCACACCCCTACAAACAAGCGGTTATATTTAAAAGCTTAAAAGTAATTTGTCTTGATCCGGCTTAATCAATATACTGGTCTGTCCCGTTTTCCAATAAATCAAACCACCCTTCACCTATAGTTGCTTCATGTCACGCTTCATTTTATTTGTAAAAGTCAGCAGTCTGGTTTTGTTATTGCCCGCTGTATCCGCCAAAGCACTTAATATCCACGCCACCAAATATCCCGGAAGGTGGACCTCCGCATCCCGTACGCCCTATTCAGTGAATCAATCCATTTCAGACTGAGTTTTCTGCTTTGGTCCACTGGGATCGCTCACAACGAGCACCGCGAAAGTACGGGTGCTGGCAACGGGCAGCAACACACAATCTCGCAAACTGTATTTTTTCTGTCTCGCTACCATGCTCTTGCATGTGAACCACTACGAGCCCACAAACCATGCTTTTACGCAAACAAGTATTAAAATCCAGTTAAAATACCCCAAACGTTGACAAAGGCCTGAAAAATAACGGCCTTATAATTGATGAGCCACGCTCATCAATACAATTCAACGACACTTACTTCATTTACGCCTACCAACCCTATCGCTGAATACGTCCCCAAAAAACTCATGATCAAAAAAGCCATTCTTCCTGTTGCCGGTTTAGGCACCCGTTTTCTTCCTGCTAGCAAATCCATTCCCAAAGAAATGGTCACGGTGGTAGACCGCCCTGCCATTGAATATGTGGTTAAGGAAGCGGTTGAGGCGGGGATTGAGCAGATTATTCTGGTGACCCATTCGGCCAAGGCGTCTATTGAAAATTATTTCGACCGCAACTTTGAGCTTGAAACCACGCTGGAGCAAAAGAAAAAGTTTGATATCCTGAAGGAAATCAAGGACATCCTGCCACCCAATGTCAGTGTGATTAGCGTGCGCCAGCCCCAGCCCCTGGGCCTGGGACATGCGGTTTTATGTGCCCGGGCAGTTACCGGCAATGAACCGTTTGCCGTGCTGTTGCCCGATGTGCTGGTCAAGAACGCTTCTGGCAAGAATGACCTGTCTTTAATGATTCAACGCTTTAACCAATCCGGAGCATCACAAATTATGGTTGAATCGGTGCCCGATAATATGGTGGACCAGTACGGGATTGTTGATGTTGCCAGTACCCCTGCCGAAGGGCAAAGCATTATCATGCAGGGTATTGTTGAAAAGCCCTCAGTGGGCTCGGCCCCTTCCAACCTTTCTGTGGTGGGGCGCTACATATTGCCGGCCCGCATTATGCAATTGCTGGAAAACACCCCCAAAGGTGCTGGCAATGAAATCCAGCTGACTGACGCGATTGCCCTGCTACAAAAAGAAGAAGCGGTTGAAGCCTATCGCATGAAAGGACAAACCTTTGATTGCGGCAGCAAGCTGGGTTATTTGAAAGCGGTGTTGCATTACGGGGTAGAACACCCGGCCTTGGGCGAAGATTTTAAAGGCCTGATTAAAGAACTGGCTATCTAACCGTACAATAGCCAACAGAAAAAACAGACATAACAGGACAAGTTGATGAAAGTGGCCATTTTTGGAAAAACGCTTTACGCCGGGGTGATGGCAGCCTTGCTGGCCGAATGTGGCCACCAGGTGTACTGGTGTGATGCCCGGCAGTGTGAACTGTTTAAGCAGCATTTCCCCGATGAAAGCGTTAACCGCTTGCTGGAAAAACAGTTTGCCAGCGGTTTTCTGGCGTGCAGCGAATTGTCTGCCCTGCCCCTGGATATAGACGTGTATTTTTTCAGTTTCAGTCCGGCAGAAGAAGCGGCAGGCATGGCACTATTACAGCAGCTGGCGCAACGCACGATTATTCACCCTAAACTCATGATTAACGCGTCCACCCTGGGCTTGCAGGGTACCAGCCGGCTTCGGCAAATACTGCCCAGTGATGACTGGATTTATCTGCCCGATATTATTCAGGAAGGCAAGGCGCTGAACAGTTTTTCGCAGGTAACACAGCTCATTGTGGGTGGTACCGATGCAGCCGTACAAAAAAAAGTGCGTGAGTTTTTACGCCCGCTCTTTCCCCGTGAGCAGCAATATTTGTTCATGCCCGTGCTGGATGCCGAATTTACCAAGTTAAGCATTTCTGGCATGTTGGCTACCCGCATTAGCTATATGAATGACCTGGCCGTGGTGGCTGAAAAGCTGGGTATTGATATTTCTCATGTGCGCCAGGGCATGGCGGCAGACAGCCGCATTGGCGCTGCATATTTGTACCCGGGCGCCGGTTTTGGGGGCGACAATTTCTCGCACGATATTTTAACCCTGTCCGATGCCGTGTCTGATACCGGGGTAAAAAGCCGCCTGCTGGCACAGGTATGGGACATTAACGAGCAACAAAAAGAATTGCTGTTCAGAAAACTGTGGAATTATTATCACGGTGAACTGGCCGGTAAAACGGTGGCCATTTGGGGCGCTTCGTTTAAAGAAAATACGTCCAATGTGCAGCAGTCACCGGTTCATGTCATGCTAAAAGCCTTATGGGCCCAGGGCGTGACGGTAAAACTGCACGACCCGCAGGCCTTGCCTGAGATCTCGGCCATTTACGGGCAGCGCGATGACTTGGTATTGTGCAACAATCAATACGAGGCGGTTAAGGATGCGCATGCCTTATGTTTGCTGACCGCCTGGAAGCAGTACTGGAGCCCCGATTATAAATATCTGCTTCAACATATGCAGCATCCCTTACTGCTGGATGGCCGCAATATTTACGATCCCGGCTATGTCAAAGACCTGGGCTTTGCCTATATGGGGGTAGGACGATAATGAGTCACCGTATTCAACGTTTGCCACTTAACGATACCCAATCCGTAGTGGCCGGTTTGGCCGAAGCCGGCCAGCAGTTCCAGACCCTTCATCTGAAAGATTTATTTGCCCAGGATACAGAACGTTTTACGCGTTTTCATGTGCGGTTTGATGAGGTTGTTTATGATTTCAGCAAACACCGGCTAGATCAAAAAGTACTGAACCGTTTAATTGATTTTGCCCATGCACAGGATTTATCGGGCTGGGTCAAACGCCTGTTTTCTGAAGAAGCCATTAATTACACCGAGCAGCGCAGTGTGATGCACTGGGCCTTGCGCCTGCCTCAGGATGACACCAGCCATCCGGTGCTGGCGCAGCAGGTTCATGCGCAATTGCAGCGCATGTTTGCCCTGGTTGAAAAAATTCACTCGGGCCAATACCGGGGTGCGACCGGCGAAGTCATCCAGGATGTGGTGAATATTGGCGTGGGCGGTTCAGACCTGGGGCCTTTAATGGCCTCACATGCCCTGGCCGATTTCAGGCAGACAACGGTGAAGCCGCTCAACATGCATTTTGTGTCCACCATGGATGGCAGCCAGCTGTCTGAACTGCTGCACCGGCTGCGCCCTGAAACCACCCTGTTCATTATTTCATCCAAGTCGTTCAGCACGA
>JAVESC010000038.1:0-24262 GCA_034006805.1 Advenella sp.
CGTTGGCCAGGCAGACCGTTCTGGATGCCCAACAAATCCAACTTAGTTACAGCAGGCCCAAACAGTCGCCCACCGTTGTATTGCGCGACTTCTCGCTACAGCTGTCCAAGGGCGAGATTGTTGCCATCCTGGGACCCAGCGGTGTGGGCAAGTCTTCTTTGCTGCGTGTGCTGGCCGGCCTGCAAAATGCCGATAAGGGCACCGTAAAGGTCAACAATGAGCCCCTGCAAGGTCCACATCCGCGCCTGAGCTTTGTTTTTCAGGACCCCAGCCTGCTGCCCTGGCTGAATCTGGAAGAGAATGTCCGGTTTGGCCTGGACTTCAAGCATCAGCCCCACATTTCCCAGGAACAAATCAATGCCCGCGTGCAAGCAGCGATTGAGGAAGTCAATCTGACTGCCGCCCGATTGCGCCACCCATCCGAGCTGTCTGGCGGCATGGCCCAGCGAGCGGCATTGGCACGCAGCCTGGCCCGCCACCCGGAAATCCTGTTGCTTGACGAGCCTTTTAGCGCCCTGGATGAAATCACCCGCAGTGAAATGCAGGAACTCCTGCTGCAAATCACGCAAAAACACAAATCGGCCGCCATTTTAGTGACCCACGACATTGATGAGGCCCTGATTGTGGCTGACCGCATCATCCTGATCGGCGACCTGCCCGGCCGCCAGATTGGCCAGTGGCACATCAACCCCCCTCACCCAAGAGACACCATTTCTCCTGAACTGACCCGGATCAGGGTAGAAATTATCCAATTACTCAGGCAGGCCCGTCATAAAACTGTTGCTGTCAACGCCAGCATGGCGGCCTGAACGCATTATAAAAACAAATAACCTGACAAACCAGAGCCCGTAAAGACATATGAAAGACGCTAACAATACTACTTCGGATGCCCGCCGCCAGTTTTTGAAACTGTCAGGCCTGTTTACCGCCATGGGCGCCCTGCCCTTATTGCAAATGCATAACCTGGCCCGTGCTGCCGACCCCAATGCACCGGTAAAAATTGGTTATTTGCCCATTACCGATGCCACCCCGTTACTGGTGGCCGATCATCTGCAATACTACCAGGAGCAGGGGCTTGAAGTGGAAAAGCCCCGCATGTTCCGCAGCTGGGCGCAACTGGTAGAGGCCTTTCTGGCAGGCCAGGTTAATGTGGTGCACCTGCTGGCCCCAATGACCATATGGGCACGCTACGGCAGCCAATCCAAGGCAAAAGTGGTGGCCTGGAACCATATGTCCGGTTCGGGCCTGACCGTTTTAAACGAGATTAACCAAATTAAAGACCTGGGCGGAAAAACCGTTGCCATTCCGTTTTGGTATTCCCTGCACAACGTTGTATTGCAGCATTTACTTAAAAACCAGGGGCTTGAACCAATCAGCGACGGCAACCCCACCGCCGGGCAGGTCAAGCTGGTTGTGATGGCGCCTTCTGACATGGTGCCCGCACTGGCCAATAAACAAATTGCCGGCTATACCGTTGCCGAACCCTTCAATGCCTCGGCTGAAGTACTTAAAGTAGGCAAAATCCTGCGCTTTACCGGCGACGTCTGGAAAGACCATGCCTGCTGTGTTGTATTAATGCATGAGCAAGATTTGCAACAGCGCCCCGAATGGACCCAGAAAGTGGTTAACGCTATCGTCAAGGCCCAAGCCTGGATACAGGATAACCGAAGCGAAACCGCCCACATCCTGTCCAGGGATAATGAACGCCGTTATACCCCGCATTCACACGAAGCCCTGTCCCAGGTTCTGGTTCCCGAACTGCTGGATCGCGAACTGTACGAAAGCAATGGCGCAATCGTTAACACACAGTGGAATGAGAAACGCATCGACTTCCAGCCTTATCCGTTTCCCAGCTATACCGAAGAACTGGTCAGGAAACTAAAAACCACGCTGGTTTCAGGCAGAAACGATTTTCTGCAGGCTCTTGATCCGGCCTTTGTGGCCAATGATCTGGTGGATGACCGCTTTGTGAAAAAAGCCATTCTGGACAATGGTGGCCTGGCCACTTTCGGCCTTGAATCATTTACCCGGCAAGAAACCATTACCGGCTAAACATTTAATTCGGCCTGCAACCGTTACAAATCGGGCAACAGGCTTTTTACACCCGTATTCATTATGCACACCAATCTTAACCAACCTGGCATTAGCGCCCGTTTTTCCCTTGGCATGGGTGGCCTGCTCATGCTAATTGCCCTTTGGAGCCTGGGTACCCATTGGCTGGAAACCAATGTATCACTGGCCAGTCTGCTCAGTCCGGTTAAAACATTCAACAGCCTGTACGAGTTATTGGTTCAAAACCAGCTTACCCTGCATATCCTGACCAGCATGAAACGCGTCCTGGTCAGCCTTGGCTTTGCCTTGCTGATTGGCGTTCCGGTGGGCCTTGCCGTTGGTGCCTCACGCACCCTTGAGAACTCAACCAGTACGGCCTTCCAGTTCCTGCGCATGATTTCCCCCTTGTCATGGATGCCCATTGCCGTCATGGTGTTTGGCATTGGCGATGCACCCATTTACTTCCTGCTCACTTTTGCCGCTGTCTGGCCCATCATTCTGAATACCGCCTCGGGCGTCAAACAATTGGATCCGCGCTGGCTGATGCTGGCCAAAAGCCTAAGCGCAACCCGCAAGGAAGTCTTGCTGAAAATCATCCTGCCCGGTGTTTTAGGCCATATCCTGACCGGTGTGCGCCTGGCCATTGGCGTTATCTGGATTGTCCTGGTCCCTTGCGAAATGCTGGGCGTAAGCTCAGGCCTGGGTTACTTTATTCTGGACACCCGTGACCGTCTGGCCTATTCCGAATTAATGGCTGTCATTGTGCTAATTGGCGCCCTTGGCTTCATTTTAGATGGCCTGGCCCAAAAACTGTACCAGTACTGGGTGCGCACCCCCGGCAAGGCGTAATTCCCCGGGAGACTGGATAGCCGCTCCCACGCAAGAGTGAACTGCCCCCCCTAAAGCTGGACAGTTCACTCCTGCGTAGGAATGCATATTGGAAGCACATATCCACCGATCAAAACCTGGCGTTCATGCTGTTTTGGGCCAGCTGCACCAATTGTTCCCTGGACAAATCCAAAGCTTGCGCCACCGCCATATAGTTATCCAGAATATAACCGCCAAAATAAGCCGGATCATCTGAGTTAACGGTGACACACAACCCCTGTTCCAGCATCCGCTTCAGGTTGTGCTGCTTCAAATCTGTCACCACACATAATTTCAGGTTAGACAGGGGGCACACCGTCAGCGGTACCTGCTCTTGCCGCAAATGCTGCATTAATGCCGGGTCTTCCTCACTACGCACACCATGGTCAATCCGCTCGGCCTGCAACAGGTCAAGAGCGTCGCGTACATAAGAAGCCGGACCTTCTTCACCGGCATGCGCCACTCGCCTGAAACCCAATTCTTTGCAACGGGCAAAGACTTTCTGGAATTTTTCTGGTGGATTGCCTTTTTCAGAAGAATCCAGCCCCACCGACAACCACAGGTCGGCATATTGCTCGCGCAAAGGCAAGGCCTGCTCCAGGGTAGCAAAAGCCTCAGCCTCGCTTAAATGACGCAAGAAACTGAAGATCAGGCTACTGCTGATGCCCAGTTCCTGTTGCCCCTGCCGCAAGGCGCTGGCCAAGCCGGCAAATACCGTTTCAATGACCACCCCCCTGCTTGTATGGGTTTGTGGGTCAAACATGATTTCCGTGTGTACCACACCATCGGCCGCGGCACGCTGCAAATAGGCCCAGGTCATGTCATGAAAATCCTGTTCGGTTTGCAAGACAGCAGCACCGGCATAATACAAGTCCAGAAAAGACTGCAGGTTGGTAAACTGGTAGGCCCTCTTCAATGATTCGATATCTGCATAAGGCAGCCGGACCTTATTACGTTCGGCCAAGGCAAAAATCATGTCGGCCTCCAGCGTGCCTTCTATATGCAAATGCAGCTCTGCCTTGGGCAAACCCCTGATAAACGAGCGCAATTCCTGTAATTCCATTTATGTTCACCTTTTCCAGACAAGGCCTGCTTTTCAGCACAGAACACGATTCCATGGATAAGCCAACCTTCATCACACATCACACTTGCTTAACGTCCTTAACCCAACAGCCAGCCCTGCAGGGCAATCAATGTTTTGGCGTCCTGAATGGTTTGGTTCCTGATGGCCTGTCTGACGTCGTCTTTGCTTAACAAAACCGTTTGCACGAACTCGTCTTCATCGGTGTCCAGCGCACTGTTTGGGGCGATCCCGCCTGCCTCATAAAGGTACATTAACTCATCGCAAAACCCGGGTGCGGTATAAAACTTCTGCACTAAGATCATGGATTGGGCGGTATAGGGCGTTTCTTCGGCCAGTTCGCGAAAAGCACATAACTCAGGGGCCTCACCCTCAACATCCAGTTTGCCGGCCGGGATTTCCAGCAGCACCCCCGCTACCGGATGGCGAAACTGCTTAACCAGCACTACTTTATCTTCATCATTCACGGCCAACACACAGACAGCACCACAATGCCTGACCACTTCACGGGTTGCCTGCCTGCCATTGGGCAACTGAACCGTATCCACCATTAAACGAACGACATTACCCGCAAAAACAGGACGGCTTTCTTTCAGCACTTCAACAAGATCATTTTCGGACATAACAACTCTTTTCAAAAAAATTTAAAGCAAAGGAGAAAACAAACGGGCGGTAGAGGTCAAAAGACGATAAGCAAAACGTTGCTTCTTGGGTATAACCTCTTCGGAAGAACGCAAGGACTCATGAAATTCACGGGCCAGCAATTCGTTGGCTTTGGATTCATAACACAATACCGACACCTCAAAGTTAAGGTAAAAACTGCGGTAATCAAAATTGGCACTACCAATAAAAGACAGGTCATCGTCAATAACCAGGGTTTTGGTATGCAGCATGCGCGGGGTGTATTCGTATATCCGGATACCCGCCTTGATAAGATCATCGTACCAGGACCGGGTTGCCAGCGTGACCACCAGATTGTCGCTTTTGCGTGGCACCAGCAAACGCACATCCACCCCTTTAAGGGCCGCCGATGTCAGGGCAAAAAGCGAGGCTTCATCAGGCACAAAATAAGGCGTGGTTAAATAAATCCGTTTGCGGGCCCGATACATGGCCGACAGCATCACCCGCAAAATAGGGGCAAAATCAGAATCGGGCCCCGAAGGGATGACCTGCATGCGATACGCCTGGGACGGTTCCGTCACCACGCGCTCTACATCAAGCTCTTTCTGCCCGGTCTTTCTTAAGGTCCTGACTAAAGAAAGATCCCCGGTTGAATAATGCCAGTCTTCAATGAAAAGGCTTTCAAGCCAGGCGATAACCGGGCCATCCACCTGAATATGCACATCATGATAGGCCTTGGGATTTTTTCTTAAGTCTTGCTCATCGGTAATATTGACCCCGCCGGTAAAACCGCTCAGGCCATCACAAATAACGATTTTCCGGTGATTGCGGAAATTAATCAGGGAAAACAGGCGACGCCAGGTAATGTTATGGAAAAAACCCAGCTTCCCGCCTGCCTGGGTAAAATCGCGCATGAAGCGACGGGTAAGCCGGGAAGAACCCAGCGCGTCCACCAGCAAATAAACGCTTACGCCCTGTTTTACTTTTTCCGTCAGCAAATCCCGCAGGGCCTGGCCGGTTTGGTCGTTTTCAAAAATATAGTATTCAAGCAGGATATATTTTTCAGCCTTGCCAATGGCATCAAAAATGGCATCATAGGTTTTTTCACCCCCGGATAGCAAGCGGTAATCCATGGAATGGCACAAGGGGATATTCGTGGTATTGAAAATAAGCCGGGCCATTGATTTATACGCATCGGGAAAGTCTTCGGTCTGGATAAAAGGAGACCAGATAGCATAATTACGCTCGACAATCTGCTTGCTTCGGCGGCGGCTAAGCCGGTGCCGGATTATTTTTTTAGGACCAAACAGATAATAAATAAAGAAACCCAGAACGGGAATAAAACTAAGGGTAAGAATCCAGGTCAGTGTGGATACGGGGGACCTTTTCTGCAATAGAATCCAGCCGCCCATGACGACAATATACAAAGTCCAGACAGTATATATAAAAGCATGAAATTCCTGGGGAATGAAAGACACTTAAACACCCTTATTATGGCAACCCGATACTTCTTCCTGCTTTCTTTGTTTAACAGCCATTAACGACTGCGCCCACATACGCAGCAGATAGAATAATCCAATTAAGCCATGAGGTACATACCCACTAAGCCATACGTGGTTTATTCAGAACGGTTTTTACCTTCACCCAATTCATGCTCTGTACGCCGGCGCCGCATAAGCAATACCCTTGCCGCATGTAGATCATCAAGTATTGGCGCACTGGCAATAAGCACCAGAATAGAAGCCAGCCCAACCGTGAATGTAAAACCCAAGTGCTTGAAACCGAAAGCACCGGTTACGCCCCCCAGAAAAAACAGCAACACCAGCTTGATGAGTAACTTGAGCTTGGCCCGGTCGCCTCTGACAATGGGTTTTTTGGGGTCGTTTTTATGAGGATTCCAGTAAAACAGCTTGCCCAATTCAATGCCGATATCGGTCACCATACCGGTAACATGCGTGGTTCTGAATTCCGAGTGGGACATCTTGGTGATAATGGCATTTTGCAGGCCCATGATATAACACAGCACGGCCACAGTGACCGAGGTCCAGAGCCAGTCGTAATACCATTGCATGCCATCAAGGGCACCAAACAGGATAAGCACCATGGCTTCCAGCAAAATGGGCAGTGCATATTCGCTTCGCAAATAAGAATGCCTGGCCCAATTGATAATCATGGCCGTGGTTCCCGCTCCGGCTGTAAAAGCCATGAACGCCCCCAGGCCGGACAGCACGACCGTCCAGTTCCACAAAGCCAGAGAGTCTGCCATGCCCGAAACGATACCCGACATATGCGATGTATACTGCCCGATAGCCAAAAAGCCACCCGCATTGATTGCACCGGCAATAAATGTCAAATAATAAGCAAGTGATGAATTGGCGTCTTTAGTTCTTATTTTTCCACTTAAACGACGCGAATAGTCTTTGAACGACATGTTCCAGAAACAAAATTTTCAAAAAAACAAACTAAAAAAAAATACTGCCCACACATTACAAACAAGCACTAAGTTACGTTAAAAAACATCAAAACCAAAGATAATGCCTTTAAATTACGTTAAAAAACAAAAAAGCACATATTTGAAATTATTGCTTTTTTATATTTGCAACTTTACGATGGGTGAATTTCAATATTTACGTAAGCGAACAACTGCAAATGGATACATTAACACAACCTGGCACCTCCCATCAGAATACCATATGGAATGTCACATCAATTGTCGATTTATTTGAACTGCCATTCATGGATCTGCTATTTCAGGCCCAGCAAATTCATCGCGCCCACCACAATCCCAATGAAATCCAGCTATCCAGCCTGCTGTCCATCAAAACAGGAGGCTGTGCCGAAGACTGCGCCTATTGCCCCCAGTCGGCCCGTTACAACACAGAAGTCAAGGCGGAAAAACTCATGCCGCTTGAAGAGGTCGTTAATGCGGCCAAAACAGCCCGGAATAATGGTGCCCAGCGTTTTTGCATGGGCGCGGCGTGGCGCAATCCCAAACCACACCAACTGGATGAAATCACCAAAATGATTTCCGCTGTCAAGGACTTGGGCATGGAAACCTGTGTCACCCTGGGTATGCTGCAAGAAGGCCAGGCAGAACAGTTACGTGACGCCGGACTGGATTATTACAACCATAACCTTGACACCTCACCCGAGTTTTATGGTGAAATCATTACTACCCGCACATATGAAGATCGCCTGGAAACCCTGGAAAGAGTACGCAACGCCGGACTGAATGTATGCTGTGGCGGCATTGTTGGACTGGGAGAATCCCGCCGTGAGCGCGCGGGCCTGATTGCCCAACTGGCCAACCTGAACCCTTACCCGGAATCGGTACCGGTTAACAACCTGGTAAAAATCAAGGGCACCCCGTTATTTGATAACGAAGACCTGGACCCGTTTGAATTCATCCGTACTATTGCCGTGGCCCGCATTACCATGCCCAAGGCCTATGTCCGCCTGTCTGCCGGACGCGAACAAATGAATGATGGCATTCAGGCACTTTGTTTTCTGGCTGGCGCAAATTCTATTTTTTATGGAGAAAAACTGCTTACCAGCGACAACCCCCTGGCACAGGCCGACCAACGTTTGCTGGAGCGGCTTAACCTGAAGGCCACTGGCGCCAGCAATCATCATTAAGCGGCTACCAGCAAAAATACATTATGATTTACCTACTTTTAAGCATTTTATGTAGCGTGACGGTTTCAGTCCTGCTAAAAATAGCCCGGCAACATACCGTTGACATCAAACAGGCCATTGCCTTTAACTATGTGACTGCCATTGTTTTATGCTGGCTGCTTTTGCAACCCAATCTGTCGGGAGCCAGCATACAAGCCTTGCCCTGGGGGCTATTTGCCATTCTGGGGGTATTGTTACCGCTTATTTTCCTGGCTATGTTCAAGGCGGTTGAGTTTGCCGGCATTGTGCGTGCCGATGCCGCACAAAGGCTATCCCTGTTCCTGCCCATTGTCGCTTCATTCACGATTTTTGGAGAAGCCCTGTCGCTATCACGGGGAATCAGCCTGCTTCTGGCATTTATTGCCCTGTTCTGCCTGCTCTGGAAGCCGGCATCAGGCACCACCAGCGCACAAGTCCGAAGCAGTGCCCTTTATCTGCTCATGGTGTGGCTGGGTTACGGCGTGATTGATATCCTGTTCAAGCAAATGGCCAAAACCGGTACCGCTTTTCCGACTGGGCTGTTTATTGCCTTTGCCATGGCCGGTTTGCTCATGTTTTTATATTTATTTGCCAGCAAAGCACAATGGCACCCGCGCAACGTGGCCGGCGGCCTGGTTCTGGGTTGCCTGAATTTTGGCAATATCCTTTTTTATATCAAGGCGCACCAGCACTTTAGCGAAAACCCCACCCTGGTTTTTACCACCATGAATATTGGCGTTATCAGCCTGGGCACCTTGGTGGGCGCCCTGGTTTTCAGGGAAAAAATCAGTATGATCAATGCTATTGGCATTGTGCTAGCCATACTGGCCGTATTCTGCCTTTATTATTGGGTTATTAATTAGAAGACTGGCAAAACCCCGGGTTTAAAGCGTTTCTTTTTTCCCGGGACCGGCCTGTGGTGCCTCATCGGCGCCCAAGAGGCCAGTTTCTACAGCAACACCCTCTTCAGCAAGCTCCCCCACCAGCGTTTCTTCCAGTTCTGTCTCTTGTTGCTGTCCATCTGCCTCTAGCGGTTCCACCTGATTTATTTTTTCCTGCTCCTGCTCCTGCTCCTGTTTTTCCTGCTCCAGCCGCTCCTGTTCCTGCCTTTCTTGCTCTTCATCGGCTTTAAGTTGTTCAATCACCTCTTCCATTTTCGCCTCATCAGCAGAAATATCAATACTAAGGTCAACCCGCGGATCAAGCTCCAGAACAGCTGGCGCTGGCTGGAGGTCAATGGGCATGGGCACAAAAGGCTCTTGCGGGACGCGATACTTGCCGGAAACTTTCTGGCGGCTAATGAAAAAAGCCAATATAAATGCACAGGCCGAGGTAAACATATAGAACATGCCCTCCCCGCCCATATCCATCAACTTACCGGCAACAATTGGCCCCAAGCCTGCCCCCAGCCCATAAACCATGATCAGGACACCACTTAAACCCACCCGCAAGCCAGGTTCTACATGATCATTGGCAAAAGCGGTGGCCAGTGGATAAATAGTAAATTGCAAAACCCCTACAATAGCCACCAGCAGTAATAACAGGGAAAATGAAATTTCCCAATATCCATACAAGGGAATCGTCACCAGGCTTAGCAAAAACACGTTGATGCCAATCAGTTTGACCCGGTCAATCCGGTCAGACAGCCACCCCATTGGCCATTGAAAAAGCAAACCGGCCACCACACAGACTGACAGGTACAAGGCCAGCTGGTTTGTATCCAAACCCAGTTTCATGCCATATACCGGTGCCAGACTGTAAAAAGTGCCGGTAATACAACCCGCCATGAACAGAATGAACATGGACATGGGCACCAGCCTGATAAACACCTGGAATTTGATAGGGGCCTGCGAATGGATAACCGGGTGAACCCGACGGGTAATCGCCACCGGTATCAGGCAAAGGGCCGTTGCAATGGCCACCACAATAAGTGGCGTATGGTCTAATGAAGGAAAAAGTGAAATGGAAGCCTGGCCCAACACCAGCCCCAGACTGGACATAATCATGTAAAAGGCAAAGATACTGCCACGTGTTGTCACGTCAGACTGCTCGCTCAGCCAGCTTTCAAGAATCATGTATTGCGTGACCATGGCCATACCCACAATAAAGCGGAAAACCAGCCATAATGAGATATCTGACACAATGGTTTGCAATAAAACCATGACCGTTACGATAGCCGCCGCAATCGCATAAGCCCGGATATGCCCCACATAAACAATCAGCTTGTTCCCGGTACGTGCCCCCAGAACCAGTCCCGCGTAATAGGCCGCCATCAGAAGGCCAACCCAGACTTCACTGACATTATTCTGCGTCAGAAAAAGCGCGATGTATGTGTTGAATAAACCCGTACCCAGGGACAGGAAAAGAATTGCAGTGTAAAGCGACAAAAAGGACAAAAACAGTGTAATCATACCCAAACACCTGCAATTCACAATCCAGAACAAGAAAAGGTCCCCACCATTGCAGGGACCTTACAAAAAAAGAAACTAGCCTAACTGGGACAGCAATGTCTTCGCATCACTGACTTCATAGGCGCCGCCCTCTTCAAGATTAAGAATGGTAACCACACCGTCGTCCAGGACGGCAGAGTAGCGCCGTGAACGTACGCCCAGGCCTTTGGAAACCAGATCAAGCTCAAGCCCCATGGCTTTAGCCCATGTGGCCGAGCCGTCGGCAAACATGCGTACTTTACCCTGCGCATTCTGTTCGCGACCCCATGCCCCCATGACAAATGCGTCATTAACCGCAACACACCAGATTTCATCAATCCCCTTGGCCTTGAGCTGGCTTTCGAGCGCTATATAACTGGGCAAATGTTGCGCAGAACATGTCGGTGTAAAGGCACCGGGTACTGCAAACAGGGCAATTTTCTTGCCCTTGACCAAATCAGACACTTGAAATGCATTGGGCCCCAGGGAACATCCCTCGGAAGCGGTTTCAATAAATTCTGTTAATGTACCGTCTGGTACTTTATCGCCAATTTTAATCGTCATGACTTCTCCTTGAAATAAGCCTGTATGAAAGGAAAGTGTATCACTACATGCCTTTAAAAAAAACAAATGTACGGGGAAACAAAAACCGCCCTATTCCAGTTTACGGGATAAGGCGGTTGATGACACCAAAATATGGCGATAAACAAGAAGGTCTAAGAACTAGCTGCTTTCCTTGACGCGATATACCAGAACCGAGGTATGGGCCAGAGACAACACCTTCACGGTAACACTACCCAGCAACAGGCGGGACAGGCCACTACGACCATGGCTGGCAATGTAGATAAGATCACAATTATGTTCTTTGGCGGCTTCTACGATGCCATCGGCCACACTGTAATTGGAGGTGACAACAGAGGTTGCCTTGACACCGGCTGTTTCGGCCCGTTCCAGGACGGGTTTCAGGTATTCCTGCGCTTCTTTCTTAGCTGCCTCTTCGTAATCACCATCAGAAATGGCATATGAAGCAGCCATGCCATCAAAACCAATTAGTGTTGAAAAGGGTTGGGTTACATTGATGGTAACAATTTCAGCACCAATTTGCCGGGCAAAACAAATACCGGAATTGGCGGCTTGGGCAGAAATTTCTGAACCATCGATAGGCAGCAATATTTTTTTATACATAAAGTAAGCTCCTTGGGACTAGGACATTTGTTTGGCGGCATTGTACAAATGTGTACAACGGGTTCCGGTACGGCAAAAAGCAAGGATGGGTGCTGGCAAAGTTTCCAGGTATTCGTGGAACTGGTTGACATTTTCCTGAGTCATGGCACCACTCACCACAGGCTGGTACACCACCGTCAGACCAGCCTCTTGCCCGGCCTTAATGAGCTCGGATGAAAGAGGCTGGGTGTCTCCACCTTCCAAGTCTGGACGATTGATAATAACACTATTGAACCCGGCCGCCTTGACCGCCTGCATATCAGTGGCACTTAACTGGGGGGCAACGGCAACCGTGTCACTTAATGGTGTAAAAGGTGTAGACATGAATTCCTCTTGAATAGACTGTTTTTAAGGCACAAAGATATCGTACTCTTTATCCTTTTGGGTTATATGATTTTATGCCAGTTTATTTGATTGTAAACAATTATTTTCCAATTAACACCCCGAGAGCAATCATTCGAACCAATAACTGGCATTCTGCCCCATGCGAAGATGAAGCATAATCGCCAGGTTAATACGGTATTAATGCGGCATGAAACAAGTGAAGGCAGCCTTACACTTCCTACAGAACCAGACTAGGCAAGCTCACGCCACAGGCAGGTTTTTCCCGCCGCTTTGTCCAGCGCATCCAAATATTCCTGGTGCGCCTGCAATTCTGGGTCGGAAGGCCGGATAACCGGCAACACCAGCGTATCCAGCGCCAGTCTGTTTGCCGATGTCTTTTGAGTGTCTTGTTCTCCGGCCTCTTCCATTAGCAAGCCAAACTGGCCTCGTGTCATGGCCAGCCAAACTTCGGCCAACAACTCGGCGTCCAACAAGGCGCCGTGCAATATACGATGCTTGTTGGAAATATCAAAACGCTCACACAAAATATCCAGGTTATTGCGCTTGCCGGGAAACCGCTCCCGCGCCATGGCCAGGGTATCTGTAATAAGGCCGGCAATACTATTGACGGTGGGCATGCCTACCCGGGCAAACTCGGCATTCAGGAATTTGGTATCGAAAGCGGCATTATGAATGATAATTTCCGCCCCTTCCAGATAGGCCGCAATGCGTTGCGCTTCATCGCTGAAACGTCCGTGTTGCGATAAAAATTCGGTTGTCAGGCCATGAACCGCCAATGCCTCGGGCGCACTGTCCCGGTCGGGGTTGAAATAAAGATGCAGGTTATTCCCGGTTAATTCCCGGTTGATGACCTCTACGCACCCCAGTTCAACAACCCGGTCGCCCTGGTCAGGATCAAGACCGGTGGTTTCGGTATCAAGAATAATCTGACGCATTATATTTACAACCCCTAAAAATTTAAGCCATACCAGGAACAACCGCCGAGAAGCCGGCATCAACATGCACCACCTGGCCGGTAATACCTGCTGCCAGGTCTGACAACAGGAATGCTGCGGTATTACCCACGTCTTCAATGGTCACGTTACGACGCAATGGCGCGTGTTTTTCAACGAAGTTCAGGATGACCGAGAAGTCTTTGATGCCACTGGCTGCCAATGTCTTGATGGGACCGGCGGAAATCGCATTGGAACGGATGCCCTGTTCGCCCAGCGCGCTGGCCAGATAACGGACACTGGCTTCCAATGAGGCTTTTGCCAGACCCATGGTATTGTAATTGGGGATGGATTTTTCTGCCCCCAGGTACGTCATGGTTAGCAAAGAACCCTGACGGGCCTGCAACAGGGGCAAAGCCGCCCTTGCCATCGCCGGAAAACTGTATGCCGAAATATCATGGGCAATACGAAAATTTTCACGGGTCACGCCTTCAAGGAAATTACCGGCAATGGCTTCCCGGGGAGCAAATCCAATTGAGTGCACAAGGCCGTCAAGGCCGTCCCAATGCGTTGCCAGCTCGGCAAACGCGGTGTCGATATTCTCATCAGAAGAAACATCGCAGGGAATCACGATATTGCTGCCAAAATCTGCAGCAAACTCTGTGACACGGTCTTTGAAACGGTCTCCGACATAGGTAAATGCCAACTCGGCACCTTGTTGATGACAGGCTCGCGCAATGCCATAAGCAATAGAGCGATTGGAAATGACGCCTGTGACCAGGACTCTTTTATTTGCAAGAAAACCCATTGTTTCTTATCCTATTTTGCAAAACGGAATTATTATAAAAAAATTGCGTAACCTAAAAGCATTACGCAATTTTCATCTTGAAAATTTACCGGTTCAGTCTGGCCTAGCCTCGGCTTCCTGCCCCGGGAATACGTAGCGATGCCCCTGGTTTCAGGGTTGCACTACTCATGTTATTCAACGCTTTCAAATCTTTAACCGACGTATTATAGCGTTTTGCCAAAGAGTAAAGGGTATCTCCCTTGGCCACTTTGTGAACAGATACCTTTTTTCTGGCTGCGACTTTTGGCGCCGGTTTGTTTAAAGAAGCAGTACGCACGGCTGGCTTGGCAGGTTTTTTTGTGGCCACTGCCACAGCTTGGCGTTTATAAACTGCAGGTCGTGATGCGGCAGAAGGAATTGCTGCACTGGAAGCTGCTACCGGCACAGCGCGCACACCTGCGGTTAATGCAGGGTTATTACCGCTTGAATAAATGATATCAGCCAGAGGATCAACCGTTACTGCCGAGGCAGAGGCCATGGCAGGCCTGCTATTAGCTGCCGGTGAAGGGGCCGGTGCAGCAACCTGGGCAGGTACCGTTGGAGACATGGCGGATGCCCTGGTTACATTGGCATTGCTGGCCAACATGGCGGGCGATGCCGTGTTAATGGCAGGTGCCATGATATCGTCAGGCGTAATACCCGCTGGCGCGCCTGGGTTGCGTGGCACCATCAGGGTTCTGGAAGACAGCGCAACCGACTGCTTTGCGCCATAACCATTAAGCGACTTCAGCTTGGCCAGGGAAATGCCATATTTGTCGGCAATGCCGGCCAGGGACTCGCCTGGAGCCGGCGTATAACCCTCCCATGCCGAGAGCGCCCCTTTGTGATTTTTAAGGTTCCGCTTGTAGGCCGTTACTTTATGTTTGGGCAACAAAATTTGCGGACTATGCTCTCCAAGCAATACACTTCGCTGGAAAGACGGATTCAGCTCACGAAACTCCTCAATAGAAATTTCAGCCAGACGGGCCGCAATGTCTATATCAATATCCTGGGTGTTATTGATTTTTTCGAAATAAGGCTGGTCGGGTACATGCGGTAATTTAATACCGTAGCGGTCAGGGTTTCTGATGATGTTTTCAATGGCCTGCAATTTGGGCACATAATCGCGGGTTTCCTTAGGCATTCTAAGAGACAGGTAATCGGTACCCAAACCTGAGTTGGCATTACGGTCACGCGCCCGTTTAACCGAGCCTTCTCCCCAATTGTAGGAGGCCAGTGCCAAATGCCAGTCATTATCCTGAAAACCGTGCAGATAAGACAGGTAATTAAGCGCAGCATGAGTGGACTGAACCGGATCCCGTCTTTGGTCTTTCCACCAATCTTGCGTTAAGTTGTAATGCGTTCCCGTGCTTGGAATGAATTGCCACAGGCCAGCCGCTTTTGCGCTGGATACCGCTTTCGCATTATAGGCACTTTCAACAAATGGCAATAAAGCCAGTTCTGTTGGCATATTGCGTCTTTCCAGTTCTTGGGTAATATAGTGAATATACTTGCTTGAGCGCTGTGCCATTATTTGTACAGAAGCGGGGCGGGCCGCGTAGTAATTGGTCCAGTATTCAACCCTGTCGTCTTGCAGGTTAGGCATTGTGAACCCTTTACGGATTCGTTCCCAGACATCTTTTTGTGGGCTGGCTGATGATGACGCGTAATTTTTGGAAGAATTGCCGGAGGATGCACACCCGGTCAAAACAACAACTGAGGCTACAACGGCAAGCTTAACTAATTTCATGAGTATCCTTAGAATGAATTCTTCCAGTCACGCAACACGGCAAAGACCTCGTGGGGCGCATTCAAGCTACGCCCGGCCCTGGCCTGTGCTGCATTAATCACTGATTTTTGATCAACCCGCATAAACGGATTGGTCTTGAGTTCGTGACCCACTGTGGTGGGAACGGTTGGTTTTTGCTGGCTCCTGATTAGCCGTGCTTCTTGTGACCACTGTTGCAAATCAGGATTCTCCCCTTCTACGGCAAGTGCCCATTGAATATTACCCAAGGTATACTCATGCGCACAAAATACCAGCGTATTTTGAGGCAATTTCTTAAATTTATCAATACTTTGGTGCATTTGCGTAGAATTCCCTTCAAATATTCTTCCGCAACCGGTGGCAAACAGGGTGTCACCACAAAACAGGACCGGTTCATTCGGGTTAATAAACCCGAAATAGGCAATATGCCCTAACGTATGGCCAGGTACATCAAGTACGGAAAGTGTCCAGGAAAATCCTTCTATGCTAACAACATCACCTTCTTGCAGGGGAACATCGCAAAAAGGAATGGATTCTGTGGCGGGGCCATAAACTTTGGCCCGGGTATATTCGCGCAAGCCCGCAATGCCCCCTACATGATCGGCATGATGATGGGTAACCAGGATAGCCTGCAAATTCAGGTTTTGTTCCTGAAGCACCTTAAGCACCGGTTCGGCCTGGCCCGGGTCAATAACCACGGCATTGTTACCCTGTACGATTATCCAGATATAATTATCATTAAAGGCACTGATGGGTAGAATTTTACTGATCATATCCAATACTTAAACGTTCCAAGACATACAAACACTTACCCCGAGGCAGGCGTGACACCCACCAATTCACAAATTTTAAACCTTACGCAATGGCTGAGCTCTGATCCTGGTCAAACTGTTATCAGTTGGGAATCTGAAAAGCTTGACCAAATCGTGGCCAATGCATTTGGCTTCAATGCATTACAAATTGGCTTGCCAGCATGGGATTTACTACGAAACAACCGGATCAGGTCAAAAGTGATTTTAACGGATGAATCAGAAAAAAATGTAACATCGACCAATCAGCCAAAAATCATTCACGGCCGCCTTGACCAACTCCCCTTTCCCAGTTGCAGCCTGGATCTGGTTATCCTTCCGCATATTCTTGAATGTTCACAAGACCCGCACCAAATTTTGCGGGAAGTAGAGCGGGTGCTGGTTTACGAAGGCAGAGTGGTCATTAGCGGCTTCAACCCCAGGAGCTTGTGGGGCCTTCGCAATGGCATGCCATTCATGAATCCCTGGATCCCCATTCCCAACCGCAACATGGTCTCGGTACGCCGCCTGAAAGACTGGTTCAAATTATTATCCCTTGACATCGACCGGGGCCATTTCGGCTGTTATACTCCTGCCTGCAAAACTGAAAAGTGGCTTAAGCGCTGGGATTTCATGAACAAGGCCGGAGACCGCTGGTGGCCTGTGGCTGGCGGCGTCTACTTGCTTTCTGCCGAGAAACGGGCACGCGGCATGCATCTTGTTGGGCAGTTGCCAAAAAGAAAACGCAGGAGAAGTCTGGCAAACAGACGTCCTGCCATTACCAGTCAAAGAGATATCACTCAATTGTTCAATACTGAAAATGGATAAAAAATTAGTCGAAATATGGACAGACGGTGCCTGCAAGGGCAACCCCGGCCTTGGTGGCTGGGGCGTGTTGCTTAAACAGGGTCCTCATGAAAAAACACTGTGCGGCGGAGAAACCGAAACCACCAATAACCGGATGGAAATGACTGCCGTCATCCAGGCCCTTAATGCCCTGAAACGTCCCTGTAAAGTCCTGCTTCATATTGATTCCCAGTATGTGCAAAAAGGCATTACCGAATGGATGAATGGCTGGATAAAACGGAACTGGAAAACCGCCGATAAAAAACCGGTTAAAAACATGGATTTATGGCTGGAACTGAATGAACAGGTGGCAAAACATGACATTACCTGGAAATGGGTCAAAGGTCATTCGGGCGACCCCGGCAATGAACGCGCCGACCAGTTGGCCAATGAAGGGGTTCTAATGGCAAAAAAAATCACTCCATAGAGTGATTTGGACTGGAGGCGGGCTTAATCCAGACAACCCATGCGCCGGGCACGCTCACGCTCGGAATCCGAACGAACATTATCATTGGCACGTGACAGGAAGTTGCTGGTTCCGGGAATACCAGGCTGCTGGACAATCCGGGACTGGACCTGGGCACATTCGGCCGCTTTACTATCGTCAACCGGACCATTGGCACAGGCGGCCAATAACAGGCATGGAAGAATAATAATTTTTTTCATTACTTAACCTTAAAAGGCAAATGGATTATTTAATCCGGATTTCTATATATTTAACCAAAAGCACACAGTTTTTGGACACTTAACTCACGAATCTGGTTCAGACGCAATTGCGCGGCTTGCTCTCCCTGCTGAGTCAAGGAAGGATCATGGCCAAACAACGGCTTGTTACCATGACGAAACTGGTTCAACAGGATATTCAGCCGATCGGATTCCTTGCCAATTTCTGTACAGGTCAGGGTTTGCTTGTCGGCCTCGGTTAACGGAGGCACTATTTTAACCGGATTAGCGCAACCTGCCGCAACAAAAAAAACGGGAACCATTAGCAACAACGCTCGTTTCATGAAATGCCTTTCAACGGGTTAGATGCTGTTCAGTGTAACAAAACCCGTTAAACAATTCGATATTTTTATCCGGAAAAAACAAAAAGCGGGCTATGCCTGCTGCGACAAACCAGCAAGACCTATAATAACTATTGCCCATTGTCCGGTACAAATTGCCGGATTATTGAATCTTTACACTCTCTTGTTGAAAGGAGACTCATGTCTGCCCCTTGCGCGCTTTTCATTCTGGGTCATGCCGGTACCGGAAAATCGGTACTGACCACCCGTTTTATCCAGCGACAGCTGCAACAAAAACGCACATGGTGCGTTCTTGACAAAGATACCGTCGGTGAATACTGGACCGGCCCTTTCCTGGAGGCTTTCGGTCAGGACCCAAATGACCGGGACAGCCCTTTTTTCAAGGAAAAAATACGTGACCTGCAATACAAAAGCACCCTGCTAATTGGCAAAGAACAGCTGGAGCTGGGCTTGAATGTGGTCTTCCCGGGCCCCTGGAGCCGGGAACTGGCTTCAGGCGCCCTATTTTCTGCGCAAGCCTTGGGCCTGCCGGCCAATACAAGCCTGCGTCACGTCTGGCTTGACCTGCCCCACCCAGTTCGTCAAGCACGCATCATTCAGCGGGCAGACCCGCGTGACCATTGGAAGCTGCAAAATTGGGAAGCCTATATTCAGTCATTAAAAAAACCGCCAGCGGTTGAACAAGGCAAAATACCGGTACTGGATGCCAGTGCTTCACCCGATGCGCTTTTGAATGCACTGGAAACCTTGCTGCAAAACCCGCCCGTCAACATGATACCGCTGGCCACGGCTATGCAAATCCGATAAACAGCCCTTAATACCCGGGCACAAACACAGCAGGTGCAGACTGCATTTGGGCCCATTGGCGCGGCGACATGCCAAAACGCTGGCTAAAAGCCCTTGATAGCGCTGAAGCGCTGGAAAATCCCAGTTCCATCGCTATCAGCTTAAGCGGACGCTTGTCCCGAATCATGGCGCTCGCCAGCGTCAGCCGCCAATCGGCCAGATAAGTAGCAGGCGTCATACCAGTTACCTGCCTGAAAGCAGCGGCGAATGCGCTGCGTGACATGGCGGCCGTTTGCGCCATAGACGCCAGTGACCAAGGCTTGCCGGGTGACTGATGCAAGGCGACCAATGTTTTTGCCAGCCGGGCATCAGCCAGCCCCAGAATCAATCCATGAGAAACCCCTACTTTATGGGGGTGGTCGAGGATCCAGCGTAACAACTGGATCAAAACCACCTCAAAAAGACGATTGGCAATCAAGCGGGAACCACAATGCATTTTTTCAGTTTCAGCGAACAGCAAATCAAGGGCAGGCTGTAAACCGGCCACTTCCCGCAAGGGCACCCAGACTACAGGCGGTAAGGCAGCCACAAACGGATTTCGCTCTCCGCCATCAAAATCCAAAGTAGCGCAAGTGAAATCAGACCCTTCTTCGGGCGGATTGACAAACACATGAGCCAGGGGCCGCGTATACAGCAGCAAGGACGGCTCATTCAGCGCCAATACGGGCTCCACCCCCTGCATGGCAGGATGCCTTACCTGCATGCTTCCCCTGCGCAGGACATGCAAAAACGCTCTCCCGGGTATCGCATCAAACGTATTGGTGCCACACAAGAGACCCGAATGGAACAAGCTGGCCTGCACCCTGAAGTGCGCCAGCAATCCCGACAGGCGATCAACAGAAGGCGCTGGGCTCTGATGCTGCAAACTGGACGATAAGTTAACTTTTCTGGATTTCATGCCACCTATTATCCAGAACAAAGGCGCATCATACAAGCAACCGTGATTCAAACGCCGTATAAATTACACGCCAGGAGACCGTCATGAAACCCTTTCAATTCATTCTGCTTAGTGCCACCGCCGGCATCATTCAGTCATCAACAGCTGCCGCCCAAGAAGCAATTCCCGGTTATGCCTATGGACAGCCAACACTTGCCCAGGCCCCCTACACGGCGAGCGATCTGGCAGCACTGCAAAAAACCATGCTTTTTAGCGATGAAGACATTCAGGCATTGCGGCAAAGCAAAGCGATCCTGGCTGACCAGACCGATGCCATTCTGGATGTCTGGTACGGTTTTGTGGCCTCCACCCCGGAGCTGCTGGTTTATTTCAGTGATGCCAAAACCGGACAGGCAGACCCTGCCTATCTGGCCGCCGTGCGCAAGCGTTTTGCCCAATGGATTCTGGATACGGCAGACGCCCGGTTTGACCAGGACTGGCTGAACTGGCAATATGAAATCGGCCTGCGCCATACCCACCACAAGAAAAACAAAACCGATGGTGCCAGCAGCGTTCCACAGGTACACTTTAGATATTTGGTTGGGTTAACCATCCCCATTACCACCACCCTTAAACCATTCCTGGGTAATAAGGGCGCCTCTGCCGAAGAAGTTGAAAAAATGCATGCGGCCTGGGTCAAGGCGGTTTTATTGCAGGTCATCCTCTGGAGCCAGCCCTACATCAGGGAAGGCGCTTTCTGAACAGGGCAACGGTATGAACAAAAGTTATTTTCCAATCCAGGAATGGCATGTATCGCAGTGGTTCAATACACCGCAACCACTGCAACTGGCCGACCTGCGCGGTCATGTCGTGATGATTCACACCTTCCAGATGCTATGCCCGGGTTGCGTGCTGCATGCCATTCCACAAGCGGCAAAAGTACACCAGGCCCTGGCTGCCGAAGGCTTGAAAGTGATTGGCCTGCACACGGTTTTTGAACATCACGAGGCCATGCAGCCACATGCCCTTGAAGCCTTCATTCACGAATTCCGCCTGCGCTTTCCCATTGGTGTAGATGCCCCCTCTACCCACAACCCGATTCCACAAACCATGGCGCAATGGGGCTTGCAAGGCACCCCAAGCCTACTTATCCTGGATAAACAGGGGCATGTCCGGCTAAACCATTTCGGCCAGATTGATGACCTGGTTTTAGGAGCCACGCTGGGACGCTTGCTGGCCGAGAATATAGAAAACTAATGGCTATGGGAAATTAATAGTTTAAACAGGTTAAAGTTATTCACGGACTGTTTATCCACAACCATCAACCTGTCAGTCTTGCCCGCCCGGCCAGCCGGGCGGCCGTCAAATGATAGGCGGCATCAATGATCCGGTTGCGATAGCTGGCATTGCCTTCCTGCGGTTGCAAATTCCCGTAGGCAATTTCACCTGCGATACCCATACACAACACCCCTGCCAGCGCAGCAAAAAAGGCATCGTCGGTCACTGACAGAAAAGCCCCCACAAGGGAACTGCACATGCAGCCCGTCCCGGTTACCCGCGCCATTTCAGGCCGGCCATTTTCTATAAAACAGGTACGCTTGCCATCAGAAACAATATCAACCGCCCCCGTCACCGCAAGCGTTGTGTTCAGTTTACGGGCGGTATTTTCAATAAATATCCGTGTTTCCTGTTGAAGCGCATTACCGTCAAACACCGCCGTAGCATCAACCCCCCGGGTTTTTTCATCCAGTCCGGCCAATACCCGTATTTCTGACAGATTGCCGCGAATGACAGAAAAGCGGGCCTGCTGCAACAATTGACGTACCGTTTCTGTCCGGTAGGGCGTGGCCCCCGCCCCCACCGGATCCAGGACCAGCGGGATTCCTTTTGCATTGGCCTGTTTGGCGGCGGCGTGCATGGCAGCCACCGTTGCCTCATTCAAGGTGCCCGTATTAACGACCAGGGCAGCGACAATTGACACCATATCCCTGACTTCATGAATGCTGTCCGCCATGACCGGCGAAGCCCCGATGGCCAGGGTCATGTTGGCGCAGTCATTCACCGTCACATAATTGGTAATATGATGAACCAGTGGGGTACTGGCACGGACCTTGTCCAGTAAAGTTCCAATGTCGGTTTTCAGCTGATGCCGCATTTTTTCTCCGGATACGCACAAAATAAGGCCTGTTTAATACAAGCCTTATTTTACTACTGTACAAAAAATATCCGTCAATATCCATACAACCCGGTTTACGTCTTGCGGGCAATAAACTGAACCACGGCTCCCTTGCCGGTATGAAGCTTACCTTCATGAATGTCCCGTACACACTCCTTGCTGACAAGAAGTGAATATGACGCAAACGCCTGTTCCAGCTCTTCTTTACTTACCAGCATGTCTACATTACCAGGGCCACCAGTTCGGTACTCAAGCTGCTCAGGCGTATACAGTTCAGCCAGCAGAACGCCTTCAGGCTTGAGTGTTTTACGGATTTGCTCATACAAAAAAGGCCGGTTTGCCGAAGGCAAATGACAAAAAACCATAATAACCGCATCATATTCGGCCTCGGGTAACTCATGGGTCGTGAGATCGGCATGAATCGTGTGCACCCGGGTCTGCTTCAGCTCAGCCAGCTTACGGGTTTTATCAAGGCCGGCCTGCGCATAATCCAGTGCCCAGACCTGATTGCCCTGTTGAGCCAGAAAAACCGCATTGCGCCCTTCCCCCTCGCCAAGACATAAAATCTTTTGAGGCATTGCCGGCGTATTGAACAAACCCCGGTTCTCTTTCAGGAAATCATTGGGTTCAGTACCGTATACGTACTCGTCACCTGAAAAACGCTCATTCCACATGCAAACTCCCGATCCAATTAAACTGCCAATTATCGTAACATGTATTTCGCGTTCACCATTCAGCAACATTCATTAATAGCGACACGGGGTTTACCATGATTTATGCAATTACTTCTTGACTTCGCTCAAACATCCCATATAATTACGCCAATCAAGGGGAGTAGCTTTCTTCCGCCGCATCGTCATTTCGACAGTTTGCCATAAAGCAAACGTCCGGTGCCCGGGCAACAGCAATGTTGCAAGCAAGACCTTGCCATTAAGGGCAAGGTACATCTCCAGAAAAAGTGATGGCCTGTGTCCTTATGGATCAGGCCTTTTTGTTTTTTTGTCCGGCATATTCCCCTTTTATTCACAAGGAAGCCGTACAGACAGACTCAAGCCAGATCCGTTTCTCTTTCCATTTTTATATTCAAAGGGTAACTGATGCTTGAATTTTTACAAACACTAAGCTGGGCGGCTGTCTTTCAGATCATTCTGATTGATATTCTGCTTGGCGGTGACAATGCCGTGGTGATTGCACTGGCATGCCGCAATCTTCCTAAAAAACAACGTATGCAGGGCATTTTATGGGGCACTGCCGGTGCCATCGGCCTGCGGGTTGTACTGATTGCTTTCGCCCTGACCTTGCTAAGCATTCCATTCCTGAAAATCGTGGGTGCCTTGCTACTGGTATGGGTTGGCGTGAAACTGCTTATTCCGGAAGACGATGCCCATGGCAATATTGAAGGTGGCACTTCCATTATGGCTGCCATCAAAACCATTATTATTGCCGACTTTGTCATGAGCCTGGACAACGTGATTGCCATCGCCGGTGCTGCTCAAACCGCCAACCCCGATCACCAGATCGGCCTGGTTGTTTTCGGCCTGATCGTGAGTGTGCCCATCATTATCTGGGGCAGTACAATCGTACTGAAACTGATCGACAAGTTCCCAATGGTCGTTACTTTTGGTGCTGCCTTGTTGGGCTGGATCGCAGGCGGCATGTTGCTGACCGATATCTTCATCGTGGAAAGAATTGGCGAGCCTTCCGGCACCATGAAACTGGCCGCTGAAGTGATTGGCGCACTGACTATCGTGCTGCTGGGCAAATTCTTTGCCAGCCGCAAGAAAAGCACTGCGATCAATGCTGAAACCAATGCCTGATTAAAAACAGCCTATTAAGGGTATCCGGCCGCTTTTACCGGATACCCTTAAACCCAAACAGGCAGAAAAAACCGGTGTTTTTTCCTGA
>JAVESC010000169.1:0-3688 GCA_034006805.1 Advenella sp.
TGTATTTCTTTGCGGCCATTGGTCTTAATACTAATATTCAAACGCTAAAACAAGGGGGGCCGTGCATTAATTATCCTGGTGATTGTTGCCTCAATTTTCATGGTGCTGCAAAACCTGCTTGGCATGAGTATTGCGCAGTACTTTGACATGGACCCCAGAATTGGTTTAATGGCCGGTTCCATCTCATTAACCGGCGGGGTGGGTACCACTATGGCCTGGGCCTCGCATTTTGTTGACACCCTGGGGCTGGATAATGCCGTTGAGATTGGTATTGCGTCCAATATGGTGGGCATGATTGCAGCATGTATGATTGGCGGTCCGATTGCCAGCCTCCTGATCAAGCGACATCGCATACAAACGTCGGCTGACCCCGAACTTGATATTGGGATGCGCTACCAGGATGAGCCCTACAAGCGGCTTAACTACTACGGCGTACTAATGGCCATTTTCTGGCTAAATATCTGCCTGATCATGGGCCGTGTGATTATTCGCCTGATCGCCTTTACCGGCCTTAACCTGCCCGCCTTTGTGGGTTGTCTGCTGGCAGGCATTATTATCCGTTCGGTAACGGCACTGGTCGTTCCCAAAGGCGGCCGCATCTGGCGCTGGCACAGCATGCAACCTGGCATTGCACTAATCTCTGATTTATGCCTTGGTATTTTCCTGACTATGGCGCTAATGGGCTTGCAACTGTGGGTTTTGCAACCCATGATCACGTTCATTACCATCACCATGGTTCTACAAATTTTACTGGTGATTGCATTCATTCTATTGGTAGTTTTCAAAGTCATGGGACGTGATTATGAAGCCGCCGTCATGTGTTCAGGCTTTGGCGGCATCGCGCTGGGTTCCACGGCCACTGCCATTGCCAATATGAGTGCCGTTACCCGCGTATACGGTAACGCCCCACGCGCCTTTATTGTGGTGCCGCTGGTCTGCGGGTTCTTTATTGACCTGATTAACGCGCTGATTATTGGATTTTTGGCAAGGTAAACATCAACTTTCATGGGCCTACCGCCGGCTAACCCAGGCCGCCAGCCAAAAACTGATGGCCAGCAGTATTGCGCAAATGGCGATCGCCCAACTGACAGCACCGTAACTCATGGTACTTGACCAGATCCAGGCTGCCACCAAAGGTGCAAAGGCTTTGGCCAGGGTGCTGGGAAATGTCAAAATACCGTTGAGTGCACCATAAGCCCGGGTGCTTAGCATTTCGGGTACAACCAGCCCGCGTACAATGGTAAAAATCCCGTTACTGGCCCCGTAGGCAATACAGGCCGCGGCAACGATCCAGAAACTGGACGGCTGCAGCGCCAATACAATAAACACAAGGGGAAAAATGACAACCACCAAGGTACCAATGCGTCGCATGGACATGCCTGCCCCAAACATGCTGATCAGGATGCGCCCCGCCACCTGTGCCGGCCCAATGGTAGCAATTACCCAAACCACATTCTGAGTAGACAATCCGCCCTCAAGAAACAGCGGATACATATGAAAAGTGAAGGCAGTGAAAGCACCGGCATACGCAGTAAGCGCCAGCATTAAAAGCCAAAATACGGGCTGCCGGAATGAAGCCCTGATGGCCTGTTGATCGGTTTGTTGCTGACATTCATGGTGGGACGGGATGACGTGGACAATATCTTTTTCGGGCCTGATGAAACCATAATATAACGCAGCACAAAGCACCCCGTTAATGAGGGCCAACACCAGCAAGGCATCACGCCACCCCCAGTGATCCAGCAGAAACTGAACCAGTGGAATAAACACGGTACTGGCAAATCCGCCCCATAAAGTAATGGCAGTAATACCAGACCTTGCCCTGGCCGGCCCCACCCGACGGACGATGACTGCAAATGCAGGCTCATACAAGGTAGCCGCCTGCAACGCCCCCACACCGGCAATAATTAAATAAAACCCTAGCAAACTGCTTACCTGGGACCACATAAAAATAAGCAGGCCAGCCAATAATGACGCGCCAGCCATTAGCCGCCTGCCGTAGCCTTTATCAACAGCCACCCCTACCGGGTAGGCAAGAAACCCAGCCAGCACCAGGCCTGCCGTCGCAGCACCGTATAAATTGGTTCTGGACCACCCCAGTTCTGCCATCATGGCTTCGGCAATCAGGGGAAAACTGTAATATAGCGACCCCCAGCCGCATATTTGTCCGATACCCAATGCCGTAATAAGCACCAAGGCACGATCCGGGTTAGCAGACACTTTAGGGATATCTGCGGATACATTGGCCTGAGAAGTGGACATGAATGTGTTATTTCCAGGTTAATTCTCGTGACTCATTGCGGCTTCAGCCAGTGTGGTGAGCAGTTGCGGTGCTGTTTCCTTGCGCTCACTATAACGATCGGTCAAGTAATCAGAACGATCACGGATCAGCAAAGTGAATTTATACAGTTCTTCCATCACGTCCACCACTCTATCGTAATACGCAGATGGCTTCATTCTGCCATTTTCATCAAACTCCTGATAGGCTTTGGGTACGGAAGATTGATTGGGAATAGTCACCATCCGCATCCAGCGACCCAAAACACGCAATGCATTAACTGCATTGAAAGACTGCGAACCACCACTTACCTGCATAACGGCAAGGGTACGCCCCTGTGTAGGACGAATGGCACCACTTTGTAGTGGCAACCAGTCAATCTGGTTTTTTAATACTGCCGTTAAAGTACCGTGCCGCTCCGGACTGCACCATACTTGTCCTTCTGACCACTCAGACAACTGGCGAAGCTCAACCACCTTGGGATGATCAGCGGGCACGCTATCGGTAACCGGCAAATCATACGGATCAAATACACGCGTTTGCGCCCCCAACTGCTGCAAAATGCGCTCGGCTTCCAGGGTAAGTAATTTACTATATGACGTTTCCCGAAGCGACCCATATAGCAAGAGAATGCGCGGCGGATGCGTACTACCCTGCGTTAATCCCAATTTCTCCAAATCAGGTATCTCAAACACCGATGGCTCTATATTTGGCAATGTTTTCTTCATGGGTTTACCCGCTTGCCCGTTGCATCAATCACCACTTCCCCATCTTCCTTGGAAAAAGCGCCTTGCTGCGCGGCTGGCAAAATTTCCAGCACCACTTCAGAGGGCCGACACAATCTCACTCCCATGGAAGTCACCACAAACGGCCGGTTCATCAGGATGGGGTGCGCTTCAATGGCATCCAGTAACTGTTCTTCGGTAAGCGCCGGGTTTGAAAGCCCCAGCTCCTGATACGGTGTACCCTTTTCCCGTAATGCCTCGCGAACGGTAAGCCCGGCTTTGGCAACCATTGATTTTATGGTTTCGCGGGTAGGCGGGGTTTTTAAATATTCAATAATGACGGGTTCTATCCCCGCATTACGTATCATGGCCAATGTATTACGAGAAGTGCCACAGTTAGGGTTATGGTAGATGGTAACGTTGTTCATAAGTATTCCTGTAGTGAGCAATCATATACTTTAAGCTTGGTACAGCTGCGCGTATTAACTGAGATATTAACGGACAACTGACCAATTAAAATTTTAAATTTCTGTTAATCAAATAGCATCAATCACGGTAGTATACTATAATTCGATAAATATCGAAATATCGAAACATAGAAACAAAAAGACAATACAGGAACGCTGATGGAAACCAAAGATGCCGTAAAAGCCTTATCTGCACTGGCCCATGAAGCCCGCCTTGA
>JAVESC010000036.1:0-24561 GCA_034006805.1 Advenella sp.
GCATCAAAATTAGAGAAATTCGATGAAGAAGAGTAACAACCAGGGGGAAGTATAGTTGCATTTTTTAACAATATGCGCTTTCAACTCATGGCAGCAGAATGAATTTCCCTAAAAAATTGGTAAATTTCAACGCTGGAGTCATGATAAAATCCAGGGTCCTGCATTATTTCCAACTTTCTGCTCCCACCCTCACCATGTCTCTTTCCGTCTGGCTTACCCTTTTTGCCGCTTCCTGGGCTATTTCAATCTCACCCGGGCCGGGTGCCGTGGCGTCCATGTCGTCGGGTTTGCGCTTTGGATTCAAACGCGGGTACTGGAATGCCATTGGCCTGGCTATTGGCCTGGCCATCCAGTTTGTAATTAGCGTGATTGGTGTGGGTGCCCTGCTGGCCACCTCTGAAATGGCATTTAATATCGTTAAATGGGCGGGCGTACTTTATCTTATTTACCTGGGCTATAAACAATACCGCTCACCGGTGGCCATGATCCGGCTTGAACAGGATTCCGTACAAAATACGCCTACACACAAACTGGTATTGCAGGGTATCCTGGTGAATATCATGAACCCCAAAGGGGCCATTTTCCTGCTGGCGGTCATTCCGCAATTTCTTGACCTGTCCAAGCCGCTGCTTATCCAATATGCGTTAATTGCCACTACCCTGTGCGCTGTAGACCTGGCCGTTATGGCCGTTTATACCGGGCTGGCTGCCAAGGTCATGCACCTGATGCGCAACCCGCATCATGCGGCCAGAATGAATAAATTCTTTGGAGTTTTATTTATTCTGGCCGCCCTGTTTATGGCAGGCATGGGGCAGAAATTGGGCTAAGAGGTGTTCCTGTACAGGAAGCTGGCTGTATGCGTTTCCACGCAGAGCGTCACTGCCATTAAGTTAAGGAAAATCCATTTAAAAACAATGTTTTTTTCTGTCGTTTATGAAAGCTGAACAGTCCCCTTGATGATGTTTTTTTACGGGGCGGATTACGGTAGCGCCGTTCCAGACAAGGATTGGTCAGTAACGATTCCAGCCCGGACAGATACACGGTGGCATGGAAGTCTTGCCGGACGGCTTCTTTTTGAGAGTATTAGAGGTGAGTTTGCATTGATTTAACTTGTTGATCAAGCTTATTAAGCCTATAAAATTCATAAGAATGAAACAATTGATCACATAAAATGATCGTTGTAATTATTTACATGATTAAAGGGTTTAGTTAATGGAAGAAGGCCTGAGTATTGCATTATCGCCCGTTCAATTGGCAGCAATTTTAACAAATTCATCAATTAGTGAGGGAGAGACTTTTTCTAATCGCCTGTGGGGTGGAGTAGGGGTTGTCGGAGGGCTGCTTGAAATGGGCCTGGCCGGAGGAATGTGTCTTTTGCCTGAACCAACAACTTTAAGTAAAGTGGGTTGTGTAGTTGTTGGAACACATGGGGTAGATGTTTTCAGTTCGTCTTTGAATCAAGTGTTTACGGGTCGAGTTACTAATACACATACTCATAAAGTAACCGCTTCATTAGCTGAACAATTAGGTGCTGACAAAGAAACTGCTAATAACATTGGGCTAGGGGTTGATCTTTTGGTTCCAATGGGATTTGCCTCTGTTTTTGGGGCTGCAAGAATTGCATCAATCCAGTCAGGAAAAATAAGACTTATTCAACATGAGGCAATTGCCGGGTCTAGGGTAGGGGGGCATACTCTTGATAAACATGTAGGCAAGTCTAAAGAAGAATTATTGAGACGTTTAGCTGATTTTCCACGGCTTTCTGCGGCTGGTTCTTTTTACAATCTGAGAGTGGCAGAACAAGCAATTTCAGAGGCGTTAAAAACTAATCAAATTTATATTAAGCACTGGGCTAGCAGTCGATTTACAGCAAAACTAGAGTTTGATTGGGTGGTTTCATATAGAGTTGGGGTCTACATTAAAAGAGGGGCAACAGAGTTAGTTTCAACCTCAAAATTTAGAGTAGTGCTTAAAGCAGAAAAATACAACGATATGGACTATTATGTATTGACCGCATTTCCAAGATGGTAGGTTATTATGAGCGAGTATGGAGTACTAAAATATTTGATGGGGGCGTATTTTCATCAAGATTACGAGGTTGTATCCGGGTCAGTTTGTTTTGATGCGACAATAGAAGATTTTGTTTTAAGTGAAAACATTGGTATTGTACGGAAATTGTTGGATGATTTATCACAATTCGAAGCCGATTTTTCCTCTGACCTGGATAATGCTTTTGAAGAACAGTTTTCCCCAGATGTTATTGTTGAACCTGTAAGTGAGTTCTTTGATTTGGTTAGGAAAATAATTAAAAAGCACCATCCGGATTTGGTTGAATAATATTTCTGGATATCCTCGTCCTCGTTCCCACGTCCCGCGTCACTGCCATTAAGTTAAGCATTTTTTGAGATAATAAGCGGATTTGATTAACAGTTGAACATGGCTAAAAAAGCAGGCAATTGAAATTACCCAAGAGCGGCTTGAAGCGAATTCTTGATTTTTACCGGGATATCTGAATGAACGGAACTGACTTTGGCCTGGTTGGGCGTACACGCCTGTAAGGCCAGCAAGCTGATAAACAGTAATAAAAATCGCATTATGGCTTCGTGCCCCCGTTGATTGATGGACCTTTTTTATATTCAAGTTATTTTTTCAACCGTGTATAGGCGTTGAAAATAGCAGACTGCACAGATGGTTTCAAGACAATATCATAGCAATAATAGACAGGCAAGGCTTTTGCCTGCTGTGGATTGAGCTCATCTCTTATCATATACATATCATTGTTAGGGATTTCTTTTTTCACCGCCTCAAAAACCGGTAAAACCATTTCAAAATCATATTTATTTGAAGATTGAATGATAGCTTCCGCCCAACGATATCCTTGGTCTTTAAGGATAGGGTCTTCTTGCTCAGTTAAACAACTGGCAACAGCATAGCCTTGTATTGTATGCAGTGTTTTGTTTGTTAACAATTGCTCTTGTGCATAAGTCAACTTCGAAATCACAAAAGAGGCACTTATCAATAAAAACACTTGAAAAAAAACCATATGATTTTTGTGTTTCATGCTAACTCCCTGTCGCACGGGTTGATACACGGCCTTCCTTTGACTATAAAAACAATGCTTTAGTCTAAATTGATAAGATGACATTTCTTTTACAAACCTGTTTATTCAGAACACGCTGCTAAATAAATATAATCAGAATCCGGCAGAAGATTAATCCAGATCAAGCTATCCGCTTTTATTGCAAACCCACCCTTGAAACAACTATATCTTGTGTTTAATATCCATACAAACACCATATATAGTTTTCAAGGATAAGCGCATGTCACAGGAAAGCCTGATCAATGCCCAGACCAGCATTGATGAATATCTCAGCCAAGCCGACTGGCGTGTTAACGCCAATGCCAACCAGGGTTACTCGCTGGGCGGCCTGATTCTGAACATTTCGGGAAAAATGATTGCCACCTACTGGCTTAACCACATTTACCCACCCGAAGTCGGCCAGGCCCACCGTGATGCCGACTTGCACATCCATGACCTGGACATGCTTTCCGGCTACTGCGCCGGCTGGTCCCTGCGTACCCTGCTGAACGAAGGGCTGAATGGCGTTCCCGGCAAAGTGGAGTCTTCCCCGCCCAAACACATGTCCAGCGCGATCGGGCAAATTGTGAATTTTTTGGGTACCCTGCAAAATGAATGGGCCGGCGCCCAGGCTTTCAGCTCTTTCGACACCTACATGGCACCTTATGTACGGGTAGACAAGCTGGACTACCCCACCGTCAAGCAATACATGCAGGAACTCATCTATAACCTGAACGTACCTTCACGCTGGGGTACGCAAACCCCTTTTACCAACCTGACTTTTGACTGGGTCTGCCCCGAAGACCTGCGCGAACAAACGCCGGTTATCGCCGGTAAGGAAATGCCATTCAACTACGGTGAGCTGCAAACCGAAATGGACATGATTAACCGCGCCTACATTGAAATCATGATGCAGGGCGATGAAAAAGGCCGGGTCTTCACCTTCCCGATTCCCACCTACAACATTACCGAAGACTTTGACTGGCACAGCCCCAACGCCGAGCTGATGTTTGAAATGACCGCCAAATATGGCCTGCCGTATTTCCAGAATTTCATTAATTCCGAACTCAAGCCCAATATGATCCGCTCCATGTGCTGCCGCCTGCAGCTGGACTTGCGCGAACTGCTCAAGCGGGGCAATGGCCTGTTCGGTTCGGCGGAACAAACCGGTTCCCTGGGTGTGGTTACCATTAACTGCGCCCGCCTTGGCTACCAATATGCCGGCAATGAAGCCGCCCTGTTTAAGCGGCTGGACGAACTCATGGAACTGGGCAAAACCAGCCTGGAACTGAAGCGCACGGAAATCCAGAAACATATGGATAACGGCCTGTTTCCCTACACCAAACGTTACCTGGGCACCCTGCGCAACCACTTTTCAACCCTGGGTGTGAATGGCATTAATGAAATGATCCGCAACTTCACCCATGACGAACATGATATTACGACTGAATGGGGGCATGACTTCGCCATCCGCCTGCTGGATCATATCCGCGCCAAAATGCTGGTTTTCCAGGAAGAAACCGGCCATATGTACAACCTGGAAGCCACCCCGGCCGAAGGCACCACCTACCGTTTTGCCAAAGAAGACCGCAAACGTTTCCCGGCCATTTTGCAGGCTGGCACGACAGACATGCCCTATTACACCAATTCTTCCCAGCTGCCGGTCGGTTTTACCGACGACCCCTTCGAGGCACTGGAAAGGCAAGACGACTTGCAACGCAAATATACCGGCGGCACCGTGTTGCACCTGTACATGACCGACCCGCTTTCCACGGCGGATGCCTGCCGCAACCTGGTCAAGCGTGCCTTGGGTCGCTTTCATTTGCCTTATATCACCGTGACACCCACGTTTTCCATTTGCCCCAAACATGGCTACCTGGGTGGAAGCCATCAATTCTGCCCGAAATGTGACGATGAACTGATCCAGAAAAAACTGAAAGAAGCCGCATAGACTCATTCAACCCAAACCAACTTAACCCAAACCAATTCAAATTTAAAGGAAATAAAATGCAAAGCACCCTCATGAAAAAAACCGCCAACATCACGCTTAGCGACGAAGAACGCCAGCCATGCGAAATCTGGACCCGGGTCATGGGCTACCACCGCCCCATGTCTTCATTCAATATTGGCAAAAAAGGTGAATTTCACGAAAGAAAATACTTCAGCGAAAAAGAGGCCCGCCTTTGAATCCTGACGCAGCACCCGCTTCTTCGCTAAGGGTTGGGGGCATGACCCCCTTCAGCACCTCGGACTACCCCGGCCAGATGGCCACCGTACTGTTTGTGCAGGGTTGCCCATGGCGCTGTGGCTACTGCCATAACCCGCATTTGCAGGAACGGGGAACCAGCAACCCGCTGGACTGGGACAACATCATGACGTTCCTGCAAAAGCGGGCCGGCCTGATTGACGCCGTGGTATTCAGTGGTGGCGAACCCACCATTGACCCTGCCCTGGAAGAAGCCATGCAACAGGTTAAGGCACTGGGTTATAAAATCGGCCTGCACTGTGCGGGCATTTACCCCCGACGACTGAAAGAAGTACTGCCACTGGTGGACTGGATTGGCCTGGATATCAAGGCTACATTTAATAAATACGCCCATATCACGCAATTTGCCGGCAGTGGCGACCAGGCGCTGGCCTGTTTGCAGGCAGTACTGGCCAGCGGGGTAGACTATGAACTGCGCACCACCCTGCACCCCCTGCTGCTGCCCGAAGAAGACTTATTGGAACTGGCCAACAGCCTGGCCAACATGAACGTGAACAATTATGTCTGGCAACTGTTTCGTGACCAGGGTTGCAACGATGTCGTCCTGAATAATGCCACCCTGGCCGGATACCCGTCTGCATCACTGCTTGAACAGGTATCGGCCAAGTTTGCGCGTTTTACCTTAAGGAAGAATGCGTAACATCATTATCATTGGCGGGCTTAACCAGCCGGCTAATGACTTGCATGCCGGGCAGGTTTTTTAACACCTGTTCGGGCGACAGCACCGACAAATCAATGCCATCCAGCGTGTTTTTAACCATCAGGCCCAGCTCTGTGTCGCCTTCTATCATCATGCGGCGGCTGAAAAACAGGGTATCAGGGTCTTCTTTACGCTGGATCATTTGCCAGTAATCGTACAGGCTTGAAGCAATAATTAAATCGGGTTCTTCTACATGCCGGGCACAAGCCACAAACGCACGGTTACGCCAGCTATAGTCAAAAGCAATGCCCGCGTCTTTGACCACCAGACGCAGTTTTTTATTTTCAAGGCGGGCCAGCACATCTTCAGGCAAATGCTTTTTCAATAACAGGTTAAGCCCGTTAACAAAGAAAAACGTGCCGGGATAAGACGGCAGTTTAGAAAAAACCGTTTTCACAAACGGCGGAAGCAAAAAAGGCTTGTCCATATTCTTTCTCCAAAAATGGCTTAGGCAGCCACCTGTTCAAGGCCCGGCTTGCCATGCCAGTAGCCGTTACAACCTTGCTCGGGCATTAAGGGTTCAATGTGCGCCATGGCACTGGCAGCATCAAGACGATTGTTAATAACGGCATCGTACAGTTCAACAATTTTGTCGGTATCTTGCCATTGCGGGCTGATACGGATAATATCCACACCTGTTTCACGCATGCTCTCCACATCTGCAAGCAGGTTATACACCAGCGCCGACTGGGTTTGTATGCCGTTAAGCACCAGGAAAGGCTGGCTTTCACGGGTTTTCATCATGAGGCCATTTGGATGATCCATGCACACGTACTGGCAGTTGTCTTTGGGCAGGTTGCGGTTGCGGGCGGTAAAGCAGCGGGCTGAAAAGGCCAGTGGCAAACGGCCATAGGCAAACACTTCGGTTTCTACCGGAAACTGTTTTTCGGCCAGAATGCTGGCCAGGCCAGCCTGCCCCATTTCCAGTGGCATCACCCAGCGTTTGGCTCCCTGTTTAACCAGTAATTCAAGGGAAGGCGTACTAAACAGGTTTAAAAAGGGGCCAGCCACAAAACCTTGCCCTTGCAGGCAATGCACCGCCCCCATATCATTGGCTTCTACCGTGAACGCTTCATTGGCGGCAATTTTTCTTAAGGTTTTAAGGTCGCTTTCGCCTTCCAGCAAGGTTTGCGTAGACAAAACCACTTCTTTGCCACAGGCCTTCAGGTCTTGGGCAATATCCAGCCAGTCGGGCAGGCGCAGCTCATGGCGGCGCGAACAGACCGTTTCCCCAAGATACACGATTTGTGCGGCGCTTTCGGCCATTTTTCCATAAAAAGACACGACTTCATTGCGTGACCAGTAATACTGTATGGGTCCCAGTGCGATTTTCACAAGAATACCTTTATGCAAATATATTTGATTGTTGAATTATTTCCAGGGGCGGTTATAGGCACCCAGCGTATGCTGCTGCCCTTCGGCCACTTTATTCAGGCTGGCCATCCATTCGGGCTTGACTGAATAACGCTGCGCCTGGGTCAGGCAATTGTTAATCGCCTGGCGCCAAACCTTGGTGACCTGACCAACATAGGCCGGACTGCGCTGGCGCCCTTCAATCTTGATGCCGCGCACCCCCAGCTGAACCAGCTGGGGCAAAATTTCCAGCGTATTCAGGCTGGTAGGCTCTTCTATTGCATAATAATTTTCATCTTCTACATCAAACCGGCCCTTGCACAGGGTAGGATAACCGGCGTTTTCATTATCGCCATAGCGGTCTATCAATACACCGTTAAGACGTGATTCCAGCCCATTGGGGGTTTGTTGCCAGCGCACCGCCTTGGCCGGTGAACACACGCCATGCGTATTGGGCGATTCGCCCGTGACATAAGAAGAAAGGGCACAACGCCCTTCCACCATGACGCACAGGCTGCCAAAACCAAATACCTCTATTTCTACCGTGGTGTTTTCTGCCACCCGCTCTACCTGGGCCAGGGAAAGGACCCGTGGCAAAATAACCCGCGTAATGCCAAACTGCTGCTGGTAATAAGCAATGGCCTCGTAATTGGTGGCCGAGCCCTGCACCGACAAATGACGGTGTAAATCGGGATATTTATGGGCCGCGTAAGCCATTAAGCCCAAGTCGCCCATAATAAGGGCATCTACCCCCATACTAGCAGCGTGGTCGATGGCTTGCGTCCATAAGCCGGCGCTGCCGGGCTGGGGATACGTATTAAGTGCAACAAATACCCGACAACCCCGGGCATGTGCATAATGTATGCCTTCACGAATGGCCGCATCATCAAAATTAAGCCCTGCAAAGTTACGGGCATTGGTGGCATCCCGAAACCCCAGATAGACACAGTCTGCACCGTTATCCACCGCATTTTTCAGGGCGGGCAGGCTGCCGGCCGGACACACTAACTCTATAACCGGCTGCCCTGGACCAGGCTGGCCGTTACCGTTTACTGGCAAAATACTAGACATATTAATTTAAACTTGAATATTATTGGCGCTTGGTTTCAAGCAAGAAGTAACGATTGAATATAACAACCCAGCTCATCGCGCAACCTTGAGTAATATCAAGAAAAAACAAGACATCAATATTAATTTGATAATATATTGATATGTATCTACATAACGCCTGCTAGCAATTTCTTAACCAGGCCCCAACCCCAACTGCCTTAAATTAACTTAACGGATTCAACATGGACAATGATATTCAGCTGGACGTACGTGGCCTGCCCCCGCCCGAACCCATGGAACAGGTGCTGGACATACTGCCCCAAATTAACAACGGTGAAAAACGCCTGCGCATGCTAATAGACCGTGAACCCATTCCCCTGCTTCGCATTCTGGAAAGCGAGCAGTTTGAATACAGTATCCGCAAGCAGCCTGATTACTCTTATGAAGTCATCATCTGGAAAAAGGCTTAATGCAACGTGCCCTGACATTCGACAGCATGCCCGGTCTGATGGCGCCCATGCGTTTTTTTCTGGCGGTGCCACTGTTTGCCATGCTGGCGGCCTTGCTGCTGCTATTGTCGGGCCCCGATGCCTGGTTAAGCCGGTGGTCACCGGTCATGTTAAGTGTTACCCATCTTTTCACGCTGGGCATTCTGACCATGAGCATGACCGGCTCATTAATCCAGCTCTTACCGGTTGCCTTCCGTATTCAGATCCCTTTTCCCAACCCCTTGGGGCTGATTGTCTTCCTGCTGCTGGGAATCGGGACCTTAACACTGGCAAGCGCCTTCCTGGCCCTGTCCAACCCGCTTTTCATCACAGCGGCCATCCTGCTGGGAAGCGGCCTGGCCATTTTCATTTTTGCCCTTAATCTTGGGTTTTGGCGGTCACGCAGGCAGCAGGCTGAAAAAGCCAGGGCTTCTATCATGGCAGTCCGTTATAGCGTCGCCAGCCTGGCCATCACGGTTATTCTTGGCCTAATCCTGGTTTACGCGTTTACCCACCCATTGGGCCTGTCTTTGGTGGCGCTTACCAATCTGCATGCCTTGTGGGGCCTGGCCGGCTGGGTAGCCATGTTGCTAATGGGCATCAGCTTTCAGGTCATCCCCCTGTTCCAGGTCACAGAAATTTATCCTGCGAGCATGACGCGACGACTCTTGCCCGCCCTTTTTATCGTGTTATTGCTATGGACGGTTTTCTCTGAATGGTTCGGCCTGCATTCGGGCATTTTTCAAACCGAACTGGTTTTTGTACTGGTTATTCTGGCCCTTGTTTTTACCATCCAGACTGGCATTTTACTTAAAGGCCGCAAACGTCCCGAACCCGATGTCACCACTTTATTCTGGCGACTGTCACTGGGCAGCCTGTTTGGCAGCGGCATCCTGTTAGCGCTACTGCAATTGTTTAGCCTGCCGCAACTGGAACTGTCGCTGGGCATATTATTTATTCTGGGTTGCGCCTATTCTGCCATTAATGGCATGCTGTACAAAATTGTGCCTTTTTTAGTACTGGTGCACAGCCAGGAAATCGTCCCGTTCCGTTCGGGTGCGGTACCTAAAATAAAAGATATTTTGCCTGAAGCCAAGGCCATGCGCCAGTTTTGGGTGCAATTGTTAACCGTACCGGCCATGCTGGCTGCCGCCTGGCAGGTTCCCGGCTTTGCCACCCTGGCGGCACTGTTACTGCTGGTATCGGCAGGCATGCTGTTTTTCAACTTGCTGGGTGCCGTCAACATCTATCACCGGCTTGCCAGGCAATATAAAAAAACCGCTTAAAAATCAATAAGTCCCTGCATATCCAGAATGGTAATTTCTTTGCTCTTTACCTTGATCAGGCCGTGCGTGCTTAAATCCAGCAAAATACGCGAAAAGTGCTCGGGGGTAATGTTAAGGCGCGAAGCAATAATGGCCTTGCTGGTACTTAATGTAATGGTTTCCCCGTTTTCACAATGATCGTGCTTAAGCAAATAACCAATCACCCGCTGTGCGCCTGAACGCAGGGAATAGGACTCAACGTCTTCCATCAGACCATACAGCCGCTGGCTAAGTCCCTTTAGCATGTTAACCGTCAAATTATGGTTTTTGGCCAGCTCAGCCTTAATAACACTACTGCTAACATGCAGTACCAGACTGTCTTCCAGCGCCTGCGCTGTCACGATATAGTTTTTGCCCATAAACATGAGCGCCTCGCCAAAACTGTCTCCGGCACGGATAATCTTGACGACTTTTTCGTTGCCGGGTGATGAAGTCACTGACAGCTTGATTTGCCCGAAAATAAGCACATGCAACCCAAGGCAAGGTTCGCCACGCTGAAACACAATTTCACCACGCCTAACCTTCATCTCTGTGGTTCCCAGCGCAATGGCATCCAGCTCGGCCAGCTCCAGCTCACTGAATAATGGGACATTGGAAAGAAAGTCCTGTGTTTTAATTTTCCTGTTTGCCATAATGACTTAGCCTTTGTATCCCTTTTCTTTCACAAAAAAAACCGATAAAGATCTATAATAAACAACGTTTTCTGGCATTCTAGCAATGTTTTTACACGAATCCCCGAATCATCCATCAATCTGTAAGCTTATCATCCTATCCCGGGTGACTATCTACCGTTTTTAATTAATGTCACACTTATCAATCAAGCAGGAAGTGGCCCGACGCCGCACCTTTGCCATTATTTCCCACCCCGACGCCGGGAAAACCACACTAACCGAGAAATTGCTCCTGTTTGCAGGCGCCATTCAGATTGCCGGTAGCGTAAAAGCAAGAAAAGCAAGCCGTCATGCTTCCTCAGACTGGATGGAAATTGAAAAGCAACGCGGAATTTCAGTGGCGTCATCGGTCATGCAAATGGAATACCAGGACTGTGTCATCAACTTGCTGGACACCCCCGGGCACCAGGACTTTTCAGAAGACACCTATCGGGTGCTGACCGCTGTTGATGCGGCCATCATGGTGGTTGATGCCGCCAACGGTATCGAACCGCAAACCATTCGCCTGCTGCAGGTTTGCCGGGCCCGCAACACCCCTATCATTACCTTCATCAACAAACTTGACCGCGAAGTCCAAGAGCCGCTTGACCTGATTGCTGAAGTCGAGTCCCACTTGGGCATGGATGCCGTCCCATTTACCTGGCCGATTGGCATGGGTAAATCGTTTGGTGGCGTGTATGACCTGCAGCGAGACCGCATGCGCCTGTTCCGCCCCGGCCAGGAACGACGCGGCCACGATGATTTTATCGAAAATCTGGATAACCCGCTGATCCGGGAAAAATTTGGCGCAACTTTCGACAAGGCCCACGAAGAAATTTCCCTTATTCAAGAGGCCACCCCCGATTTTGATCACGATGCCTTTCTGGCGGGCAAACAAACACCCGTCTTTTTTGGTTCGGCCGTCAACAACTTTGGCGTGCAAGAAGTGCTTGATGCACTGGTTAAATGGGCACCCAAACCGGGTCCCCGTCAGGCCCTGGAGCGCATCGTTCAACCCGACGAGCCCAAGTTTTCAGGTGTCGTTTTCAAGGTACAGGCCAATATGGACCCCGCCCACCGTGACCGCGTGGCTTTCGTACGGATCAGTTCGGGTAAATTTGAACGCGGCATGCGCCTGAAAGTCAGCCGCACCGGCAAAGAAATCCGTCCCAACAACGTGGTGTCGTTCCTGTCACAACGACGCGACCTGCTGGACGAAGCCTATGCCGGTGATGTAATTGGTATTCCCAACCACGGCGTTTTACACCTGGGTGATGTCCTTACCGAAGGCGAAGTCCTGCAATTTACCGGGCTGCCGTTCTTTGCCCCTGAACTGTTCCAGGGCGTCGAAGTTAAAGATCCATTGCGCACCAAACAACTGCGTACCGGCCTGACCCAATTGGGTGAAGAAGGCGCCATCCAGGTATTCCGTCCCGAAGCGGCCGGTGGTGCGTTGTTGCTGGGCGCCATTGGCCAATTACAATTTGAAGTGGTTGCTCACCGCCTGAAAACCGAATATGGCGTGGAAGCGCGTTTAATGCCTTCTAGATATACCATGGCACGCTGGGTCACCAGCGACAATCCGAAAGCACTGCGCAAATTCATGGACAGCAACGCTGCCCATATCGCTTACGATGTGGTTGATGCGCTTGCTTTCTTAATCAGCTCTCCGGCCCAGCTTCGTGTTGCCCAGGACCTGAACCCTGACATTAATTTTCATGCAATGCGTGAACATGCCGGACAGGTGTTCTAGGAAAACAGCTAAAATGAACTACACATCAATGAAGGGTAATTTATTAATGTCTTGGCGTTTTTTATTCATTTCTTTACTGATATTTGCCGGACTGGCCACGTGGGGCGGCATCCAGGCAGGCGAATGGCTGATTGCACATACGCCCACTACTGCCAATATACCCAACGTTAGCGAGTTCGATCCCCCCCCGCAAGTTGACCAATTCGGGCGTCCTGTGCTGCGCCAGCCCCAGCAGCCCCTCATGAGTGGCGCACAGGGTGTCCCTGAAAGTCCGACAGGCATAGACTGGGCCGTCACCGCCTCACAAAAATCCGACATCCTGACGGCATCCAGCAGCCAGTACAATCCAAACGTTACCATTGGCACGGCCAGCGGCCGCATAGACGCCGCCCCCATTCAGGGCACCCCCATTACCCGCCCGACGCCAGTACCCGGCACATCAGGTGGCGGTTATGCCTGGGAATCCGCCTTTCACCGGGAAGTTGCGCACTGCCGCACTCTGGGCTTCTTTGAACGCCCCACTTGCCTGGGCAAGGTACGTGAGCAATACTGCGGTGCCAACAACGCCTGGGGCAAAGTTAAAGACTGCCCCCAACGCTAAACCAAAAAAAGCCCAGAACATGTTTTCCGGGCTTTTTTTGTTACTTAACTTAAGCGCTTAACCTGCAAAGCAGGCTAATTTTGCTTACCTTTCCTGCCTGGCTTACTCTTCACCCATCTGGCTTTGCAGGTAATTTTGCAAGCCCACTTTTTCAACCAGCTCAATCTGGGTTTCCAGCCAGTCGATATGCTCTTCGGTATCATCAAGAATACGGCGGAATAAATCGCGCGAAACGTAGTCCTGCACTTTTTCACAATGGGCAATCGCTTCCAGAAGCGTGCCATGCGCTGTCACCTCAAGCCGCAGGTCACAAGACAGGATTTCTGGCACGTCTTCACCAATGCGCAGCTTGTGCAAGTCTTGCAAATTGGGCAATCCTTCAAGCAAAAAAATACGCTCCATCAATGCATCAGCATGTTTCATTTCTTCAATGGATTCTTTATACTCATGCTTGCCCAACGCATTAAAGCCCCAATTTTTCAGCATGCGGGCATGCAAAAAGTATTGGTTAATAGCCGTTAATTCATTGGTTAATTGCTTATTCAGGTATTTAAGAACCTCTTTATCGCCTTTCATGGCCCTTCCTTTTTCAAGTTATCCAAGAGGGCCAGGCATGCCACGGCAACGCCCGTCCCTATGCGCCAATTGTATAATGGAAGTGATGACAAAACAGTTTTATATAAGAAATACACATAGCCACCTTCGCTTTACTGCAAAGGTGGCTATGCGAAAAAACAGCTCAAGCGTTTATTAAGCCGGCCAAAGTACAGTAGACACAACTGCCTTACGGCCATGGCACTCACTAACATACTCTTGCTTAACTGCAGACGTAGCGGCTGAACCTTGAGGAAGATATTCGCTGGCAGTTTGGGCACAGCAACCACAGCACGATGCAACACCCAACTCGGCCTGTAAATCGCCCAGTGTTGACGCACCGTTATTGACTGCCTCGATAACGGTTTTTTCTGTGATGGCATTACAAATACAAATATACATGAGAATTATTATCATCTATATTTGTATTTTTCGCAATGTTTATTTGCCGGTTTTTATTTAACCAATTGTTAACCGTTTAAAAATGCCTGGGCTTTTCTTCTGGAAGCCGACGGAATACCAATCGCCTCACGGTATTTAGCCACGGTTCTGCGTGCAATCACCAGGCCATCGGCCATTAATAAATCACATAATTTACTGTCCGATAAAGGCTTTTTAACATCTTCGGCATCTATCAGGGCTTTGATTTTCAATTGAATCGACTTGGCCGAGGTTTGCTCTCCTGATTCGGTAGCCAGCCCCGAACCAAAAAAATGCTTCAGTTCAAATACACCATGCGGGGTCGCAATAAATTTTTGCGTGGTGGCCCGCGATACGGTTGATTCATGAATTTCCAGTTCCTGCGCCACCTCTCTTAAGGTAAGGGGTTGCATCGCCGACAGACCTTCTTCAAGGAAGGCAGTTTGATACTTCATAACCACCCGGGAAACATCCAGAATGGTACTAAAACGATGTTTGACCTGTTTTAAAAGCCCTTTTGCATGGCTTAATTGTTCATTCAAGCCGGTATCGTCCTTTTTCCCCAGGGTCCGGATCATGCTTTCATATTCGGCATTTATCCGAACCTTTGGCAACACACCCTGATTAAGCGATAACACCCACTCATGATTAATTTTTCGTACCAGCACGTCGGGAACCGCATAATCGGCCGCCGGCGTACTCCAGGCTTTACCGGGGCGCGGGTCAAGATTCTGGATCAGGCCATGGGCCTGGCGAATTAACGCAATATCGGCCCCGGTTATAGTTTGAAGAGTAGCCATATCGGCCGCCGCCAGCGCATCCAGGGCACGGGCACAAATTTTTTTGGCGCAATCCAGTACCTTGCGATCGGGCTCTGGGCTAATTTCACGCGAAAGCTGCAATAACAGGCATTCGGACAGGCTACGCGCGGCAATGCCCGGCGGGTCAAACGATTGCAACAAGCGTAACGCGACCGTCAACTCTTCAACGGTTACTTCATGTTCCGCTTCAAAAAAACCGGCCACCTCTTCCAGCGGGGTATGCAGATATCCATTTTCATCCAGCTCATCAATCAGGACATCCACCAAAAGCATGTCACGTTCCAACGCACGCGTGGTACCCAGCTGGCTGCGCAAATATTCCTCCAGACTGACACTGGTGGCGGTTTCAGGGTAGAAATCATCATCTTCGGCATTGGCCGATGCCGGTTTGCGCTGATCCCAATCCTGTTGTAAAACCTCCGCATAAGACACCTCGGAATTTGGTGTTTCAGATGATATCTGGTTATCATCTACTAACTCCAGCATCGGATTATCCTGAATGGCACGCATTAGCTCAACCTGGAAATCCAGACCCGAAAATTGTAACAATCGCAATGACTGCTGCAACTGAGGGGTCATAACCAAATGCTGGCCTGTTTTTAACTCTAACGCCTGACGCATAGTAAAAATTCTTTATGAAACAAAAAAAAACCGCGGCCTACAAAAATGATACCGCCGTACTCAGCAAAACCCTGTTAAAACTGGCAATGCCACAACTTGTTTTACGTAGCACGATCATTGTCATTTTCGTACTTGCCTGGATATTCTTTGCCCGTGAAATCATTGATTTTGGCAAAAAACAGGACTACGCCGGACTGGAAACCTTCAGCAACCAGCTGGTAACCTACCTGAACAGTATAAACAATTATATTTGGTGGGGCCTTGTTCTACTAGGCAGCCTTATTCTTTATGTAATATTAAGCAGCTGGCTAAGCGGCAGCATTAGCCGTGCCGGTGAAAACTTCCCGCCACCACAAAAAATAAACCAGCTCATTAACAACCTTTCTCCGGAAGGCAAAGAAGTCCTGGGCTGGGCCTGGAGTGATCGCACCGAACCCATTAAATTCATTACCTTAAAAGAAACCCTTCATGAATTACGCAATGGGCGCGTTTATAAGCTGGCTCAAATAAAAGAACAAAAGGCGCTGTTACAACACAATTCCATTCCCGAGCTAACCCTAAATGACAAAAACCCTTGACTTTACCCCCCTTTCATGCTCATAATAAACTCATTATGAAAACGCAAACTTTCAATTTCTCCCAATTAAATGCAGGTCGCAGCAGCGACTTGCTGGTTTGCGCCCTTTCTTCTCTTCTACTCCTAGCGCCCGGTTGCCGAGCCTAGAGCATTCGTGGCAGTTCGGCAGCCCTGTATCAGCCACCCGGATTTTTATTAAATTGTAATATCCCGGGCCAGCAAACAGGCAAACGCCAGTTCCAGCACCGGGATTCATATCAAACAGGTGCATTATGATGCTTTCCAACCCAGCAAAAAAATACGTTCCATTCAAACCGTTCGCCAAGGATTTTTCTGAGCGCACATGGCCCAGTAAAACCATTACGGCTCCTCCTATCTGGATGAGCACCGACCTGCGCGATGGTAACCAGTCCCTGATCGAGCCCATGAGTGTTGAGCGCAAATTACGCTTTTTCAAACAGTTGGTGGCTATTGGTTTCAAGGAAATTGAAGTCGGCTTTCCTTCCGCATCACAAACCGATTTTGATTTTGTCCGTATCCTGGTTGAAGAAAACCTGATTCCTGATGACGTGACCATTATCGTCCTGACCCAGGCCCGTCAAGAGCTGATCGAGCGAACTGCCGAAGCCGCTGCTGGTGCAAAAACCGCCATGATCCACCTTTACAATGCCTGCGCGCCCGCTTTCCGCAAAATCGTCTTCAACATGAGCAAAGATGAAGTCAGGGACGTCGCCATTCAGGGCACACGCTGGGTTAAGCAGGCCATGGCAAAATATCCACAAACCAAATGGCGCTATGAATATTCACCCGAAGTATTCAGTACCACCGAGCCTGAATTTGCCGTGGAAGTTTGTAACGCCGTAACAGAAGAATGGCAACCTACCCCCGAAGACAAAATTGTTTTCAACCTGCCCGCCACCATTGAATCCACCACTCCCAACATGTACGCAGACCAGATTGAATGGTTCTGCAAAAACGTAAAAAAACGCGATAGCATTATCGTTAGCGTCCACCCCCACAACGACCGCGGCACTGCGGTTGCGGCGGCAGAGTTGTCTGTCATGGCCGGTGCCGACCGCGTTGAAGGCTGCTTGTTTGGCAGCGGCGAGCGTACCGGTAACGTAGACTTGGTTACCCTGGCCCTTAACCTGTATACCCAGGGCATCCACCCCGGCCTGGACTTTTCCGATATTGATGAAGTCCGCCGTACCGCCGAATACTGCAACCAATTGCCCGTACATCCTCGCCACCCTTATGCGGGCGACTTGGTATTTACCGCCTTTTCAGGTTCTCACCAGGATGCCATCAAAAAAGGTTTTGCGCAGCAAGACCCCAATGGTGTCTGGGAAGTTCCGTACCTGCCCATTGACCCCGCCGACCTGGGCCGCAGCTACGATGCCGTGATTCGTGTCAACAGCCAGTCTGGTAAAGGCGGGGTGTCTTACTTGCTTGAACAGGAACAAGGCCTGAACTTGCCGCGTCGCCTGCAAATTGAATTCAGCCGCGCCATCCAGCGCGTCACTGACGAAACCGGTGCCGAAGTTAATGGCAATGCCGTGTTCGAAATCTTCGAGGAAGAATACCTGAAACAGACTTCGCCCTGGAAATTGCTCAAGCATCAAATTAACAGCCATCCCGAAGGCGCTGATGATGAAACGTTCAGCATTGACGTTGAGTTGGAAAACAACGGTACTGTCATCAAGGCCAGCGGCAAGGGTGATGGCGCTATTTCAGCCTTCATCAACGCCTTGAATCTGCCTATCCGTTTCATGGACTACCATGAACATGCCATTGGCTCCGGTGAAAAAACACGAGCTGCCTGCTATGTAGAGCTTCGTCTGGACGACTCTGCTACCGGCTTCGGGGTTGGAGTTCACAAAGACATCGTGACCGCCTCATTCCAGGCCGTGTTAAGTGCCGTTAACCGTCATATTCAGCAAGGCGCAACCGCTAAAGAAAAAAACGTTGAAACCGCTGCTGTTTAAACATTGATAAGCCCGTATTGCCAGGCCTGTATTAACAATACGGGCAGGCAATTGTCCTGACTGATCCCGTACCGCGGGACCAAGCCAGTTTTCTGAACCAAACAGGTACAAAACCAGACAAAAACGGCAAATACAAAAAAACCCAAACTAACCGGATATCCCAGGTTGTTTGGGTTTTTTTTATGGGTAAATTTATGGGTAAATATTAACCGCTTGGCAGCATGAATTGTTTACCAGGCGCTTCCCACTTCCCACACCACTTCCTTGCCGTGTACCTTGGCGGCTCTTAGCATGTCCAGCAACGGGAAAGTACGGCGACGCAAAGTAACCTTTTCCATTACCGGGTGCGGTTTTTCTTCCGGATACTCGTCATCTTCTTCTTCCCTGTCTTTATCGGCATATACCTGGTCAGGATTGGAATCAGGGTCTTCAGCAACAGCACGGGTAATGTTCTGAATGGCCTCGTCCAGTTGCGCTACCGTAAACACGCCACTTTCAGGCAATGTTTCATAATCACGCCCTGCAGCCTTCAGAACAGACAAGGCATGCTTGTCCAGCATCACAACATCAGCACTTGCATTTGAGCGGAAAGTAATCAGCATTTTCGGTTTCCCACAATAGATAAAGTAATACATCAAGTTTACTACAAGAAGCCATTCAGGCCGATGATTTCATTTTTTGTTCAAGACGTACCGGTTCGTTTTTTTCTTAAAGCGTGAACCACATCGTCCAGCCTTGCAAAGCCACTTAAAATGAAAAAATCTGCTGCCCTGTTCCTGCTTGCCTTAGTCCTGCCATTTACCGCATACGCCAGCCCTACCGCCCCCCAGCCTGTGGCTTGCTCTCCAGAAAAAACCGGTAATCCCTGCCAAAACGTGGCAAAAAAACCGTCGCTTAACCTGGGGGCTGGCAACCCTATCCACCTTATTACCGGCAATAAATACCAGCAGGAAACCGATCTGCCCATGCGAGCCTCTGGCCTTGAACTGGTGCGTTATTACAATTCCTTGGGCACCAACAAAACCCTGCTTGGCGAAGGTTGGTCACATTCCTATGAAACCCGCCTGTGGTTTGCCGGCGGGAAACCGCAAATTGTGCACGCGGACGGTTCACGCACCCTGTTCCAGCCACGACAGGGAGACACTGCCCTGGCCCAGGAAAGCAACCATGGCAAGCTTATTTACCAAAACCAGGATCACACATGGACATGGCAGCTAAAACCCGGTCTTGAAAAAACATTCAATGCCAAAGGCAGGCTCATTACCATCAAGCTGCCCGGACTGGCAACCCTACACATTACTCGCGATGAAACCCCGGGCCCAACCCAGGGTGCCATTCTGGAAGTGCATGGCGGTAAACAGGAAAAGCTGGTTTTTCACTATGAAACCATCAACGATACAGCCAGACTCAGCCGCATTGAAACCCCTGCCGGGCTGTTTTTGTACCGACACGACCAACCCAAGGGTCATCAAGCGCAACGCCTGACCGGCATGCTACGCCCTGACAATATGGGGAAAACCTATTTTCATGAACCCGAACATCAACATGGCAACCCTTTTCTGCTGACAGGCATCAGCATTCATGACAACAGCGGAAAAAACGCGCTCAGAACCAATTCATGGGCTTATAACGACAAGGGGCAAGCCATACGTTCCATTCAAGGCTCACAAACAGACACCCAGCTTCGTCTTGATTTTGAATACCTTGCCACACCCGGCACAGAAAATGCCAAAGGCCTAACCCGCATTACCGATGCCGAGGGTAATATTACCGATATGCATACCTCCATCAAAGGTGGTAATTATGTGCTTGAAGATGTCATGGGCCATGGCTGCCATGGTTGTGCTGCAGCTGGCACGCAGGCCCGTTATGATGAACAAGGCAACCTAACGCTCATTAATGGAACACATATCCAGCGTAATGAACAAGGGCATGTTTCTCAACTCTCCATCCCCGACTCCCCCTGGGAAAACCTGCAGCTGAATTATGAAAAAGACCGGCAAGCTTCCTGGTTCAGCAATATTACCGGTACTGAAAAAATCAGTTTCAACGAAAAAAACCAGCCAATCCAGAAAACCTTTGCCAATGGCGACCAAGCACTGTTTGAATATGATGAAGACGGGCACCTGATAAAGGTGATGGAATCAAGCAAAAACAAGGCCAGGCCTGTAACCACAAAAATAGTATCAGAACCAAAAAACAATTTTTTTGCCATTGAATATAGTGACGAAAATAACATCGAAAAAAAAGTGTACTTTACGCTGCAAAAAAACACGCTAAACATCCATACCAGCCGCCGTCCAATATGGGTATCAGCAAATAGAAAAGGCGTCGAGGACTGGATGCCCTCAATTAGATACGATGATGAATACACTTTTGAAAATGAAGGCAAAACCAAAATCCACCATTTACCCGAAGGGGGATACATCAGTTATTTTTACAATGAGGAAAATAAGCCGGAAACCATTATCTGGACTGAACAATCCGGCAAAAAACACCACTTGATTCTGGACTCCAGCATCCCCAAAAAAGGCTATATCCTGGGCAACCAGCTGGCTTTTCATGCCCTTAAAACCGAGTCAGGACAAACCCAGCTTAGCTTATGGAATAAAGACAAACGGTTCTGGACACAGGCCCTGGATTTTTCCCCGGATAATACGCTGCGTAGCGAAACCGTCATTGTGCCAGACGCAAAATACGAAGCAGGCCGCAATTATGCCTATGACCCTTCCCAAAGAATGGTTAGCACCAAAACCAGCGCCCAATATAAAGAACAAGATTTGTCTGGCCTGCACCATTATGCCTGGAACAAGGATGGCTCCAGTGCCGCTTATTTTAATGGCAGCAATACAATTAAGCCCGCTATTGAACGTGATGCCAGCGGCCTGCCAATCAAAACGGGAGAACTTGAACTTGAGTATGGCCCCAATCGAAAACTGCATTACATCACTAAAAACAAAGCCTTCTTAGCCGCCTATTTTTATGATGCGCCTGGACAGCGAACCATCAAAACCACCCCTGACACGCATACCCATTATTACTATGATGAAAACAAGTTGCTGGTCGGAGAGTGGACTATCCAACGGGACAAGCTAACCACGCATGGTATCAATGACAATATCAGCCGCCGTTATATTTATGCCGGTAAGCTGCCCGTTGCTTTCATTGATTATGAACAGGCCACTTTCCCCATAAAAAAAACATCCACCGAAGAAGTGCCCCTTGATGACCCCAGGCGCCACTCTCATCTATCGAAGTTGTATTTCATTCATACAGACCACATCGGCCAGCCTTTCATGGTGACCGACCAAGAGAAGAAAATCCACTGGCTGGCCCATAACAGCCCCACTGGTAAAAGCCATATTCTGCATGCCGATATTGAATTCAACCTGCGCTTGCCCGGACAATATTACGATAAAGAAACCGGCTGGCATTACAACATGAATCGTTACTATGACCCGGGAGCAGGGCATTACTTGGAGCCTGACCCGATTGGACCTGTGCCCAATAACGACCCTTTTGGGTATGCTGCCCAGCAACCACGTCTGTTTATTGACCCCTTGGGATTGCTGCTGTTTGCATTTGATGGCACAGAAAATAACAAATATTCAAATACCAATGTATTGAAGTTTACGAGGCTTTATATTGGAGACAAAAGCTATACCTCAGGAACAGGCAAGTTCCTTCCCACAACCCATACTGCTGGAATGCTTGATGCCGCATTAGGTTATAACATCATGAATATTATTAATCATCAAATCAATGAATTGGTTAATACCATACCTAATACTTTTAACATTAATAACACTAATAATCCCCTCTTGCCAATTGATATTATTGCTTTTTCACGTGGTTCGGCCATCGCCCTGATCTTTGCCAATATGCTGGCCGATCATACTGACGAACATGGTTTTTTCTCGATGGAATGGACCTCTCTTCTTCATGGAAAAAGAAAAGACACAATCAATGCCTGCCTTGACCTGCGCTTTATCGGTTTATTCGACAATGTACCGCAAATAGGTTACCGGGGAAATTTAAACGACCTTTACACATATACCGTTCCTGACTCATGGGACTGGATTGCCCATGCTGCTTCCCTGAACGAACACCGTAAATTATTTCCCCTTACCCCATTAGTGGGAGAAGGAAATAACTGGATAGAGCAAGGCTTCATAGGAGCCCATTCCGATGTTGGCGGTTTCACCTGGCAATCAGACCTCAAAGACCGGCTCAACCCGACAAAAGGCCAATACGGAGATCTTGGTGATATACCTCTGGCATGGATGGTATGGCAAGCAGAACAGGCGGGTGTTTCCATGGAATCCTTAAGCAACCCATCAACACAGACCCAACCATTCAGTGGTATTGACAACCCTGTACTGCATGGTACACCTGCCAGAAGCTCGCCAAATCCTGACCTGGACCGGTACATACAAGAGCCCGGGAGTAATGCTACCGACAAATATCAACGGGAACATGCCACGCTTGGCCAAGCAGCCCGTCAGGAAGTGGAAAAATTCATTACCCGCTTCCCCGTAGACACCTCAGAAGATAGCCTACTTTCACAAAAAATTATTGGAACCGTAGATGCAACGCATTATGTAACGTGGCTAGAAAACGAACTCGGCTGGGACTCCCCATTTTAAAACATTAATAAGCCACGTGAATATGATAAGGACAAAGAATATCCAACGCTGTTCTCACAAACAGCTTGCCTACCCAACAAAAAACATAAGCTTAAAATAATTTGGTAAAATGAAAAAAATCCTCCTCCTGCTATTTCCGTTTGCCTGCCATGCCAACACAACTTCTGTTGATGCCGTTATCCGTCTAAGCAACATCAGCAATACCGAAACCCACGGTGTCAATGAAAAAAACCAGCTTATCCTGCAAGCGTTTTCCAATGGTGACAAAATACAATTTGCCTATGATGAAAAAGGAAAATTAAACTATATAAACAAACTAAAGAACGGCAGCCAATGGGCTGATACGGTCAAGCTGGAATATAACGACCGAAGCAAGGCAACTTTACAGGATAATAAGAAAATTCTTGCCTTTAATAGACTCAATGAGGATGTCGTTGCGATAAAATCACTCAGACATTTAATTCCGCTGAACTCAATCATACAAATCAGCTATCACGACTATTACCGCATAGTCAAAGACACACAAACCATCGAACATATCCTGCCTGAAGGCGGCATGCTGACCTACCGCCATGACAGCGACAATAAAATCAAAGAAATCCTTTGGACCCCACGGTATGGCCAAAAAACCCGATCCATTCTGAACACCAGCATCCATGCTCCCGGCTATATCTTTGGCAACCAGCTGGTATTTCGTGCGCAATCCAAAACACCAGCAAAAACCCAGCTAAGCTTATGGAATGCCTACCGGAAACAACCGGTTTGGACCCAGGAGCTGAACTTTTCCACCGATGGCACTTTGACTGAAGAACGAACCAGTCTGCCTGCCAGGCAACTGCACAGCACAAGCCGGTATTCATACGATTCACAAAAACGGCTAATAAACGCAACCGTCAATACACAGCATTATCAGCAAAACACCACCAGCCGCTACCAATATAGCTGGAACCCCGATGGTTCCAATGCCTCTTACACCAAAGACGCAAGCACCGCCACACCACAAATATCTCGGGACGCCAGCGGCCTGCCAACAAAGGTCGGCAATAAAAGCATTGAATTCGACAATGACCGAAAACCCGCGAAAATCACCCTGGATGAAAATGTTGTGGCTGAATACAGCTATAACTTCCAGGGCCAAAGAGTTATGAAATATCTCGCTGACCGCGCCACCTTTTTCTATTATGAAAACAACCGCTTAATAGGTGAATGGGGTATTCATGCCCATCACGATGACTCGATTTATGCCAATAACGGTGCCATTAGTCGCCGCTATATTTATGCCGGACAACTGCCCGTTGCATTTATAGAGTATAGCGGTGGGTATTTTTACGGACATGATGATGCCAGATTATTCCTGAATCCCGGCTCTAACACTTTTGGTGATGACATTCCCGCCTGGATAAAGCCTTATCTTGTCCGGATGGCCATACCCCTTAACCAGCGTACCGCAAAGCTTTTCTTCATCCATGCCGACCATATCGGACAACCCTTCATGGTGACAGATGAAAACCGTAATATCCGCTGGCTGGCCCAAAACAGTCCAACAGGAGAAAGCCATGTCCTTCATGCCGACATTGAATTCAACCTGCGCCTGCCTGGCCAGTATTACGATCAGGAAACCGGCTGGCATTA
>JAVESC010000037.1:0-24496 GCA_034006805.1 Advenella sp.
TTCAATTATTTTTTCTGGCGACGTTTAGCCAGACCTTCTTCACGTAAAGCGTTTAAATCTATTTGCATATTCCGAACGGCTCGCAAATCTGCCGGTGACTCAATCCGTCTGGGTGTCGTGCTGACGCCCGGTATGGATGTTCGTTCGGTTGGCTCTACGCTTGTGATTGGAGCCGGTGCAGTTGTTGGCGCTGGTGCCGGTGTGGCAAGCGGTAGCGATGCGTTTTCGGTTCGGCTGGCTAAGGGTTCAACGGTTTTGCTTTGCTTTCGGATACGGGCTAACGCATTTTGCAAAACAGCGTAATTCAAATTTAGGCCCAGTGATTTAAGATCATCCAAAATCATTCCGAGACTTGCGCCAGCGGCAATGTCTTTTTCAATTACCGGGTATAACGCTCGCAATTTTGCGGCCGTACTGATTCTGTCGTCGAGATTGGACAAAATTTGTTCATAGTCTTTTATGCTCATAGTTTTCCTTTTAAGATCCAAATTGTTTTCGACTTGATTGCGGCGTAAAAGCGGTATTGCGTAACCGCGCCACTTCTCGCTGATCTGCATCTAAAAATCGGGAGTATTTGCCTTCAAAGCAAAGGTGTACGTCTGCCAGTGGCCCCATTCTTTGTTTGCGTATCAGCAGTTCTGCATAGCCTTTGAAAGCAGATTGCGGGTTGTAGTAATCATCTCTATATGCCATTAACACAACATCCGCATCTTGTTCGATTGATCCTGAATCACGTAAATCGCTCAATAATGGGCGTTTGTCTGCTCGTTTCTCCACGTCTCTGGACAGTTGGGATAGCAGGAGAATCGGACAGTCCAGTTCCTTGGCCAACAGTTTCAATGCACGGGTAATGCCGCTGATTTCTTCGTTCCGGGTGTTGCCGGTGCCTTGCATCAGTTGCAAGTAGTCAATCACGATCAAATCCAACTTGCCCAGCTTTTGCTTTGTTTTTCGGGCCGACATACGGATTTTTGCGACGCTAGATAACGCTGGGTCATCGGCAATGATTAAGTTTTGGTCCTGTAATTTCTGTAGCCCAAAAGTCAGGCGGGTGTAGTCGTCCTGGCTAAGTTGCCCAGTTCTCAAGACTTGCGTATCAATGCCTCCAAACCGGGCAATGCTTCGTTCTGCGAGTTGGGCAGCGGACATTTCCAAACTGACTACCAATGCAGTGCCACCGTCAGCGGCCACGTTTTCAGCAATGTTTACAGCCAGCGTGGTTTTTCCCATTGACGGGCGGCCAGCTACAATAATCAAGTCACCCGACTGTAAGCCGCAGGTTTGTAAATCAAGGTCAGCAAAACCAGTGGCAACGCCAGAGACCGCCCCTTTTTTTTCAAGCCTGGCATCGAGCGTATCCAGTAGAGCCGGTAATAATTGGCCAATGCTAACGCCATCATTGCCGGTGCTTCGGTTATCAGTTGATGCCATGACAAGACTGGTGATGTTTTCCAGTAGCTCGTCAGGTTTTTTTTCATATGCCATTACGTTAATTTTGTGACTTAGTTCAATCGCATTGCGCCTGATTTTGTAGTCGCGGACCAGTTTTGCGTAACGGCCTATATTGGCGGCAGATGGTGTGTTTTGTACTAAAGCATGCAGGTAAGCAACGTTGCTGGCCAAATCAATTTCACCTGATTTTTTCAGGGACTCAGATAATGTGATGACATCAACAGGTTGATTGTCATTCAGCATTTCCATAATTTTTTTAAAAACGCATTGATGGTTCTTATGATAAAAATCATTGGCTTGTAATAAATGATCGACTTTTTCCCAAGCGCTATTGTCTAATATCAGACCGCCTAAAACCGACTGTTCTGCATCGGTGCTGTTTAATGGAGTTGTCAAGTTTTTCACGCAATTTTCCTGTTATTCATAAATTTTGGGCGCATTTTCCCTGTCATGCTCGTTTTTCAAGGCAAACCTTTGAAACCTTTTTTGCAAGCATTAAAAAAATTAACTCAGCCGTGAAAAGGCATTGTTTTTAATCTATCCAAAACGCACCAGAAACCGCTACATTCGTTTTTTTAACCAACCCATGATTGGGTGTGGGTTTTTATAAAAAAACGTTTGTATGGCTATTTAATGGAATTGATGGCTATTTTCTTGTTTGTTTTTCCTATGCTGTTTGTTGGCAAGGAAGATTTTTAAAGCCTTGATTGGATATTCAAGAAATTCAGTTCAGCAATGAACGGAATTTTTTTGCTGGATTCAAAATACAATTTTCAATGCACTTAAAACGCACCAGAAGCGCCAGTGTTCGTTTTTTTAACTTATCCATGTTCGGATGTGTGTTTTCATTAAAAATTGCTTGTGTTGGCGTTTAGGTTGATTCTATGCGGCCATTCGGTGGTATTTGTTTTCAAGGCAACCTTTGAAACCTTTGTCCGACATTAAAAAATCCAGTTCGGCAATGAACGGAATTGTTCTATTCGGGCCGGGAGCCACTTTTCCGGTCAAGAAGTCTGAATCATTGCAAATGTCAAAAAAAGTTTCCCAAGCTTTTAATCCGTCTTCCACGGTTTGGTATCCAAAAGGTTGGAAATGGCTTGCTGCCGCTTCGTTCCATTTTTCCGTAATTGCTTTTATTCGTTTGTTGTCCAAAATTTTCACTTTTGGATTTTCTGGCATCTTCTGGTGATACAGATCGACAATCTCCTGAACGGGGCAGGGGGGAGGGGTAACGCGTGACGCGTTATTACTCTTATCTCCTCTATTCTTATCTATTCTATTCTTATCTAGCCGCGTTACGGTCGTTACGGGTGACGCGTTACGTAACGCGTCACTACCGTAACGCTCTTCTTCTGGTTTAATTTCATCAATATAATCAATGTCTTGTGACTCTTGGTTATTTTGTTCTGCCTTTTTGCGAGCTTCCTCCTCAGCTTTACGAGCTTCCTCCTCAGCTTTCAGTCGTTCACGATATCGGCGCTGACGTTCAGCACCGGTGCTGTCACGATCACTGATTTTTTGTCGTTTTTCCCACGCCAACGGTTGCCAGTTTTCGTCAATTAAGCCAATTTTAATCAAGCGTGTTTTTACTTCATGAATGATTTTCCATTCAATCCAAAGTTGCTGCGCAACGATTCTGTCCATTAATTCAGGGGCACATTTTTGGTCTAAAACACCGTCTGATTTGAGGATAAGCACTCCGACAAAATGGCGCTGATCCTCAAAAGATAAAGCTATGATTTTAGGGTCTTTAATAAAATCCGTATACAAACGGAACCATGGCATAGAAATAGGTTGAGTGCTCATAATAAAACCTCAAAATTTGAAAAATAAATTGATTCGGGATAGTTTTTATTTGGTTTTTGCTGTTAAATTTTTTGCCATTAGACTGGCATTAAAATTTGTGGGTACCAGCATTCATCAATTAAACCGGCGTTAATAAGGCGCTTTTGGACTGCGCCGATGATTCTGGGGTGGATATTTAGTGATTTTGCAACGCATTCATCTATAAGGTCACTGGAAGTAGGAACGGGAAAAGCACCTGTCGCATGCAGAGCAAGAATGCCAATAAAATGGCGCTGATCTTCAAAGGCAACAGACCTAATTTTGGGATTGGTTAAAAAATCGACTGACAAAGGGAACCAGTTGGTAGATTGAGTATTCATGTTAAAACCTCTAAAAATTTAAAATGGAAGGGGTGTAAAAAGGGTTGATTTGTTTACCGCTCTATATTCTGGACCACAGTAGCTAACTGATCTAATGAGGTTCGGCGAGAATACAAGCCGGGTAAATTGTGCTTTGTAAAAAATTCAGTACGCACTTGCAGCCATTTGTTATAGCAATTCCCTTTCCGGACTGCCCAAGGGTATGCTTTCCTGATATCGGCACTGATTTCTTCGGGGCTCTTATTGAGTTGTTTGCCCTCTTTATAAACTCTTTGCATAATTTCATACGAAATGGCGGCAAATGTTAATCCTTGATGGGCTTGGGTTGGTTGGGTCATTTATTTTCCTAATTTCAATATTGTTGTGGTTGATACAAGATTTCGCGCAATCTGAATTTCTCAAAATAGAGAACGATATCAACCGTGTTTCGTAAAAAAGACTGGATGGTTTCTAAATCCAGTTGGCCGCCGGTAGGCGACTGCTTTACCAGCATAGCCAAACGATTAAACGTGTCTTTGGCAGAGTTGGCATGCGTAGTGGTAATAGAACCGGGGTGGCCGGTATTTAATGCCGTCAGGTATTCCCAGGCTTCGCCTGAGCGTAGCTCAGCCAGAAAAATTCGGTCAGGTGATAAGCGCATACATGCCGAAATGCAATCACTGGCCGTTACACGGCCACGGGTGCCACCGTACATCATGTGTACGATGTTTCGGTGGTTCGGTAAGATGAGTTCGTGTACGTCTTCGATGGTGATGATCCGTTCATCGACTGGTACCCGCTCTATCAGTGATCGGGCAAATGTGGTTTTACCTGAGCCGGTAGCACCGGCAATCACAATGTTTTTTTTGGCTTGAATTGCTGCATGTAAAAATTCGGGAATTTTCCCGGCGTTTTTGAGTGCCAGCAACTCATTATCAATTTGATTAAAGCCGTTTGGTGTCTGATTGGCCAGATTGTCATGCACATAATCAAACGCCCCATCGGCTGCCAAATCTTCCAGATGCTTAACCAGCTGCGTATGTTTACGTATATTGATAGCGATAGTGCCATCAAGTGTGCCGGGAGACTGCACCAATTGACCACGCTCACCATCGGGTAAAAGGACAGACAATATTGGCGCAGGGCCCAGACCGTTATAAACGGTCAGGGCATTACATAAGGCACGTTGGTGATCTAAGGTGAGTGTGGGGCAATCCTGTTGATGCCAGGCACCGTGTTCGCGGGTGAAAAGCTCACCGGGTCGTACAATCGCCAGTTCACTTACCTGATCTGATTGTAGGTAAGGTTGTAGCGGTCGCAAAAAGGTTCTAACCGCAATAGATTTGTCATAAAGTGGGCTTGAGGTCATAAACTTTTGAAAAGTCCAGGTCACGGGCAACCATGATGCCTACACGTTCGCCCTGATTTTTATAGAGAGTGGGGGGAATATCTAAAGAGTGCTCAAGAATTTTGGCAACAATTTCCTGACCGCCATCAGCCGTATTATCAAAACGGATGTTGTTGTCACCCCGGCTTGATTCATTGGATAACCAGTTACCAAAATCACCGACAAGGCTTAATAAAATAGCGTTCCCGAATCGTTCCCAGAAATGATGGTCAATTTTTCCATCTACCCCGGCCTCGCCCAGTGGCCCGGTGCCGGGTGAGTCCAGATTTAAAATTACCCCGTTCGGTGTTTCCAGACGATGCCAGGCTACAAATGCCCGTGGCATACCTTGTTCAATGCCGCCAGTCTGATAGCCTACAAATTTGGTACCTGCATCAATCAATATGACTTTTCCATTGGAACTCATGACGTTTTGAGTGGATATGCAGGTCAGTAATCCGGGCTGGCCGGTAATCAGTTTGGTTTGCATCACACAATCAATCATGGTGCCTTGGGTGATTAGGAAATTACGATCACCCAGTTGGCCAGCAATGGAAGGAGTTAGTTCCAGTGGTCTTAATTTGTCTGCCAACGGCCCAGCGTCACCATTTACTGTATTTTGTGAATCTGCCTGTACCGTTTGTTGGCTGGCACCGGCATCGGCTCGCAGCGGGCTTCTTAGGCGGCGAGCTACTGTTTCATTAATCACCGGTATGCCGCCACCCGCGTTACCACCGATGATAATGGGTATGACCGGATCAGCTTGCGCTGTTTTAGGCTCTTCGGTTTTAGGTGGTGTGGTCGGTGGAGCCGGGCTATTGACTTTAGGGGCCGTCAGCAAGTTATTAATACCGCTACGCAGCGGTATCGCTTCTTCTTCGGGTACATCGTCTTTAGGTCCCCATGCTTGCCATGCAATGACAGCAATTAAAATAACAGCAATGAGCATTGCCAGCTTCATAAAGCCTTTTGCACCCGGAGACATGGGCCGTTTTACGTTCTCAAAGCTTGATTGGCCCCGGTTAATCATGTTGTCTAATTCAGTTCTGGGGTCTGGATTATTGTTTTCCATCATTTTTGGATTTCCTGTATATCAAAGGTAATGCTGTCGTTGCCTTTGCTAATCAACCACTTGGCCGATGTTGACTGCACTACCAGCGTATTTTTAGGCCGTATTGAAATTTTCGCGTTATAGGGACGGCCAGCTTCATTCAAGGGTTGGACGCTCGGTAATTGCTTTTGTTTGAATTGCATCCATGTCTGGCCGTCTTTTACCCATACCTTGGCCGGAGCCAGTGCCGGTGTGGGTGTTTTATCTGATGCCGGCTGCGAAACCTCATAAACCGGGGTGATTGGGTTTAATTTGGGTGCCGGTGGGGGTAACTCCTGCTTTTCTGCACCGATTACCACACGTTCAACGTTGGGTGATGCCGTACCCGTATTGGGTTTGTAAGGCACATAGCCTTTGTTGCCGTTGTGAATCGCGGCCACCTGCTCACCTAAGCGCAGGTGCCAGCGATCGGCGGTCCGGTGCAGCACAAGCGTAGTGGGATCGGCCATGTGGTGATTGGTAATCACCTCTTGACCAGTACTCGTTACCCTGTAAATTGCCGGGATTTCAGCCGTATCATTAAATTGCATCCATGTTTGCCGGCCATCGTCCCAAATATGGACGGGAGCCAGTTCAATGTCGCCACTTTTGGTATAACTGGCCCAGTTCACAGGTTGGCCAACTTTGGCAAATGATTGTTTGACTGCCTGTTTTTTGTTTTCCTGATACCGTTCTTTGGCTTTGGTATCCGGGTACCTCATGACCAGTTTGTACAGAGCCTGTGAGTTGCGATCATTGCTGTACGTTACTTTAAATGTGTAGTTACGCTTATTGGTAATCACAATCAGGTTACTGTCTGCATCATCGGCAATCGGTTTAAAAAACAGGTTGTTTTCAAAGTGGGTAAACTCGTAAGCTTCACTGTCACCGAAGACATGAAATTTATAAACTTCGTCGTCTTCCAGGACAATGACGGAAGCCACACCAATAACGGCATTCAGATTAATGACATCAGAAGGGTTGTAATTCGCATAACGTACCCGGTGATCTGCACGGGAATGTTTTGGGGCATTTAGTGCCAGGGCTGGCGTTGTTAACGCGCAGCACAAGGCCACCGTTATTGCCCGAATGGCAAAGCGGTTCATGGTTTTTTCCTATGAATGGGGTTATCTGGACAGATCGGCGGCCAGGTCGTAGCGGGTGATCTGGAACCCGAGCGGGTTACGTCTGGCAACTTCTTCGGTCAGGGGGACTTTGATGTATTGATACGCGACCGTTGCAATCAGATGGCGTTCTGCCTGTACAGTGCTGGTTGAGGCTTCGCGTTCTGTGGCAGAAAACCGAATCGTTGCCGTTTGGTTTTCACCCAGTGTTATGGAGTGAACCGTGACATCAATGTTACCCAGTGTACCCAAGCGGGTGGTTGGCGCAAACTCTCCTTCAAACCGTTTTCCGTACTGGTTTTGGATGGCTGGGTCTGACAGTAGGGCGCATGTATTGAATTGATTTTGGATCGTATACCAGTTGTAGCTTTCGCAATTGAGAACATAGGTATTTAAAAAATACTTATCAATCCTCTCGTTGTAGCTTTCAAAGGGTTCCCCCAACTCACTGACATGCTCGATGTTGCCGGTGGCATTATCAACCCGGACTACATAGATTTCTGGTGGTTGCTTCAGAGGTGTTAGCCCGATGACTGCCCCAATAGCCGCCACTGTCAATACGCATGATGTCAAAGCTACTTGCCATGCCCGTTTACGGCTGGTGGCCAGTTCACCGACGTAATCACGCTCCAACCCTCTGGTCTTTTCAAGTTCTGCGGCTACATTAATGGATTTTATTTTTTCTGTACTCATTTAAAACCTTTGCAAAAGTGGTTCAGAGGCATTGACTGGGTACCGAGGAGAGTCGGCCGGTTGGTTTGCAGGTGGGGGGGTGAAAGCACAACCTGCCATTACTATAAAAAGGGAGAAGATAAAAATTCTCATTGTGTGTATTCCTATTTTCTTCTATTACGCATTTGGTTGAAACGTAAAAATCGACTTATTCCATTGCCTGTCATACCAACACCAAACTGAGCACCAAAGCCGCCTGACAAGCCTTGTGCCATTCCGGGAATCATTAGCATGACGAACACTGAAGCAATGCCCACTAAAAAGTAACCGCCTACGAGATTTAGCATGTTGATTTCTCCTTCAGCCAGAGTATCAATCATCATCTTGACGTAATTCAAATTTAACTGAAGCAATATTGAGAACATGAGACCCGCAAGCAAGGCTAGAAAAACAAAATTAAGTGCCTGGGACACCCAGCTGTCAAATAATTTTTCTGTACGATCAAAAGCTAGGGCAGATATAAAGATAGGACCTGCGGCTACGAGTAAAGCCATTCCGACCTTGACAACTACCATAATGATGGCAACGACGGCAGAGACAAGCGCCGTCATTGCCGAAAGGGCACTGGCATAAAGCGATATGACCACATTTCGGCTACTAGGAAAAAAACTACTTTCTAGCTCTATCATTTTTGCTGATGCATTGGTTGTATCTTGCCGCAAGGTGTCGATTTGAGTTGATACGGTATTTCCACCGGCAACAATACCGGCAACATCATCAGGTAGTGACAGCATGACTTTCACAATATCTGTTTGATAAAACCCGTTGGCCGTAATAATTGCAGCCAAAATAGCTATTTTTATATATTTGTGAATAAATTCCGTAACCGACATGTTGCCCTGTCCTCTTTGGAGGGCATAGGCATAAACCAAAAACTGGATGGTTAGCCCAATAATCATGGCAGGGGCAATGGCTGTGATTAATTGCTGGATAGGTGTATTGACCGCATCATTTAAGACAGTATCCACCTGTTGCATCAGCCATTCACCGATTCTATTTGGATCGGTTGGTTTGCTAATTTTGGATGCATCAAATGCCATGTGATCCTCGCTTATTTTATGTTTTTAGTGTCATCACTGAACCAACCCGAATAAACCTTTTCAGCCCTTGCTTCAAGTAAGGTTTGCTCTGCTTCCAATTGTTGGTTTGCTAACTGGATTCGAGTTTGGTCAGTTTGGATGTTGGCTTGCTCAATCGCTATCCGGGCTTGCAGCTCAGCAATTTCTTTTGGGTTTGTTGTGGTGTTGATCTTGGCTTGTAATTCATCAATCACTTCCAGTCGTTTTGTCATCGCGTTATAAGCTTGTTCTGACAGGGCTTTTTTAGTGGCCGCAATCTGAATTGATTTGGCTTTCATATCAATTTTGTCTTGGGCAAAATTGACGGGTGCGTCTACTGCTTGGGTAATTTGTTGTACTGAGCTAGATAACTCGGAACTTTGCGATTCAAGACGATCCAGCAATGCCGCAGCATCATTAGGCAGCGCTCCACGGATAGCATCTTGCACGCTGGGGTTACTCATGACATAACCAAAGCCGGACGATTGCGTTAAAGCATCAAGCTGTCGTTTGGTTTGTTCCAATTGTGTTTTTGCGGTTTGCAATTGATCCAGCAGGGCATTAAGCTGCTGGACAGAATTCACATCGAGAGTGGGTATGCCTGATTGTGCTTGTACTTGCCCAGAGACGAATACAGTGACAGCCAGCAGACCATAAATAAATGTTTTTTTCATATTGGATACCTATGCGTAAGCCTTCGCCGTTTTGCGAATGCCGTTAAGGATTGATGTTTTAGGTGAGAAGGGGAGACGTTCAATAACAGATGTGTATTGAACGGATTGGCTGTTAAAAACGAGACTATTTATTTGGTGGGGCTTCGGTAATTTGGGTTATCCCATTTTGCATTGATGATCTTATATTCGTCTTCGTTAATTCGTTTAAAAAAAATTGTTTTATCGAAATCAATAGTATGAAGTTGACCCGTTTTTTCATCGTATTGCAGTTGTAACGGGTTGCCTGTTTCGATTGTGATAATGCCTGGTGCAGTTTCTTTGGCAGGCATGTTATAACGGCCAAGACGAGCCATATAGTCATTTTCGTTGGGCTTAACATGTAATGGCATGTCGTTATCTGTTCGTTGCCAATATCCCAAAAATGTTTCATTAGGGCCTTGTTTGCAACCGGCCAAAAGTGCGGCGCTGGCAACAGCGGCTATTAAAAAATAACGTCGTTTCATTTTTGAATTTCCTGTTAGTAGAAAGGGGAAGCTGTCTATGGTAATGGACGAGCGTACCTTTTTTTCGGCAACGCCAAAGATACTTTATTTTGAAAATATTTATTTGAAAAACAAATATCTAAGGGAGTGCTTTTTTTTGGAAACAAAGCTTTTTATTTAGTCGTTCGCCACTGGGCAGGGGGTGCAGATGAACTGCTCCCCCTGCTGTTAGCATAACAACTACGGTTGGTGTCAAGTGTTCGCTTCGCCCTCCAGTCGTGACCGTGTCCTCGCTTCGCTGCGGGCCGCACCACACGACTTACGGCACTTGACACTGTCATCTTTCAGTATTGCCTGAAACAACTCCAACTGGCTCCGATATCTGGCGTAATCATCTTTTGCTTCTTGACTTTCAGGGTCGTAGTAATCGTAATGTTTGCACCATTCTTCATATGTTTTCATAACTCATAATTCCATTTCATGGCTGCTTTCTGATTGCAGCTCATGGTTTAGGGCTGGTTTGTCAAACTGGCCTAATAGCTGATTGGAATGAGTGAGCAGGGCAGCCATTTTTTCTTTTTCCTCAATGGTTGTGTATTGTTGAGTTGCCATTTTGTTAACTATTAGTGATTGATATGCCATCACTGCTTCTTTGTCATTGTGACGGGCATTGGGTAACGGCTCCATATTGTGTACGTAAGCCTCTAATTCCTTTATTAGCTCTTTACGGCTATATTTTCCCAACTCTTTTTCAGGTGGGAGCCTGTTTTCAATAATACGATCTACTTGTTCCCAGAGTTCAGAGAAATCAGTTTTTATTTTCATTTCAGTACCCTATATTTTTGTTAAAACTCGGTTAAAGGCCGCCAGCTCTTCGGTGGTGACGCCAAGTATTTGGCTAAGGATTTTTCATTCCCATTTCACTTGTTTCCAACCATGTAACTTTTCACCCGCTCAAAATAAACAGGCAACCAGTCTTCAGGGTCATCACCAACTTCAGCAATGGCTTTTTCTGCCAATGTTGCCATGTCTGAACTGCCACTGAAGACCATCAGTGCATCTTCGCAACCGGACAGGTCCAGTTGGGCGACAGTGACGTTAACGCCTTGCTTGATGACAAATTTTCGGCTTGCTTCACCCAAATCTTTGATTAAATTGAATTCGGATTCAGTCAGACCGAAGTCATTCATGTAAGTTGATTTTTTGGCCTTTGGATTAGGCAAAAAAATCAATGTGGCGGACTGTTGAATGAGGGATGGACCTACCGGATTGTTCGCAATTGCTTCTGGTTCTTGCGTACTCAATGCCATCACCCCGTTTTTCTTCCGAATGGTGCGGGCTGAATCCTGCATGTCTGCCTGAAAATGTTCGTCTTTTAATAGGTGCTGACACTCATCAATTACATTGATAATTCTTCGGCCATCGTGGAGCGAATGAACACGATGCTGTAAATACATCGTGGCAGCGGCCCGAACATTGTCGTCTTCCAAAAACTCCGTCATGTCAAATCCAAAAATCGGATTATGTCCTGCAGGTGTGTCCAGATTCATTAAATCGACGGGGTTGTCAAAGACCCAACCATACTCACCGCCTTGGCACCAGGGTAATAAACGGGCATGCACGGATGATTCGCCATTTTCGGTGTATGGGTTAGGTAGCAACGTGGTTAAGGTTGAGAGGCTACGGTTTTTTATATCAATCAGGGTAGTCATTTGCTCAACTGCCTGTGATATTTCTTTGCTTTGTGCTGTAGATACCGTTTCTCCTCGCAACTTAGCCAGAAAGGTGATTAACCGTCTCATAAAGGCTACGTTTTGGGGCGTGGGCTTCATTTGAAAGGGATTCCAGCCGGTGGGCGTACCTAAATTGAGTTTGAAGTACTGTCCTCGTAAGGCCAATACCAGTACCTGCATACCTTGATCTTTGTCGTAAATAACCGCCGTTGCACCAAATTTTTGAGCCTGTGCGAGTAAGACACCTTGCAGTACGGTCTTACCTGTACCGGACTTACCGATAAGCATAGTGTTACCTAAACGGCGCTTTCCAGTTTCGTCCACTTCGTGGGTGGACTCATGATAATTAAAGAAATAGGGTGAGCCGGTGTTTGTTTTGAACAGAGTGACTGCTGCCCCCCACGGGTTGCCAGTGGCTTTGCCTGTCAACTGGTTATGAAAGCTGGACATACACAGAAAATTGGGGCTGGTAATCGGCACTGGCCGTGGTCGCCAGCGCCAGTTACCGGGCAGTTGTGCCCAGAACGCGGCTTCCAGTGCCTTTTCCAGTGGTTTTGCAATGAAACCGGTGCCGGCAAGTAGTGCAATGGTGTTTGCCATATCGCGTCGGAGTTTTTCTGCTTCTTCACCAAAAATTAATAACGTGCCGTGATGATCACCTAACCCCAGGTTGCCCGCTGTTAAATCCTCAATGACCAAATTTAATTGGCTTAATTGGTTTTTGGCATCATCGTTGGAGTCTTCCAATAGTTTTTTATGCCGTTTAACCATGCTTTTGGCGGCGGAGCCGGTAAAACTCCCCCAACTTTGAGACAAAATAAACTCATTCGGTGAGGATAACAATGTATCCAAATGGCCGGGTTCAGTGTCGTCGGCATATTGCCTGATTTCAACCATTCCAAACAATTTTGTGTTTTCAATACTGCGCAATTCGCCCAGTTCGCCAAAGCGTGAAAAGACAGGTCTGGCTGTAGGAAGGGCATCATATAGATAGCCCTGCGTGAGGGGGACAGACTGCTTTTCTCCAGATAGCAAGTAAGCTAAAAATTCGGCGGTTTCGCTGAAGGCGTATCCCTCTCTATCTACGATACCTAATACTTGCGCATCGTAATTATATAATCCAGCTTTGATGGATCGAATGGCTGAATTTAAATCTTCTATTGATTCATCCTGCCAAGCTTTTAGCATTTTTGCATTGGCTTTTTCCAAGGAAGCTGTTTTGCCCAGGATCGGATCATGGACAGGATGAATCAAAATGGTCAAATACAGTTCATTGACCATTAATGAGTTTTTATCGAAGGTAGCCCGGTAGTCATTATCAAATTTCCGGGCAAAAGCCTGTGGGAAATCGCTTTCGGGGTATTCTTTTACCCGTCGCCGAATGATGTGAGAATAAAGCCCCAGCTTGCCAAACGGCAGACCGCGCAAAACGTTGTGTAAGGCTTTAATCCACTCAAATTTATCGGCTTTGTCTGCTGCGTCGGGTGATCGCCCACCCACTTTGACTACAGCCAGGTATTCTTTGTTTGCGCACGAAATGATTTGATCCGTGACGTGATGCGAATAAGGAACGTATCTGGATACCCAGCGTTCCTTGAGTTTTAAGGCGCTCATTTTTTGATCCTGTTTACTTGCGCCAAGGTCGTTGGCGCGGATACGATAGCGGTGAGTAGCTGGAACCATTCCAGTGTTTTTTATTCCGGTTTCTGGCGCGGGTTGTCAGCTCCAGCCCCCAAATATCAAAGGCTCGATCGTCCGTTTTCGTTACGATTGCCATCACTGGCAACAAAACAAACAAGAGTAACCAGATCCATAATCCAAAGATCATGGCTGAAAAACCAACCAACATAATGGTCCCAATAAACCAAACAGTTGGTATGCCCATGTACGTTGCTTTTCTACCGAGTCCTTTGAAAACCGGGTAATGATATGGATTTTTTTTTACTTCCTCTACTGACATTGTTTATTTCCAGAGCAACACAACGATTTCAGCAATCGATCCAGCTAAAACAACACCGATCGCCCAGCGCACTGCGTCGTCTTTGCGCATGATTTCAGCTGCATATAGAACAGCAATGATAATCCCCGCAATCACTGCGGCGATTGGCAAAATAATGTAAAGCTGGTCTCTGAACGTGCCTAACGCTGTTTCGGCTTTTTTAAGGCCGCCGCCCGCTGCTTGAGCAAACGTTACTGTAGGCACGAAAGCAGCGAGTGCCAGTGCATTTGCTTTGGCAAGTTTGCTTTGAAAAACACGTGAAAAAATTGATTTGATACTACGTTTCATTTTTGAAGTTCCTTTGTGAAAATTAATGATCCGCCAATCGAAAGCCGTCGGTGGTTCGCTTGATACTGAAACCATCGTTTGTGCTTTTTGATTTGGATTCTTTTGCTGTTTTGGTGACTTGCACCGGGCTTTTTTTGGGGGGGGCTGTATTGGCCTTGAGGGCCGGTATTTTTACCCCGGCCTGCGCAAGGACTTTATTGACATATCCGTTTTTAAAACCCCGCTCAAAATTGCCGGTGTTGTAGCAAGACAACGCGGCTTGCAATGCTTTTTGCTGACTTTGATGTTGCTTTAATGCACGGCTGTAACAGTCAGACAAGACCGTCTGTGCCGCTTTTAAATTGGCGCACGGATCAAATACGGTTTTAGTGTTTAAACCTAGCCAGTGCCAGTTACGGACGTTTATCTGGCCTAGTCCTGCATCAAAATCAGTTCCGCTTTTAATGAGTTCATTGGCAATATTTGTGGCATCGGCCAGGGTAGTTGGTTGTGTTGTTAGCCGTTTTCCCTTGTTGATACCGATGGCATAAACATTGGCTGCGGATTCATGTTTTACCAAAGCCGATAAGGTGTTTATATGTACGTTAGGTGCGCAGCTGGCAGCTAACAAAGTAAATTCTGCCAGCATGGTTATCGACTATCGTATCTATCGTTAGATGCGTTTCCGTTTGTGGGGTGCTTCCATGCGTATTCCCACCGGCTGGCCCATTGTCCGTTATGGTCTGCTTCCCATTTGGCTTGAGCTGCATCGTGTTGGCTTGCTTTAACCCAGTAGCCGCCTTTTAGTGGTGTACCTACGTATTTAATGGATAGGTCGTATGTCCAATCGTGATTAACGTAAGCCACGCAATAAGCAGGTAGCTTGTTTTGCGTGACGGTTTTTATCTTTGAGATATTTGAATATTCATATTCGTTTTCTGAAGTGAACCGTGCCCGACGTTTTTGGTATTTATAGCTGGTTCCAGCATATGCACTATTTAAATAGTCTGGGTCACATTTTCCTGCTCCTCTAGAAATGGCATTAATTCGTTCTGGTAGTCCAGGCGCTGAAGAACTTGGACACATATTTAAAAAAGCACGTCTGGCATCAATCGTTGCAGGCCAGTCTAAAATTCCCTTTGAATATTTTTTGATATCGAAATAATGATTAAGCGATGGCGTGCATTCACTTGGTTGCAGTGAGCTTGATAAACATAAAATTGCTTCGCAAGCCCGGCCCTCGATGCCGACCAAAACGCTTGCTGTTTGGGCGTGGGATGATAACGGCACGCAGCACAAAGCAAGCGTGCCTGTTATTACAGGTAGCTTCATGGATACCCCTAGTATATTTTGATAAATGATTAAAAAGTTTTGAATCCCAGATCGTTCAACAATTTTTGAGCGCTGGAAAGTTGATCGCTGCTAACAGAGCAACGTAAAAGAAAAAGCGTTTCCAAAATGGCATTTTCAGTTTTTTGGGAACGCTGTAGAGAATCGGTAATTTCTCGAAGTTGATTTAATTCTGACTGTAAGGACTCGGCAGTAATCAATAATCGACGTACATACTCGGAAAGTTTCAGGCCAGATAGGGTTGCCGCTTCGTTCAGGTTGTGGTACTGGCGAGGCGTAACCCGTATCCTGATTAACTCAGATAAAGGTTCATTCATATCATATATAGGCTGTGTAAATGGAGGTGCGCGGGTTCGAGTCCCGCCGTCTCCACCAATAGGGTATTTACAACACGTTAGTATCTTATTGATGGGGACGCCAAGGTTTCGACAGGGAAAGATAGGAAGACTGGCAGCCGGTAGGCGATGACCGTAAATCAAGCAAAACTCTTAAATGCAAATGACGAAAGTTACGCATTAGCCGCCTAATTTAGGCCGCTAGGAGCCTGATCCACTTGGCAACAGAACGGATTAAAAGGGAGCTTCGGCTCCCTTTTCTTTTGCCATGTTCATTTTTATTCTTTTGTTAAATCATGGGCATTTTTCTGGCTTAAAACAGGTGCCCTCTAAAACAAGGCGTTTATGTCCTTGCGCAGAAGTGTGTTTTTTTGCATATAAAAGCCAGCAAAGAAACCTTGTCCGGGTTTTATTATCTTAGTTCGTACAAATACAATTCAATTCGACGGTTAATAGCTCTTCCACGTGCGGTGTCATTGCTCATTAACGGGTCTATGGCACCTCTGCCTTCGATGTCAATTCGTACGCTTTTAACCCCTTTTTTGATTAAATAATGGGCGACCGCCGAGGCTCTTTGTACAGACAGGGCCTGATTGTTAATTTCACCTCCTTGCGAATCGGTATGTCCAACGACCTTGATGCGCAGGTTCTGGGATTGCTTAAGTTCCGTAACAATTTTATCCAGAATCGGGAACATTTTTCGGTTGATGTTGGTTTTTCCAGACCGAAATGAGCTGTTCGCCGGCAAAATAATCCTGAGGCTGCCATCGTGCACGCGGTTAACTTCAACGCCTAATGACTCTTTATCCGAATCCTTAATGGATTTAGAAATTTCATCCCAATTGCTGGGGGAGAGTGCAGTGCGCCCGAAGAATCCCGAGGTGGGTTTGCCATCAGGGCCCATGTTCAGGCTGCCTGGGCTGGGGTTAAGGACGCAGCCCGAAAGCAATGTGGATGAGGCCAGTAATATTTTCAGGGACGTAAAACACCTGTAATTAATCATTTTTAACCCCGTTTTTTTGAGCTAGATGAGCAATGGCATTCCAGAGTTCATCGACGCGGTTTACGGTTAGGTCGGCTTGCCATTCTTGTATGCTGTCTTTATTGTTGCAATACCCGTAGGAAACGGCAATGGTGGCCATATTTGCGGCTTTGCCAGCAATGATATCACGCTCGTCATCACCGATATAGATGCAGTGTTCGGGCAAGCTGTTGGCAAGACGGGCGGCATGGAGCAAAGGGGCAGGGTGCGGTTTGGCGTAAGGGGTTGTATCTCCGCATACATTGGCGGCACTGCGGGAGGTTAACTGGAAATGGTCAAACATGGGAAAAGACAGGTCTTCGGCTTTGTTGGTAACAATGCCCCAGCCCATATTATTCTGGTCAATCTTGTTTAGAAGTTCATTAATCCCATTAAACAGACGGCTGTGAGTGGTCATGCAATTTTTATAGTCGTGTAAAAACTGCTGGCGTACTGCCTCGTACTCATTGTGATCAGGCTGCAGGTTTAAGGCGGCCCCAAGCAATCCTCTGGCACCTTGTGATGCATAAGGCCTTAAGGTGGCATATTGAAGCGGAGGCAGGCCTTTGCGGATGCGTTGTAAATTGGCTGCATGGGCAAGATCTGGGGCGCTATCAACCAGGGTGCCATCAAAATCAAAGAAAACTATTCTTCGCATTTACGGGTCGCTATTAAATAATTAACTGAAGTATCGTTGCTGAGTTTATATTTCTCGGTTAAAGGATTGTATTCCAGCCCCTTTATGCTGATTAAATCAAGTTTTGCATGACGGGCGCAGGAAACCAGTTCGCTGGGCTTGATGAAGCTGCCGTAATTATGGGTTCCTTTGGGAAGCAGGTTCATCATGTACTCGGCTCCGATAATGGCATACATAAAAGACTTCATGTTCCGGTTGAGGGTAGAGAAAAACACCCAACCGCCGGGTTTAACCAATTTTGCACAGGCATTGATAATCGATGCCGGGTCGGGTACATGCTCTAGCATTTCCATGCAAGTGACCACGTCGTATTGTGCCGCGCGTTCCTGGGCGATTTGCTCAACGGCCACTTTCAGGTATTCTACTTTTATACCGGACTCAAGTCCGTGCAACTTTGCAACAGTCAGTGACTTTTGGGCAAGGTCTATGCCGGTAACTTTGGCGCCGGTTGCTGCCATACTTTCTGAAAGTATCCCTCCGCCACAGCCTACGTCAATAATGGTTTTGTCGGGCAGGGGGCCGGTTAGTGATTGAATCCAGTCGAGCCTGAGTGGATTAATGGCGTGTAAAGGTTTGAATTCACTGGTGGGATCCCACCATTTTGAGGCCAGGGCGCTGAATTTTTCCAATTCAGCCGGATCTGCGTTGATAGGTTCGGAAGTGGGGGCGGGAGTATTCATAAGGCCTTGTTCTTGAAACCGGAAAATAATCGGGGTGTAAATAGTAAGAATTCAAGTTTATCATAGGCCAGGGGAAACTGCCCTGAAGGCAGGCAGTAAAAAGCCCCCAGTTGGGGGCTTTTTACTGTAGGCAAAAATAAATTGCCTGCGCTTAGTTGCGTGGTGTACCTACAATCTCGATTTCTACGCGACGGTTTTTCGCGCGACCTTCACGAGTTGCGTTAGAAGCGATAGGATCGTTTTCACCGCGGCCAGAAGCGATAATCTGATCGGCAGGGATGCCTTGGGAGATCAGATAGTTTTTGACGGTGGCTGCACGACGCTCTGACAAACCTTGGTTGTATTGTGCAGTACCGATAGAGTCGGTGTAGCCAACAGCAATAACTGATTCAAGGTTAAGTTGTTTTGTCTGCTGCGCAACCTGGTCAAGAATATTGCGACCTTCAGGTTTCAGGGTTGATTTATCGAAGTCAAAAAAAGTATCAGCGTTAAGTATTACTTTTTGAGCAACGATGTCGGGTGTTTGTGGAGCGCCGCAACCTTGGGCTGCAGTAGCAGGTGTCCAGAAGTTGTCGCGCCAGCAATGTTCATTTGTGCCGTTCATCCAAACCAGACCGTATGGGTTTACCCAATTGTCGACAGTTTGCGCTGATGCTACGCCAGAAGTTGCGGCAGCAACCACGGCGAATGCTAATGCGAATTTAGAGGGCTTATTCATGTTTCTCCTCGTTGAGCTTGAAAGCTAAAAAATGACTCGCAGCGAAACCCGCCGCATGATTGGAAATCAGGGTCAGTATAGCAACGCTTGAATGTTCATTCAAAGGGTTAAACTAGATTTTCCCGTGTTCTTGAATTGATCTTACGCGATTTTCCTGTGGCTTGTAGAGTGTAAGCCCAACATTTTTAAAGGATCTTTTCAAATCTGTCGTTTATATGCAAATTTTGTTGGATTTGAGCAACAAGCGGGAAGAAGAGAGGGGGAAGGAGGAAAGTGTTGAAATCTTTAAGTATTTAAAGATGAATTCAAAACGTAAAACTTAAAGGAAATGATTTGGAATCTAGCTGAGATCTTTCGGAATAAAATCTTTTTATGTCCATGGATTGATGTTTGCCGAAGCGCTATAAATGTTAGAATCAATGTTTCGCCCAAATTGGCTTTTTCATTATAGGCAAAGATATTTTAAATGTGTTTGCCTAACCAGATAAAAATTTGTGAGTAATATGGATTCCTTTGCCAAGGAGACGCTTCCAATTTCATTGGAAGAAGAAATGCGTCGTAGTTATCTCGACTACGCTATGAGTGTGATTGTCGGTCGTGCCTTGCCAGATGTCAGGGATGGCCTCAAGCCGGTTCACCGTCGTGTGCTTTTTGCCATGCATGAACTCAACAACGACTGGAATAAGGCTTACAAGAAATCCGCACGTATTGTCGGTGATGTCATCGGTAAATATCATCCTCATGGCGATCAGGCGGTATACGACACCATCGTGCGTATGGCCCAGGATTTTTCCCTGCGCTATATGCTGGTTGATGGGCAGGGTAACTTCGGTTCCGTTGACGGTGATAGTGCGGCTGCCATGCGTTATACGGAAATCCGTCTTGCCAAGATTGCTCACGAATTGCTGGCTGATATTGATCAGGAAACCGTTGATTTTGGCCCTAACTATGATGGCAGCGAGCAGGAGCCCTTGTTGTTGCCCTCCAGATTGCCCAACCTGCTGGTTAATGGCAGTTCGGGTATTGCTGTTGGTATGGCTACCAATATGCCTCCCCATAATCTGGCTGAAGTGATCGAGGGTTGTCTGTTTTGCCTTCGTAACCCCGGGTGCACCATTGATGAGTTAATGGCGTTTATTCCTGCGCCCGACTTCCCCACAGGGGGCATTATTTATGGCATGTCAGGTGTCCGTGAAGGTTATCGTACCGGACGTGGGCGGGTTGTTATGCGTGCCAAAACGCATTTCGAAGACCTGGAGAAGGGTAATCGTCAGGCTATTATTGTTGATGAACTTCCCTATCAGGTCAATAAAAAGACCTTGCAGGAACGGATTGCCGACCTGGTCAATGAGAAAAAAATTGAAGGTATTTCAGATATTCGTGACGAGTCCGACAAAGACGGAATGCGTCTGGTTATCGAGCTCAAGCGCAATGAGGTGCCCGAAGTTGTCCTGAATAACCTGTACAAGCATACCCAGTTGCAGGATACGTTTGGCATGAACCTGGTTGCCCTGGTAGAGGGCCAGCCACGTTTGCTGAATCTTAAACAGCTGGTTGATTATTTCCTGCAGCATCGCCGTGAAGTGGTTACCCGTCGCACGGTATACCAGTTGCGCAAAGCCCGTGAACGGGGTCATGTGCTTGAAGGTCTGGCCGTGGCGTTGGCCAATATCGATGAATTTATCGCGATTATCAAGGCAGCACCTACGCCTCCGGTGGCCCGTCAGGAATTAATGGCTCGCACCTGGGATTCTTCCCTGGTACGGGAAATGCTGGTGCGTGCTGATGACGATGCTGTATTGGGCGGAAGCGTAGCCTATCGCCCCGAAGGCCTGGCGGCTGTATTTGGTTTGCAGGCAGATGGTTTGTACCGCTTAAGCGATGTGCAGGCTCAGGAAATCCTGAATATGCGCCTGCAGCGCCTTACCGGTCTTGAGCAGGATAAGGTGGTTAATGAATACAAAGAGATCATGGATACCATTTCCGATCTGCTGGATATTCTTTCCAAGCCCGAGCGTATTACCGCTATCATTGCCGACGAATTAATGCTCATCAAGACTGAGTTTTCAACCAATGCTAAAGATGCTCGCCGTTCAGTGATAGAGGCCAACGCGACAGAGCTTGATACCGAAGATCTGATTACGCCCACAGATATGGTGGTTACCCTGTCTAATAGCGGTTACATCAAAAGCCAGCCCTTGTCTGAATATCGCGCCCAAAAACGGGGTGGCAGGGGCAAGCAGGCAACGGCCATGAAAGAAGATGACTGGATCGACCAGCTGTTTATTGCCAATACGCACGATTACCTGTTGTGTTTTTCCGACTATGGTCGCGTCTATTGGCTGAAAGTCTGGGAAGTGCCTCAAGGTACCCGTGGTTCACGCGGACGTCCTATTGTGAACATGTTCCCCTTGGTTGATAGTGAGAAAATCACGGTCATTCTGCCGGTCAAAGCATTTGTTGAAGACCGTTATGTATTCATGGCAACCTTGCGTGGCACGGTCAAAAAAACGCCTTTGTCCGATTTCTCCAATCCTCGTAAAGCCGGCATTATTGCCGTCGCACTTGACGAAGGGGATCATCTGATTGGTGCCGATCTTACCGATGGCGAACACGATATCATGCTGTTCTCCGATGCGGGCAAGGCAGTGCGTTTCGATGAGAATGATGTGCGTCCAATGGGCCGTACGGCACGCGGAGTCCGTGGCATGAACCTTGAAGAGGGGCAAAGTGTGATTTCCCTGCTGGTTGCCGGTGATGAAAGCCAAAGCGTACTAACCGCCACTGAAAACGGTTTTGGAAAACGCACTTCCATTACAGAATACACCCGTCATGGCCGCGGTACCAAGGGCATGATTGCCATCCAGACCAGTGCCCGCAATGGCAAGGTCGTGGGCGCTGTCCTGGTCGAACCCGATGATGAAATCATGCTAATCACAACAGGGGGCGTGCTGGTGCGTACCCGGGTATCCGAAATTCGGGAAATGGGCAGGGCAACTCAGGGAGTTACCCTGATCAGCGTTGATGACGGAAGCATGTTGTCCGGTGTGCGCCGGGTTGTCGAAAGCGATGTCGATAACGATGATGAAATTGAACCGGATGACACTTCTGAAACGCCTGATAACGGGCAGGACGATGTTCCAGGCCAGGAAGATTCCCAACCTTCAACAAATGAATAAGTGAATGCGGTTATGAATAAGCAATATTGGAATTTTTCAGCAGGACCTTCCAAGCTTCCTCGTGAAGTTTTGCAACAGGCCGCCGAGGAAATGCTTGATTGGCACGGCAGTGGCCAGTCAGTCATGGAAATGAGCCACCGTGGGCCCGAGTTCACGCAAATTTGTGACGAGGCCGAGGCTGATTTGCGTGCCTTGATGGATATCCCTGAAGATTACGCGGTCATGTTCATGCAGGGTGGGGCAACGGCCGAAAATGCCATTCTGCCCATGAACCTGATCGCCAGAAACGCTTCGCATTCTGCCGATTATGTATTAACCGGTATCTGGTCGATCAAATCCTACAAAGAGGCTACCCGTTACGGCACGGTGCGCATTGCCGCTCAAAGTCATCAGGATCGGGAAATCAATGGTCAGGCCTATGAGCCCTGGACATGGGTGCCGGCTTTCGAGGAATGGAAAGTTAACCCCGACTCTTCCTATTTGCATTTTTGCAGCAATGAAACCATCGGCGGGGTCGAAATTGGCGGCCTACCCAATATGCAGGCCTTAGGGGCCGATGCGGTTCCATTGGTGGTTGATGCATCTTCCCATTTTCTATCCCGTCCCTTAAATATCAGGCAAACCGGCATGGTTTATGCCGGGGCTCAAAAAAATGCCGGTCCGGCCGGCGTGACGGTTGTTATTCTGCATCGTGATTTGTTGGGCCATGCTTTGCCTTATTGCCCAAGTGCCTTTGATTATGTCAACGTGGCTCGTGAGCGCTCACGATTCAATACGCCACCTACTTATTCCATTTACGTGGCCGGACTTGTTTTTAAATGGTTGCTCGCAAAAGGTGGTTTGGCGGCTATCGAATCTGAAAACATCAACAAAGCGAAGGCTTTATATAGCCAGCTTGATAATAGTGATTTTTATCATAATGCGATTCAGCCCGAATACCGTTCGCGCATGAATGTGCCATTTACTTTACATGATGACAGTTTGAATGCGGCTTTTCTTGATGGCGCAAAAAAACAGCAATTATTAAATTTGAAAGGCCATAAATCTGTCGGCGGCATGCGCGCTTCCATTTATAATGCCATGCCTATGGAAGGGGTAATGGCTCTTATCGATTATCTTAAAGAATTTGAACGCCAACATGGATAAACTGTTGCAGGAAAAACTAAAGCCGCTGCGTGAGCGAATAGATGCGATTGATCATGAAATACTGACCTTGTTAAATCAACGCGCCCAGGCAGCTATGGATGTGGGTAAAATCAAGCATGATTTTCAGGCAGATGGGCCGGTACTCAAGCCCGAGCGTGAAGCGCAAATTATTCGTCGTTTGCAGGGCCTCAATGAGCAGGGTGTTTTTCCAAGCGAGTCTGTGCATGCGGTATGGGCCGAGATCATTTCAGCTTGCCGAGGGCTTGAGAGTGGTCTGACGGTTGCCTATTTGGGGCCCGAAGGCTCCTTTTCCGAGCAGGCTGCCTTTGAGTATTACGGTCATGCAATACAAAAATTACCTTGTTCGTCTTTCGATGAGGTTTTTCGTTCTGTCGAAGCCGGCCAGGCGGATGTGGGCATGGTTCCGGTCGAAAACTCGACGGAAGGGGCGGTTAACCGAACTCAGGATTTGCTTTTATCCACTACCCTGAAAGTGCACGGAGAACGTATTATCGCGATCCGGCATTGCTTGATGACGCAGGGCGGCAACATGGATAATGTGGATGTTATCATGGGGCATCCGCAGGCATTGGCACAGTGCCATAGCTGGTTGCAGCAACATTATCCTAATCTGAAAAGAGTGCCGGCGGCCAGTAACTCAGAGGCAGCCAAGCATGCAGCCCATGATGATACCGTTGCGGCCATTGCTGGTGAAGCCGCTGCGCTTATCTGGAACCTGCCGATTGTGGCGGCTGGTATTCAGGATGATCCCAATAATAAAACCCGTTTTCTGGCCATTGGTCATCTGGATTCCCTGCAAAGTGGCAAAGACCAGACTAGCCTTATTTTTGCCGTCCCCAACCGGATTGGCGCGGTCTATGATCTGCTTAGTCCCTTTGTCCAGAATAATGTATCAATGACCCGTTTCGAGTCACGTCCGGCCCGTACCGGCCAGTGGGAATATTATTTTTATGTCGATATTCTCGGTCATCGCAACGATGAAAATGTGGCCAAAGCATTGGCAGAACTTGAAAAAAAATCCGCTTTCTTTAAAATTCTCGGCTCTTATCCCCTGCAATAAAGGTAATGTATGTCCGTGAATGACACATTGGCCCCTTCGGCTAATTCGTTCTTTCTACCTGTGGTCAGCGTGGTTGGGGTAGGCCTTATTGGCGGGTCTTTTGCCAAGGCGCTTAAAAATGGCGGGCATGCAGGGTGCGTGCTGGGA
>JAVESC010000170.1:0-3659 GCA_034006805.1 Advenella sp.
CTGTTCGTTGCTGCCCCTGGAAGACCTGGACATATTCCGTACCTGCAAATCCTCAATGCAGACGAGCGCGTGGTTTTGGCTGATCGTCGTGGTGGTTTTGTGCAGGAAGTCTTTCCGGGCATTAGCGATGCCGGTGTGAATCTTTTGAACGTTGGCTTTCGCCTTTTCAGCGAAACGGCGCATGGCGCGCTGCTGTTCGCCATTTGGCATCAATTCAAATTTAAAGGCTTGAAGTCGTTGCATGAATCAATCATACTCTGGACTCTGAGCGATGACAACAACGGTAAGGACGGCTTCGCCGTCCGCGCTTACATCCCCGCCCTGAACGACGGGATTTTACGCGCAAATCCGATAAACATATTTTATGTCCGTTTAGGAGCTTGGCCGGTCCAGTTAATCAGTTTGAAGTTTTAAACGTTTTCAGTTTCCCCATCAACCCAGGGAGTTTGGCCCAATGCGTTATTTTTTTGTTTGTCTGTTTTTGTTTTTAACCGGTTGTACCGGTATCCCCAAAGGGGTAGAGCCTGTTCAGAATTTTGATTCCCAGCGCTATCTGGGTAAATGGTATGAAATTGCACGGTTGGACCATTCCTTCGAACGCGGACTGCAGCAGGTAAGCGCCGAATACACGCTTCGTGATGATGGTGGTATCAAGGTTATTAACCGTGGCTTTAATACGGCCAAAAATGAATGGAAAGAAGCCGAAGGCAAAGCCTATTTTGTGGAAGACAGCAAGCAGGGTTACCTGAAGGTTTCTTTCTTTGGCCCTTTCTACGGGTCTTACATTATTTTTGATTTAGGCAAAAATTACGAATACTCATTGATAACCAGCCACAAAAAATCTTTTCTGTGGCTGCTGTCCAGAACCCCAACCATTGATGACGCCCTTAAAAAAGAATTGCTGGCGAAAATGGACAGCCTGGGGTTCAACACGCAAGACCTTATTTTTGTAGACCAGTCTGGAGAGCAATAGGCGCAGTGTGTGATCAAGTGCGCGGCAAACCTCGCCCTTCAGGGCGGGGGAGATACCATTTTGTCTGTCAAGGCCTTTATTATTTAAATAACGTGCGTAGCCATAAATTCGGTCGCAATTTCCAGCACGCCGTTAATAATGAATTGAACGCCCATGCACACCAGCAAAAAACCCATGATGCGGGAAATGGCTTCTACACCACTTTGACCGATGACAGCAACAACGCGGCCAGCAAAGCGCAAGGCTAACCAGAACAACAGGCTTAGCAAAAGAAAGACAAGTATGGCTGCCGTATGCAGGAACCAGTGAGAATAGACACTGGTAATGGAAGACGGGATACTGGCCGTTGTGCTAATGATCATGGCAATATTGCCTGGTCCTGCCGTGCCGGGCATGGCTAGTGGCACAAAGGCGATGTTGGTTGTTTTTTTAGTGGCTATTTGTTCACTCACCGTGTCCGCTTCAGGCATGTCATCGGTGCGGGAAGACGGTGAGAGCATTTGAAAGCCGATTCCGCTCACAATGAGTCCACCGGCAATACGCAGGCCGGGAATGGAAATGCCAAAGGATTTCATGATCAAGGTGCCGCCAAAGTAGGCAACCAGCATAATCCCAAAAACATAAAAGGCGGATTGAGTAATTTGTTTCTGGCGTTCCCGGTAAGGAATACCGCTGCCAAGCGAGAGTAGCAACGACATAGAGGTAAGCGGATTGGCCAGGGGCAACATGAGGACTAGCCCAATGCCCACCAGATGAAAAAGCCGGAGAAGATCATCCATGAATGAATCCTTTTCTTAAAATGAATCCTGCATATATTACTATATGCCTGGAATTTCTTGATGGCTTCACTCATTATTGCAGAGTTGTCCAGTCAGGGGTTTCTCACGGATATCAAGCGCTCCCACCATGTTGCATCGTGGGCCTACCAACAGGCATAGACAATAATTATCTGTTTTGGGACACCAAAGTGGTTGCAACATTTGAATGTTAAAAAAATGTATATAGGAATGAGTATGTTTTCTTTGGATGCCAATGGGCAAACAAGCAGCCGGCTTTACCTTGTCAGTATGGGCATTGGCGACCCGGACAATATAACCGTCCGTGCGTTAAAAACAGTCAGGCAGGCAGATGTGGTTTTTGCCATGACGCGGGTACTGGAAAACTTCCCTGAACTGCTTCAGGGCAAGGAAGTGCATAATGCCGGACATGGCCTGTTCACCCCAATGGCCCGGCGCAAGCAAACCGATGAAGAAGCCGACGCAATGGAAGCGGAAGCGCGTAGCATTATCCGGAAGGCGGTCAAAGAAGGCAAAACCGTTGCCGTGCTTGATTATGGGGATCCTTTAGTATATGGGCCGCAGGTAGGTTATTTGAAAGAATTTCGTGACCTGAATCCGGTCGTGATTCCTGGCGTATCCAGTTTTAACGCCGCCAATGCAGTCCTTGCGCAAGGGGTCACTAATGGACCGCGCAATGAATCTGTGATACTGACAGCGGCCAAAACAACGCGTGAAGGCTATCAGGGTACGGACCCTTTGGTAAAACTGGCAGAATCCCAATCCACCCTGGCTTTTTTTACTATGGGTTTGGCCTTGCCTGAAGTGGTCAGGCAGTTAATGCAGCACTATCCGGCAGATACCCCTGTTGCGATTGTCTTGCATGCCGGTGTGGCTGAAAAGCAATCGGTATTGCAGGCCACGCTAGACACCATTGTTGACCGTACAGAAGGCGGGAAATTGCCCTTTGAGCATATGATTTATGTGGGTGAGTTTTTGGAAAGAGCCTGAATATATAATCTGAAAACAGTTGTATTATGACACTAGAGGCCTATGAGCGGATGCTCAAGGGCGATGTGAAATACCGCTTTGTGATCGACAGCGCGATTGAATACCTCGGCAAGGCGGATCACCAATAAGGAAGAAGGGTAGCCGTTGGCTGCGCCTGAAAGAAATGAACAAATCAAGGATGACTGAATAAGATATATGAATACACGCACTATTCCTTCCAATTTTAGAGACCTTGGCGGGCATGCCACTGCCAACGGAACGGCCGTAATCCCTGGTCGTATATTCCGGTCGAGTCAACTTGCAGATATACCGGAGGAGTCGGTTCGATGGCTTGAGGGGCTGGGCATACGGTTCGTTTACGACTTTCGTACGGGCGCAGAAAGGGAACGATCTCCCGACGTTCCTATACCGGGCGTTCAAAGTGTATGGCTCGATGTGTTAAGTGATGACTCGGGTTCTATAGCAGCGATGATGCAATTTGTGCTGCACGATCCTCGCAAGTTCGGTCAGGATATGGCACCAGACAAGGTGCAGACGCTGTACAGAACCATTTACGGGAATTTGGTCAGCCTGTCCAGCGCATGTAAAGCTTACGGTGTCTTCTTCTCCTCTTTGCTGAAGGATCCAGGCGTACCGCGTGTCTTTCACTGTACCGCAGGCAAAGACCGAACCGGTTGGGCTGCGGCGATGCTGTTGTTATTGCTTGGTGTTCACCGTGATGATATTTTGGCAGACTACCTGGCGAGTAATGAGCAACTGCTTCAGGGATATTCTTCAATCATGGAAACGTTTGTTGCGGCAGGCGGTGATCGGGCCGTTGTGGAAAACCTGTTACTGGTGCGACCGGAATATCTGGAGGCCGGATTTGCTTCTCTAAAGCGCACCTACGGCAATATCTC
>JAVESC010000039.1:0-24121 GCA_034006805.1 Advenella sp.
GGGCGGCAAAGGGAAACCCAAGTCGCAAACGCCAGTGGAGTTACACGTAAGCCGGGAAGTGATACAGTCATTTCACGCACATAACCATGAAGCTGGAAACCACCTCCTGAACGCTTGGCGTTAGGTGGCGGTAGTTCATTATAATGGCCGTTACGTCTTAAGCTGATTTCTGCTTAACGAATTTATACTTAACCAGTAACAACACAAACCACTAATAGGTAAAAACATGAATTCATTCTTGAAAGTATTCTTGGCAAGCTGCGCCACGTTAACTGCCTTTATGCAACCTGCTTTTGCGGATGACATATCTTGTCAGGGGTCTATTGGTAATAAAAAAATAGACGCCAATATTAAGGTGCCCAGTGGTGCTAATTGCAATCTGAATGGGACACGGGTTGATGGCAACATCGAGGTCTTTCAAAATGCCACTCTCGTACTTCAAAACGCCAAGGTTGATGGTAACGTGATTTCAAAACAAGCCAGCCAGATTCAAATTAGTGATAGCCGCATCGATGGCAATATCGAAGCCAAAACCTATACGCCCTCATTTTCCGTAAAAAATACAACCGTTGATGGCAATATTGTTTGTGACCAGGGCAGTCGCCTGCAAGGCGGCAATAACCGGGTTGATGGCGATATAGAATGCCCGCGTTGATCTAGAACCGTTTAGACATAACCTTTGTATTACATATGCTCAGCATGAAACCGCTGCAGCATGGTGAACGCTTCATCAATAGAATCAACCATCTTGAACAACTCCAGGTCGTGCTCATTAATCATGCCCTCTTCTACCAGGAATTCAAAATCAATGGCGCGCTGCCAGAATTCTGAACCAAAAAGTATAATGGGGATGGGATCCATTTTTTTGGTCTGTACTAACGTTAGCACTTCAAACAGCTCATCCATGGTTCCGTAGCCGCCTGGGAAAACAACCAGTGCTTTTGCCCTGACCAGGAAATGCATTTTCCTGAGCGCAAAATAATGAAAACGGAAAGCAAGTTCAGGCGTAATAAACGGGTTTGGCGTTTGTTCGTACGGCAAGGTGATATTCAGGCCAATTGAACGGGCCTTGCTTTCAAAGGCCCCACGGTTAGCGGCCTCCATAATGCCGGGGCCGCCACCGGTTGTAATAACATAATCACAATTACCCTGATACTGGTAGTGTTCGGAAATCATCTTGGCAAAACGGATGGCCTGCTCGTAATAGTATGAGTTACGCAAATTACGTTCTGCCTTTTTATGGGCTTTGATCATGACTTCATCTTGCGGTGAGGCATCCAGCATTTTCTGGATTTGTTCCATTTTACTTTTGGCTTCTTCCGGTGAGCTGATGCGCGCGCTTCCAAAAATTACAACGGTAGAGCGTATGCAATTATCATTCAGAACCTTATCTGTTTTAAGGTATTCAAGCGTCAGACGCTGGGCGCGCAGTTCATCACTGGCAAGAAAATCAGTGTCTTCCTGGGCAAGTCGGTAAGTAGCGCCTTCTTTTATGCTTTTTTGAAGTGCCTTACGTTGTTCATAATCAATCATTGTTTTTTTACTGTTATATATGGAAAATATTATCTGAATATGGCTATTAACCTGGTATGCAAGCCCTGCCCTATGCTGTGATTATAGTCTTAATTGAATGAAACGATTTCCTGCCTTTGGGGAATATGCACATTCCAATTAAGTTCATTTTGCAGCCTGCTGGCCAGGGCTTGGGCTGGATTGGCCTCGCCATGAACCAGGTACGTGTATTGCGGTGGTTTTTTAAAGCCTTTGGCCCAGTTTATCAGGGCTGGCTGGTCTGCGTGGGCGGACAGTCCACCAATGGTATGAATGGACGCCCTTACATTAATTTCTTCACCAAAAATACGCACCCTTTTGACGCCATCCACCAGACGGCGGCCTAATGACCCCATGGCCTGAAACCCGGTAATCATGATGGCGCATTCTGGCCTTCCCAGGTTGTGACGCAGATGATGCTTGATACGGCCTGCATCACACATGCCACTTGCTGAAATAATAATGGCGCCTGAACGGATTTTATTCAGCATTTGCGATTCTTCAGCGCTTGCGGTGAAATACAGGTTGGGCAGTTCGGTGCCGATTTTCTTCCAGGTCAGCATTTTTTTGGCTTCTTCGTCAAACAGTTCCATGTGTTGCATGGTGATGGCGGTTGCCTTGCTAGCCATCGGAGAATCAACAAAAACCTTAAGATCATTCACTTTATCATGCTGGGCTAATTGTAATAACTGATAGATGACTTCCTGGGTGCGCCCTACTGCAAAAGCGGGAATAATAATATTCCCTTTGGGTAAAGTGCGGGTGAAAATATCAACGATTTCCTCTTCCGTTGAGTTGCTCGCACGGTGTGGCCTGTCACCGTAGGTGGATTCCATAATCAGGATATCCGCCTCTTCGATTATGGCAGGGTCACGTAAAATGGGCCTGCCGGGTTGACCAAGGTCACCACTGAACACAATTTTTCGGGTAGTTTCTCCCTCGGTGATCCAGATTTCGATAATGGCGGAACCCAGGATATGGCCCGCATCCTGAAAACGACACTTGATGCCAGGTGCCAAATCTATCATGTTTTCGTATTCCACTTCTTTGACATGATTAAGTGTTTGCAGTGCATCGGCCATGCTGTAGACAGGCGTTGTTAAGCCATAATGCCGGCCTTGTTTTGAGCGTGGCTTGCGGGCGGCCCGTTCTGCATCAACCTCTTGGATATGGGCGCTGTCAGGCAAGAGGACATCCAGTAAATCAGCGGTTGCCCGGGTGGCGTATATATAGCCCGAATAGCCGGCTTTAACCAATTTTGGCAGCATGCCGCTATGGTCAATATGTGCGTGGGTAAGCAGCACAAAATCCAATTCCTCAGGATTGAAATCAAAAGGCTGGCGATTGCGTATGGGGGCATCACGTCCCCCCTGCACCATACCGCACTCAACCAGAAATTGAATGTTTCCAGTTTTCACCAGAAAACATGAGCCAGTTACCTCTCCGGCCGCACCCAGGAATTTGATTTGCATATTATGACCTGCTTTTATGATTCGTAACTGTAACAATCATAGCCTTGAGGGCTGGCTTATTCAAGCTGCTTTTTTTCTGCTTTATCTATATTGGCCAATGAAATGGCATTAAGCTTTTCAAGCAGTTGTGACATTTCCTGCTGCAAGGCCTGGTTTAGCTGTTGCCGGGCAAGTGCATTTGACAGTGTTTCGTTTTCCTTTTTCAATTGCCGGAGCTGTTGCTCGTTTTGAGACTTATACTGTTCAAATTGAGCATTTAGCAAGCGCGTTTCATCTTGCGCTGCTTGCAGATTTAAGCGTCCCGTTTCACTGACTTGTGCCAGCTCCCGATGTTTTTCATAAGCTTCTTCCAACTTGCTTTGCAGTGATTTTTCACGGTCTTTTTGTATCTTGCTGCTTTGCTCCAGTTTTTGCGCCAGCTGTTTTGTTTCCTGGCGGGCGCGGTCAATTTCACTTACCGAGCGCAGTTCCAGAGACCTGAATCGGGTTTCAAGCCCTTCCCTTTCTTTGGCATGCTGCCGGTTTACCTTATCCAGGGCTTGTTCTGCCGCTTCTTGCTGGGCCTTGTTTTCTGACAGTAAATCGGCAATTTGAATTTTTAACCGCCCTGCTTCTATATTCAGGTTTTCAAACTCACGGTTTCTTTGGGCCAACATATTCTTGACATCATGAAGTTGGCTGGCGACATTGGCCAATAATTTTTCCTGTTCTAGCAAGGCGGCTTCATGCAGGCGTTTGTTCTGTTCAAACGTCTGTTTTTCTGAATCCAGCATCGCTCTAATGCGTTCGTTTTCTTCTTGTTGGCTTTTCACCGCTTCATGCGCAGTTTTGGTGGCTTGTTCAAGTGCCAGTTCCCATGCGTGCCGAATAGCCTGCTCTACCGGCTCAGGCGTTGCTATCGCGCTTTCCTTGGTAAAGGCCGTGCCGTTAATGCGCTTACCCAATATGGCAAACCAGTTTTCCAGCATGGGGCTAATGGTATTGGGTGAACCCCGCCCTATTTTCAACCTGATTCGCTCTATGGTGGGCCGTTGCCCTTCTATCAACAATTCATCTGCCGCTTTCCAGACATCTTCCTGTTGAATTCCGCGCCCTGTATTTTTTAATTGCATCATTTTTAATACGCTTTAGAATATAGGTTTCGATAAGTATAAATTATCATAACCTATGTGGTTTATTTGTAATATACAATACATAATACATATTATATCTTACAATAACACGAGATATCCAATCTTTTTAGTTGAAAATGGTGTTTATGCCCACACAAAATCTTAAATTGCTTAATCACTTGCCGTTGCTGAATCCCGCGTCATTACACGAAACAACCCAAAAAGCCATTGCCGAAATAGTGTCCGAGGGAGAATCAAAAAATACACGCAATAGCTATAAAAGTGCCATGAAGTATTGGGCTGTCTGGTACAGGGCGCGCTACAACCAGGCATTTACCCTGCCATTGCCCGTGCCCGTGGTGTTGCAATTTATTGTTGATCATGCCCTGCGCTATACGCCATCTGGCGAAACTATTGGCTTGCCTGATGAACTGGATTCTTTTCTGGTAGAAAACAAATTCAAGGCTCAAAAAGGTCATTTTTCAATTGCCACCCTTTTACATCGCCTGGCTGTGCTATCTAAAGCGCATAAAGTGGCTTTTGCCAACCCAAATCCCTGTAAAGACCCCCGTGCGCAAGAACTGATTGGTAAAACCCAAAAAGCCTATGCGAAAAAAGGCATGCATTCAATAAAGCGCCCTGCACTTACCAAAGAGCCGCTTGTACAGTTACTGGAAGCCTGTGATCAGTCTCTAAAAGGTCTACGGGATAAGGCTTTAATTTTGTTTGCCTGGGCAAGTGGCGGCAGGCGTCGCTCTGAAATATCCGATGCCCACTTTGACCGGCTTATTCACCAACCAGAGACGGGTGAGTACCTGTACCTGCTTTTATATTCAAAGACCAATCAAACCGGACAGGTATCTGCCGATGCTTACAAGCCGGTCTCGGGTATGGCAGCACAGGCACTGGCCGACTGGCTTGAAGTCAGTCAATTGAATAGTGGTTATATCTTTAGGCAAATCAATAAAGGTGGGGCAATTGGTGGGAAATTAAGCCCGGTTTCGATTAACAAAATTATTAAATCCCGTTGTGCGCAGGCCGGATTAAGTGACGCATTTACCGCACACTCGTTGCGCTCTGGTTTTGTGACCGAAGCGGCCAGGCAAAATATCCCCATTGCGGAAACCATGCTAATGACCGGACATCAAAACATTAATACTTTAATAGGGTATTATCGCGAAGGAAATGTTTTGGAAAGCAAGGCGGCCAAGCTGTTAGAAAACGAGGTATGAACCAAGCGCATCCCCTGACATCAAACGATTTGAGAAAAATCAAACAAAATCCGTAAATATTATATTTATTTATATAATATTTATGTATATAATATATACATCATCTAGATTGAAATTATGAACACGATACTTACTACGGATTTATCCACTGCCATGCGGCAAGGAGCAACTGAAGCCATAAAACTGCTTAAAGTAATGGTCAATGAAGATCGCTTGCTAATGATCTGCCACTTGTTTGAAGGTGAAAAAACAGTAGGAGAGATTGAGGCATTGCTGGATATTCATCAGCCCAATCTTTCTCAGCATTTAACGGTACTCAGAAAAAACGGGGTGGTTCAAACGCGCAAGGAAGGCAGAAATGTTTATTATTCCCTGGCAGACCCTAAAGCCATTGCCATGCTTGAAACATTACATCACTTATACTGTAGTGATGCCACTGCATCCTAATGTGTATTCAACGTAAATTTTTGTGCTCAACATCAACTCAATCTTGTCAGTTTTTTGTTAATCCATTAAAAAGGGCTTTCTCATGAATAAAAATGTTGGCGGTATCGATAAACTACTCCGTATTATCGTGGGTGTCGTATTAATTGTGCTGGCTATTACCGGAACCATCGGCTGGTGGGGCTATTTAGGCATTATCCCCCTAGTAACAGGCTTGTTTGGTTATTGCCCTCTTTATTCAATCATTGGCTGCAAAACTGGCTGCCCGCTTAAGAAATAACCAGCCAACCCTATTACTTTAATAGGGTTCGGATACGGGCGTTTTTTTGCTTAACACTAATGCCCGGTCCCTTTACCTTTATGATCGTAGGCAGTTGCATTACTTTTCCGGTTGCCGGGTTCACGGGTTGACCGTGTTTTCTGATTTCATAATGCAGATGCGGCCCCGTCGAGTTTCCGGTTGAGCCTACAAAACCAATCAACTCCCCTTTCTTTACATAAGCGCCCTGTGTTAGCGCTGGTGCATATCGCTCAAGATGGGCATATAGTGTGCTATAGGTATCGTCATGCTTAAGCACAACTGTTTTTCCGTATCCACCACGATTTGCCATATAAACCACTTTAGCCGCCTGTATGGCGTTAACCGGTGTCCCTGCCGGTGCAGCAAAGTCGGCACCGGTATGTAGTCTCATTTCCTTAAAAACCGGATGCATGCGCCAGCCATAAGCGGATGAAAAACGCGCACCAGATAATGGGGCAACCATGAGGTCCTGGAGTGTTGCATTCTTTTCGCAGTGCTCACAATGCCCCATCACAACCACATCACTATCCAGTTCAGGGATGTCGCTCAGGTCGATATCGGCATTACTTTGGGCTGATGCCATAAGTGGCAGCCCCAACACGAAAAGCAGCAAATATTTATTCAAGGGTATGGTCCGGACAGGATGGTTTAGGGCACAATAAAGCCCCGATAAGTAAAAATGAAGTTTTTAACGCGATTACTCGCTATATAATCGCTGTCATTAACCTTATATTAGTAGACATTTCGGGTAAAACCAACCGTGAAATTGATAAAAACCGTAAAACCGCTTATTGCCCTGCTCTTTGGTACTTTGGTGCTATCAGGATGCGGCACAGAATCTTATCCGCCAGAAGTCAAGACTGACCTGGTCTCCCTGTGTATGGAAGGCATTTTGTCGGGCCAAACCAATGTAATTGACAAAGACGGAAAAAAGCCCAGTGCGGCTGATTTCCTGAAATTATGTGAATTCAGATACGGGGAATTTATTAAAGAAGTACCGCTGGCTGACTATTTGGCCCAACAAACCCATCTTTATGAAAGTTTTCAGCGCGCCTACCGCCAGAAGTACGTACTTGAAGATGTTTACAATAGTCTTTCTCCCAAAGACAAAGAAACCTTTGCGATTACCTCCAAAGTCATGCTTGGGTTGGAAACCGAAGAGGTGGAACAATGAGAACCTTAACACATCATTTTGCAGGTGCCCTTCTTGGCTTTTTTATGATGGTTACCACCAGTCATGCACAGGAACAAGCCTACCCCCAGTATGAAAAAGAAAAAGCCATTGTTTTTTGCATGACGCGTGAGTATGTGCTGTTGTATCAGGAGGAACCTGCTGACATGGACCTGTTCCCAGTATGCGAGTCACGTTTTGCCACACTGGAGACTCGTATTCCCTATGAGCAATACAAGGCAGTACGTGATAAGGGTTACATGCTTTACAAGGACAAGCAAAGTGCTGAATTACTGGAAAAATATTACAGCATTTTGATGGGAAGCCAATAAACGTACACGTTAATCGTTAACCAAGGAGATTTACATTGTCAAAGACCGGTTTTGTTCCGTTGATTAAAAAAAGCCTGCACCTGCTTGCGCTGGCAAGCATTGCATTGTCCTGTTCTTCTGCGGTTATGGCCAATACAGCTAACTGGCCCGAGCATGAACTAAAGCTTATTGTTCCTTTTGGTGCAGGATCAACACCGGACCAGATCGCACGGATTGTGGCAGAACAGGCGTCAAATACACTGGGGCGGATAATTGTGATTGACAATAAACCCGGGGCAGGCGGCAATATTGGTACCGCTGCCGTCGCCCATGCCAAACCCGATGGATACACCTTCGGGATCTCCATTACCGGCCCTTTGGTTAATAATCCTTTTATTTATAATAACTTAAGCTACGACCCCGAGAAAGACCTTTCCCCACTTACCTTGGCGGTCACGCAACCCAATATCATTGCGGTAAGAAGTGATTCAGGCATTACAACCTTGCAGGAACTTATTGATAAAATAAAAGAAAATCCCGATAAATTCAATTATGCAACGCCAGGAACTGGCACAGGTTCTCATTTATCCATGGCGCTTATGCTGCAGGCTATTGATGGCGTCGCAACAGATGTTCCTTATGCGTCTTCTCCCAATGCCATGAATTCGTTGCTGGCCGGCGATACCCAGTTTACTGCCCTGGCGCCGATTGCCGTTTTGCCTTTGGTTAACGACGGCCGACTAACAGCTCTGGCCCAAACAACTGCTGAGCGGGTAAGTGCCCTGCCCGATATCCCTACCGTTTCCGAAGCGGGCGTACCAGGCATTGAGGGATCGGCATGGTCCGGTTTTGTTATTTCGTCCAAAGTGGATAAAGCTATTCAGGAAAAGCTGGCCAATGCCCTGGTTCAGGCACTTAATGACCCGCAGGTAAAAGAGAAACTGCAAACCCAGTATATGGACCCCATTCCGGGCACACCCGAGCAATTCAGCCAATACATGCTGCAGGAAAAAGCACGTTGGCAACCGCTGATTGAAAAGCTGGAGTTAAAAATTAACTGACATGCCACCATCAATGGTAATGACCTGGCCATTGATATAAGCGGCAAGCCCCGAGGCCAGAAAAACCGCTGCGCCGGCAATTTCTTCTGGCCTGCCCCAACGCTGCATGGGAACGCGGGCCACAAAAGCCGGTCCTTTTTCCTTGTCTTCGGCTAGCGTTTTATTGGTTTCAGTGGCAAAGGGACCGGGGGCTATGGCATTACTGGTAATGCCGTGCCGTGCATATTCCACCGCCAAGGCTCTCATCATACCGGTTAATCCCATTTTGCTTATCGGATACACCGCATCGCCATAACGAGCCAACTCACCGGCAATAGAGGTTATGGAAATAATCCGGCCAAAACCGTTATTAACCATAAGTTCAGCGGCTTTTTTAGAGGTATACACAGCAGCGGTAAGGTTGGTCTGGATCAGGGTCTGTATATCGTGCAATGTACTTTCAGCCAGCGACTTGCGAATTCGCATTCCCATATTGTTGACCAGGATATCGCAGCGGCCGTAATCCTGTTTTATTTTTTCAAATGCCGCGTCTATTTGCGCAAAATCGGAGGTGTCGGCGCATATGCCTCGTGCGGTTATGCCTTCATCGCCAAGCTTTTTGATGCATTGGGACACGCTTTCCCGCGTCCTGCCATTGATAATCACGGTTGCGCCACTTTGCGCCATGGCTTTGGCAATTTCAAACCCCAGGCCTCTTGTTGAACCAGTCAGGAACGCAACCTTGTTGTCCAGATTGAATTGTTTGAGGTAGGAATGGGTGTCAGGATTGAAAGACATACAATTAAATTGATTTTAAGGTTAAACTCGAAAAATATGATGCTAATGTAAATATAAAAACTGGGAAAAGAAAATGTTTAACAAGTCTACTTCTTTTCAATATGAAAAGACGCTAAAAGCCTGCGGAAAAGGACAAAAAAGCGCTATACAGAATTTATATAAACACGATGCCCCTCAAATGCTGGCTCTGGCATTTCGCATTTTAGGCAACCTGAGCTATGCGGAACAGGCGGTTCAGCGTGCTTTTGTGACCATCTGGAAAAATGCCCATACCTATAACGAAGAAGTAGGTCCTGCAAAAGGATGGATTTACAGCATTCTGCGCTACCATATTGGCGCCTTATACAAAAAAAATTATGACAGTATTCAGGCAGCCTTGCAAAACAGGGATTCGGTGCTTGTAGAAACGCTTAGTCATTTGCAGGCTGAAATAAATACCGTTCATGCCGCACACCTTGGTTTTCATGCTTTTTTAGAAGAATTGCCTCTTGAACCTCAAAGCTGCCTGATCAATATGTATTTCAGTTCTGGCGAACAGGCTACAACGGCTACCCTGCTGAATATGCCATTGGGGCGTTTCAAGGAAAATATTTTATTGGGATTGCGTCATTTATCCAAAAAACTGAATAATTTTCCTTATCACGCCGATAATGAAAAAATTGGTGAATACGTACTAGGAGGATTGACGGGCGAAGAAGAACGCCATGTTCTGCAGCTTTTTAACCAAGACAGTACCGCAGCCAGCATTGCCCTGATATGGGAAGATCATTTTACCCATTATCTGGATCAATTTCCCGAGCAGCCTTTACATCCGCGCTTATGGAGCAGTATTAAACATAACTTGCAAAATACCGAAGAAGCCAGTGGCATTCTGGACATCATCCATGAGCATGAAACACCCGGGCTGTCCGGATTATTGGCAAGAGTACAGGAAAAAGGGACAATAATCAGTAATAACTTAAGGTTATGGAAAATAACAAGCCTGATACTGGCAATTTGTTTACTATTGATAGTCAGCATTTTTCCATCATCTTCGGCTATGACTAAAATGATTGCTGTCCTGTCATCGCCCAGTCAAAACAGTCAGGCCGCCTGGTTAGTTAACGTTAATCAGGACGGTGCTGCCCAGTTCAAGCCATTGGTTCAGCAAAACATTGATGAAAATCTTGCAATGGAAGTCTGGGTGCAATCACAGGCATCAAGCAATGATTACCGATCATTGGGAACACTTAAATCAACTCAGGCTTTCAAGATCAACCCTGAAAACCTGGGTAAAGTGAATCCCGGGCAACTTTTTCAGATCAGTCTGGAGCCGGTTGGCGGATCTACTTCTGGTAAACCAACAGGGTCCATTTTATATCAGGGCAGATTAATTGATTTAAGCAATTAAATAGTTATTATTTAAAGAAAAACTCATGAAATCGTAACAATCATCATTAAATAACGTGAAAACCGCTATAAATAACTGCAACCATGTCGGATAATTGATTTATGCAAAAAATATTTTGCATCATATGCAAATCTGAGACAAGTAATATATAAAAATATCGTATTATCAAGGCTGTAACAATTCTATTTTTGATCTCCCTGTCAAATGCCCCTTGTTTTAATTGTCGTACTCCCTTTCCTTGGCAGTATATTAGCTGCCATTTTGCCTCATAACGCCAGAAATCAGGAATCCTGGTTGGCAGGCATTATTGCGCTTGTCTGTGCTGGCCTGGTTCTTTATACAGCACCTGCGGTCTTTAGCGGAGAAGTTCTGGTCCAGAATATAAGCTGGCTACCGTCAATGGGTGTCAACATGACATTCAGAATGGATGGCTTTGCCTGGTTGTTTGCACTTCTGTTGACCGTTATGGGGGCATTGGTTGTTTTATATGCCCGGTACTATATGGATCCCGCCGATCCAGTTCCCCGGTTTTTTTCATTTTTCCTGGCATTCATGGGCTCTATGCTGGGGGTCGTTCTATCTGGCAACGTTATTCAACTGGTTATTTTTTGGGAGCTAACCAGTCTTTCATCATTCATGCTAATTGCCTACTGGCATCACCGGCAAGATGCGCGTCGTGGTGCACGCATGGCACTTACCGTTACTGCCGCTGGCGGGTTTTGTTTGCTGGCCGGAATGTTAATGATCGGCCATATTGTAGGCAGTTATGAGCTCGGGGAAATCCTGGCTTCGGGTAACCTGATCCGCAATCATCCTTGGTATATTCCCATCCTGGTACTGGTATCCTTGGGTGCGCTTACCAAAAGTGCCCAGTTTCCCTTCCACTTCTGGCTACCTAACGCCATGGCTGCGCCAACGCCGGTATCTGCCTACCTGCACTCTGCCACCATGGTCAAGGCAGGCGTTTTTATCCTGGCCCGTTTCTGGCCTGTTCTCGCCAGTACCGACCAATGGTTCTGGATCATCGGTGGTGCCGGCATGTCTTCATTGCTTATTGGTGCTTTTGCCGCCACTTTCCAGCAAGACATGAAAGGTGTTCTAGCCTACTCCACCATTAGCCATCTGGGTCTTATCACCCTGCTTCTGGGCATGAATAGCGATCTGGCGCTTATTGCCGCCATTTTCCACATGATCAACCACGCCATCTTCAAGGCATCCCTGTTCATGGCCACCGGCATTGTCGATCATGAAACCGGAACCCGCGACATGGGTATATTGTCAGGGTTGCGTAAGCTCATGCCTATTACGGCCACCTTGGCCATTGTGGCCGCTGCTGCAATGGCGGGCGTACCGTTGCTTAACGGCTTCCTGTCCAAAGAGATGTTCTTTTCCGAAACGCTGTTCGTGAACCAGACATCCTATTCAAGTTACCTGCTGCCAACCCTGGCGGTGGTAGCCAGCTCATTTAGCGTTGCTTATTCCCTGCGCTTCATTACCCAGGTTTTTTTTGGCAAACCTGCCACCGATTTACCCCGCAAGCCTCATGACCCACCCCGCTGGATGCTGTTCCCCAGTGCTGTGCTGGTTCTGCTTTGCATACTTATCGGCATTTTCCCCGAACAGATTATCGGTTCTATACTCCAGCTCGCCGCCACGGCTATTTTAGGCAATCATATTCCCACCTATAGTCTGGCAATCTGGCATGGCTTTAACCTTCCGCTCATCATGAGCATCCTGGCCTTGGTTGGGGGTATTGCACTGCTGTATGTATTCAAACCCCTGTTTCAGTCGTACCCTGGGCAAACACCGGTTTTATATCATTTTGATGGCAGAAAAACCTTTGATGCCGTTATGAATGGGATAGATAGCATTTCTTATGTATTACTTGAATGGTTTTCAAGCAAACGCCTGCAACCACAAGTGCTTTGGATTATCGTCATTACCCTGGTAGTGGGCATGCTGCCCTTGCTTGGGGGTGATTGGCTGCAGGTCAAGCAACCTTCTTCCTTTGACCCTGTATTTGCCATTCTCTGGATTGTAGGTGGGGCCTGCGCCATAGGCGCCGCTTATCTGGCCAAGTACAACCGTTTCCGGGCTCTGGCACTTTCCGGTGGGGCTGGTCTTATTACTTGTGTAACTTTTGCATGGTTGTCAGCCCCCGATCTGGCGCTTACACAACTGGTGGTTGAAACCGTTACGGTTGTTCTTATTTTGCTGGGCTTGCGCTGGCTGCCCCGTCGTGTCATTGAAGAGTCCCAAATAACCCCGTTACAGGCATTTATACGTCGGTTCCGTGATTTGGCCATTGCAATTTGTGGCGGGCTGGGTCTTTCAGCACTTGTGTACATCATGCTTACCCGTGACAAACCTGAAGGTCTGTCTTCTTTCTTCCTTGAAAAAGCACTGCCTGAAGGGGGGGGGAATAACGTTGTAAACGTTATTCTGGTTGATTTCCGTGGTTTTGATACTTACGGTGAAATTAGTGTTCTGGGTATTGTGGCCATTACTGTTTATGCTTTGTTAAGAAGGTTCCGTCCACCACAAGAAAGTATTCATGCCCTGGAAAACCGTCATGAAATTCAAACCATTGACGCCAATGGCCTTACTGATAAGCATAGTTTACCGAAAGGCATTTTGTTAACCCCCAATGTGCTGGGCAGATTAATGCTGCCGGTTATCACGCTTATTTCCCTGTATTTCCTGTTGCGTGGCCATAACCTGCCAGGAGGCGGTTTTGTGGGTGGATTGATATTCGCCACAGGGATAATCCTTCAATATATGCTTAGTGGTATTCACTGGGTTGAAACCCGCTCAAGGGTCAGGCCCCTGTACTGGATTTCAATTGGTATGTTAATTGCAGGCGGCTCATCCATGATTGCGTGGTGGGTAGACCAGCCTTTCCTTTCTGCCATTAGCTGGGATATTTATTTACCCGTCATTGGCAAGTTACATCTTTCCAGTGTGATCTTTTTCGATATTGGTGTTTATGCACTGGTTGTGGGCGCAACAACGTTAATGTTGGTTGCCCTTGCCCACCAGTCCCTGCGTTTTTATCGTAAAGCGCCATCTGCCGAGGCTGAAACCAATGCGGGAACGAGTACTCAATTAAACTTTTCAGATCGAGTCAATTAAATGGAAATTATATATTCATTAGCCATTGGGGTACTGGCCGGATCGGGTATATGGCTCTTGCTTAGGCCCCGAACCTTTCAGGTTATCATGGGACTTACCCTGGTTTCCTACGCCGTCAACCTGTTTATATTTGGCATGGGTCGGCTGTCTGTTGGTTCTCCCCCAATTATTGAGGCAGGCACAGTTGTTGATGTTTCCAATTACGCCGATCCCGTTCCACAGGCTCTGGTACTAACCGCTATTGTAATTGGCTTTGCCACCACCGCTTTATATCTGGTGGTATTGCTGGCCTTGCGCGGGCTGTCCAATACCGATCACGTAGATGGTACGGAGTACAATTCATGATGGGATTGCTGGATCATTTACCCATTTTACCTGTTGCTGTACCCATGATGGCAGGTGCCCTCATGCTACTTCTTAAGGACTCTCGCCGTAAAGCGCTTACCGGGTTGGCGTTTCTGTCCGTATTTATCCAGTTTGCGGTTGCCGTGACATTGCTTTTCATGACGGCAGGCAGTATTCCCAATGACTGGAATAATCATATTGGTGTGTATTTGCTGGGTAACTGGGTAGCACCATTTGGTATCGTGTTTGTGGTCGATAAGCTTTCTGCCGTTATGCTGCTTCTTACTATTGTCCTTGGTATATGCGCACTTATCTACTCAACGGCTTTCTGGGACCGGGTTGGCATTCATTTTCACCCCCTTTTCCAGTTCATCTTAATGGGACTTAACGGTGCGTTTTTAACCGGTGATTTGTTCAACCTATTTGTATTCTTCGAGATCTTCCTGGCGGCATCATATGGTTTGCTGTTGCATGGTTCCGGCTCCAGACGGGTTTCTTCAGGACTACATTATATTACCGTCAACCTGATTGGGGCATCTTTACTGCTTATTAGCATTTCGCTTATTTACGGGGTAACCGGCACCCTCAACATGGCCGATCTTGGTATTAAGGCAGGCATGCTTGATGCAGAAAACCGCAAATTATTTGAGACTGCCTGCGCCATTCTGGGCATTGCCTTTTTAGTCAAGGCTGCAGCCTGGCCACTTAATTTTTGGCTGCCCAATGCTTATGCTGCAGCATGCGCACCTGTTGCCGCCCTGTTTGCCATCATGACCAAGGTAGGTATTTATGCCCTGGTCAGAATGGGATCCCTGCTTTTACCGACAGGCGCGCCTGCTGCATTTGGTGGGGAATGGATGTACGCCATTGGCCTTGGCACACTTTTATTTGGTACGCTGGGCATACTGGCCGAAAAAAATATAGGACGGCTGGTTGGCTATAGTATTATTCTGTCCTCTGGAACCCTGCTCACGGCACTGGGTATGCCAGGCGTTACGCTTACAGGCCCTTCTCTTTTCTATCTCATTAGTTCCGTGCTGACCACGGGTGCTTTTTTTATGCTGGTAGAGTTAATAAAACGTACCGAATCCTTTGGCTCCAATGTGCTCTCAGTCAGTCTTGAGGCCTTTGGCCTTGAAGAAGATAACACTTCTGATTATTCCGGTGACGTAGTTGGCGTGGCCATTCCGGCTGCCCTGGCTTTTCTGGGACTGTCATTTTTTACCTGCGCCATCCTGATTGCCTGCATGCCTCCTTTTTCCGGCTTTGTTGCAAAATTTGCCTTGCTCTCATCTGCCCTTGAGTTAACCGATAACAATTTAACCGGGCCTTCCATCAGTGCCTGGTTGCTGGTGATTGCCATGCTGGCTTCAGGCCTTGCAACCGTCATTGCATTAGGGCGTTCAGGGGTCCGCCTGTTTTGGAACTCCGGCTCGTTACAAACGCCCAAACTTAGTATACGTGAGGCAGTACCGGTTAGTGTTTTATTATTTAGCTGTATCGCGCTTTCAATTTTTGCTGGTCCTGTGATGGATTTCCTGGCCGATACGGCAAGTTCACTTGATGATCCCTACCAGTATATTAATGCCGTTATTACGCAAGCATCCAACAAACCGATTATAGGGGGGCACTAATGAAAAAATTATTTTTCTGGCTCCCCATGACTGCGTTCCTTTTGCTTATCTGGATGCTCCTGGCCAACGCGCTTAGTATCGGCCAGTTTATTCTTGGCGCAATACTGTCATTAGGGCTGATTTTAGCATCGCAGCGCCTGCGTCCTTTGCACGGACACCCCAAAAAAACCTTAACTATCTTAAAATTGATATTCTTGGTGATTGTTGATATTGCCTATTCCAACTGGGTAGTGGGAATACTAATCCTGAAAGGTAAAAAAGCCCATCGCACACCAGGCTTTATCAATATCCCCCTGGACTTACGTGATCCTCACGGTTTGGCCATGTTATCGTGCATTATTACTTATACGCCCGGCACAGTCTGGTCCGGCCTGACCGAAGACGATTATATCCTGCGCCTTCACGTACTTAACCTGAAAGAAGAGTCCGAATGGATTCACACCATCAAGAACCGTTACGAAGCAAATTTGATGGAGATATTTGAATGAACCTGATCCTGACCTGGGCATGTTATTTTGCCCTTTGCTGCTTTTCCCTGGCCACTTTGTGTGCTTTTATCAGACTCGTCAAAGGTGCAACCCCCCAAGACCGGGTGTTGGGTCTTGACACCATGTATATTAATTGCATGTTGCTAATTCTGGTGCTGGGCCTGCTTTACAGAACTTCATGGTATTTTGATATTGCCATGTTGATCAGTTTGCTAGGTTTTGTATCCTCATCAGCACTGTCAAAATTTTTGTTGCGTGGCGAGGTGATCGAACCATGAATGACATTTCTGCCTGGGTCGCGATTCCTGCGGCAATTTTTCTGGTGGCCGGTGGCCTGATTACGCTAATAGGATCAATCGGTCTACTCCGGTTTGAAGACTTTAAAAGCCGTATTCATGCGCCAACATTGGGTAACACTTTTGGTGCCATGTTTACCTTATTGGCATCTATACTGGTGTCTTTTCATCTGGCGGACCGGGTTTTCTTTCATGAAATTCTTATCATCGTTTTCTTATTTCTTACCTCGCCAGTCACTGCCATGCTGTTAATGCGTTCTTATATTCTACGCCTGGAACGCATCGATAAATAACTCTTATACTCAAACGTTATGCCGTCCAGATTTATCCTGTCTATTTTAATTGTTTTCCTGGCATTTAGTACAAACGTTTACGCGGAAAACGGGCAAAAATTCCCGATTCTTGATGACATTCAGGCTAGCCTAGATGCACTTCCCAAAACAAACGAAGATAATGCCGGGATTCAAAAAACGCTGGATCAGTTAAAAACCATTCAGGCAAGCGCGCAGCAAATTATCAGTGCCAAAACCCAGGAATTGGCCGACATAGATACAAAGTTAAGTAATTTAATTGATACGCCCAAACTTGAGGATATTCAAGGTCCTGTTTCTCCTGAATCAAGGGATATAGAAGCCCAGCGTACCGCTTTGCAAAAAGAGCGTGAACGCCTTGATGCCAATATCAAACTAGCCAAACTGTTGATTAGCGAAGGTAATCAGCGTAGCCTGAAATTGATGGCAGAGAGCCGTGCCCAGTTTCAGGCTGAATTATTTGAAAGGGTTAAATCCCCATTAAAAGCGTCATTCTGGCAGAGCTTTTCTCGCTCTTGGTCGTCCGATTTTCCCAGAGTACAAAAATTTTCTGACTCCATTATCGCTGTTTTTAAGCAAGCCCTTGAAAATGAAAATAAAAATTTCTTTTATGCGGGTATTTTTCTTGCCCTGATCACCATCTTTGTGGTTAGTCAGCTCTTGCAAAAGTTGATTCGCCTGATTGCTATCGAAAAAATTCCAACCGGACGGGCGCGACGCTCTTTGGTAGCAGTAGGAATAATCCTTAACAATGTGATTATTACTGGTTTATCAGTTTATTTTATATATGCTGGCCTTAACTGGAATGGTATTGTTAGCCCAGATCTCAAGGAGTATCTGGTTTCCCTGATCTATACGATTATTTTTGCATCCCTGATTACCGGATTGGGTAACGCTTTGTTTTCGGTGAGACATGAATCCTGGCGCTTGCCACCGCTAAGCAACTCGTTAGTCAAGGCACTCCAACCCTATCCCTGGCTAATCGCCATACTGATTGTCATCCATCAGGCCATTATTATCAGCAGTTCAACCGTCGGTATTTCACTTGGCACCGAGGTTGGGCTCAGGGTGATTTCAACGATGACCCTGGTGGTGCTCGGCTTTCTGATTTTAGGTACAATTTCCCGTTTTTACCGTTTTACGCCTTTAAATAAACAGGATGGCAATAGTAAAGTAGCGGCGACGGTATCGCCACTCATACTCCGGGTCTTGTGCTGGATTATTGTAATAGGCACACTGGTTTTCACACTCATTGGGTTTGTGGCCCTGGGTTCATTTCTTATTACACAGCTGCTTTGGGTCGTTATTGTCCTGGCTACTTTCTACATATTATTCAAATTAAGTGATGATTTGTTCCAGGCTAGCATTGCAGCCCAGGGACTTATTGGCATGCACCTGGTAGCGCATTATGGCATAACATCCAACTTCCTGAATCAACTGGCTACTATTCTATCAGCGCTTACCAAGCTGGTATTATTTTATGTATTAACCATTGTTTTGATGGTCCCTTTCGGTAACAGCCTGACCGGGCTGTTTAACCGGGACGGAAAGCTGGATGCATTTTTACAAAGCTGGCAAAGCTTCATCACGCCAGGCATGTTATTAAGTGCAGTAATAATCATTCTTGGCGGCGTTATAATTGGCCGCCTGCTTAAAAGCTGGCTTATTGGCAAATATTTCCCCAATACTAATATTGACTCGGGGGTACGTTCAAGTATTGTGACCGTGCTTGGTTACATGGTTGCCATTGTTACGGTCACCCTGATGCTTTCCACACTGGGAATCAGTCTTGAAAAGTTAACCTGGATCGCCAGTGCCCTATCGGTAGGTATTGGTTTTGGTCTTCAGGCAATTGTACAAAACTTCATTTCTGGTTTAATCATGCTGGTGGAAAGGCCTGTCAAAGTAGGCGATTGGGTCGTCATTGGTACTCAAGAAGGAGATATCCGGCGCATTAATGTAAGGGCAACTGAAATCCAGCTGGGTGACCGCTCTACCCTGATTGTGCCAAATTCTGAGTTTATTACCAAATCAGTACGCAACATGACACTTAGCAAAAGCGAAGGTCGTGTGCAAATTATTCTTCCCCTGCCTTTATTGGTTAACCCCGCACAAGTCAGGGATATTATTCTTTCTATTTTTGAAAACAATGAAGATGTTCTTAAAAATCAAGGCCTTGAACCCTATATTCGCCTTCAAGGTATAGAGGGCGGTAACCTGATGATGGTGGCTACTTGTTTTGTAATTAGCCCCCGCCTGGCTGGACGTATAAAAAGCGACGTGTTATTTGAAATAATAGACAGGCTTCACAAAGAAAATATCCTGCTTAATATGCCTTTGCAAGTTGAGCAAATAACCCCAATACAAAACGATATTAATCAAAACGGCCATTAAAGAAATAACCGCCTTGTTTTGATGCAGGCAGTGGCATGATTGGCCCGACAGGCCTGAATAATGTTTTTTTGCCCAAGGCTTGATGCCCCACTGAAAACCTGGCTTAAGCCAGGAAAGTGCCAAGTTGTTGTGAGGCAGATTGGTTCTCAGACAAGCGGTTCAGTCCATTCTTCGGTAAACAGTTCGTAGCTTAAACGTTCTTTTTGGGGAATTGGCATTTTGGGGGTACCGATGGCCAAAAAGCCCATAAAACGATAATCCAGCGCATCAAAACCCAAACCGGTTTGAAACTCATCAATATAAGTGGCAATACCGGTACTCCAGAATGCGCCATAACCTAACATATGTGCAGCATTCAGGATATTGGTAACCGCTGAGCCAGTTGCCAGCATACGCTCGGATTCACTTATTTTTGTATTGCCATAATCAATATGGCAGGCAACAGCAATAATCAAGGGAACCTCATCCAGCCATTGACGGGTTGCCGCTTCTTTATCCGGGTTGAAAGGTTCTGCGCTGGCCTGCTTCAAACCAACAGAAAAATCAGCAAATTTCTTGATTGCCTCGCCACGAATAATTTTGAATCGCCATGGACGTAACGCACCATGATCGGGGGCTGACATTGCTGTCTGAAGTATAAGCGCCAGTTCTTCGTCAGAGGGAGCCGGAGCGGTAACCATTTTCATGGAGTTACGATTCAGAAGATAATTAATTGCTTCATTCATGGCAAAACCTGTTTAAATATTATTCAATTAAGAAAGACTAACGCAGTAACGCTTTCATGTCCCGTACCGCTTTTTCCCAGCCGTCAAAAATAGCCTGTGACACAATCGCATGACCAATATTTAGCTCGGAAATGCCACCCAAGGCAACAATAGCCTGAACATTCTGGTAATGCAAGCCATGACCCGCATGGACTTTCAAGCCAGCGCGAAGCCCTTCGGCAATGGCTATTCTTAAGCGTTCCAGTTCTGTCTTGATTGTATCAGCCGATGCTTCAGAATAGGTGCCTGTATGCAGCTCAATCACGGTGGCTCCTGCCTGGGCAGCCGCATGAATTTGATCTATATTTGGGTCTATGAATAAAGAAACGCGTGAGCCGGCATCATGCAATTTGGAGACGGCTAATTTCACCTGCTCAAATGATTCAATAACATTCAGCCCGCCTTCAGTGGTCAATTCCTGGCGACGCTCAGGTACCAGACAAATATCTTGTGGCTTGACATTACAGGCAATCTCAAGCATTTCATTGGTAATGGCGCACTCAAGGTTCATGCGGGTGGTTAACTGGGGAAGGATAGCGTAAACATCCTTATCCTGAATGTGACGACGGTCTTCTCGCAGATGCAGGGTGATAACGTCTGCCCCCGCCTGTTCTGCCAGCAAAGCAGCTTTAAGGGGGTCAGGGTAGGCACTATGGCGTTGCTGCCGAAGAGTGGCTACGTGATCAATGTTTATACCTAAATCAATCATATAAAATGGAATATAAAAATTATTTGGAAATAACGGAGGTTTGTGTCCAACCACCACCCAGGGCTTTATAAAGCTCTATACGATTCTGGATAGAATCGAAGCCAGTTTGCAAAAAGCCTTGCTGAACTGCAAATAAAGCAACCTCTGCTGATTGTACCTGCAGGAAGCTGTCTATGCCGCTTGAATAACGCAAATTGGCAAGATTAAGTGTTTCATAAGCCGCTGCCTGCTGTGCCCGCAGTGCATCAAGTTGTGACTGGTAGGTGGCTTCACCTGCCAAGGCATCTGCAATTTCACGAAAAGCGGTTTGTATGGATTTTTCATATTCAGCCACCGCAATATCGCTGCGTACTTCCGCCAGGTCAAGATTGTTTCTTAATTTACCAGCAGTGAAAATTGGAATATTAATAACAGGATTGAACGACCACATGCCATTACCGCCATCAAACAAAGAGCCCAGGTCGGGGCTGGCAATACCAAGTAATCCGGTTAATGAAATGGATGGAAAAAAAGCAGCCCGGGCAGCGCCAATATTGGCATTGGCCGCTTTTAACCTGTTTTCTGCCGCAAGAATATCCGGACGTCGGGTTAACAGTGCTGAAGGCAGTCCTGTCGGCAGGCTGCTCATGACGACATCACTGGTAAACGGTACTGGGGCTGGTAAATTGGCAGGAATTGGCTGACCAAGAAGTAACTGCAAGGCATTCCTGGCACGCATTTCACCACGGGTAATTTCCGCCAGGGAAACTTTTGCTGCCTCAAGCGTAGTTTTTGCCTGGTTAACATCTAATAATGAGGCTACGCCGCCACGGTAACGACTTTGGACCAGATTAAGGGTTCCTTGACGTGACTTAATGGTTTTGTTAACCAGTTCTTTTTGTGCTTCCAGATTCCTGAGATTAAAATAAGTGGACGCCAGCTGCCCAATCAGGTTGATTTGAACGGTCGTGCGTCCCTGCTGTGTTGCCAGGTATTGTTCAAATGCCGCTTCAGACAAACTTCTTTGACGACCAAAAAAATCAAGTTCAAAATTGGTCATGCCAATGCCTGCCACATTGCTACGGCTTACCGAAGGCGATAAGGCACCACCGGCACGCATGTCTTCGGGCAGGCGTTGTGCGGTTTGTTGCGCATTGACACCTATTTGTGGAAAGCGATCACTGCGCTGGATGCCGTACAGGGCACGGGCCTCTTCTACCCGTTGAATGGCTATCTGCATGTCACGGTTGTTTTCAAGGGCAATCGGGATAAGGGCCTTAAGTCGATCATCTTTGAAAAAAGTTTCCCAGCCCAGATCAGCCGAATGCTGAACACCATCAGGTGCCACTGTACTGCCCTGCCCTGGAAATTGATCGGGCACAGGCATTCCTGGACGTTCATACTTTGGGCTTAACGAACACCCGGCCAATACCGTTGCCAGCAAGACGGCAGACAACTTAGGAGAGAAGTGTTTTACGATATTCATTTTTCAGGGTTACTCTCATCAGGTTGATTTTTATTACTGTCTGAAGATGACTGGTCAAGCGTTTCTATCTCGGCGATATCTTTATAGATTTCGTGCCGATAGGCATGCTCTTCTTTCTCGATTTCAAAAGACTGGGCCTGTTCACCTAACAAGCGTGGCCGGGTTTTGAAAATTTTCATGACAACAACAAAGAAGACAGGAACAAAAAGCACCGAGAAAGGCGTGGCTGCCAACATACCGCCAATCACACCAACACCCACTGCACGTTGCCCTGCGGCACCGGCTCCGTCTGCTAATACTAAAGGTAACACACCAAGAATGAAAGCAAAAGAGGTCATGAGAATGGGCCTGAAACGCAGACGTGCCGCTTCCATGGTTGACTCAATCAAATCCCTGCCCGATGCATAAGCATCTTTGGCAAACTCTACAATAAGAATTGCATTCTTGGCTGACAAGCCAATAATGGTAATCATGCCCACCTGGAAGTAAATATCATTGGACATACCCGTGAGGGTGGTCAGACCAACCGTTCCCAGCATACCCAGAGGAACAATCAGCATGGCTGACACCGGAATGGTCCAGCTCTCGTACAAGGCAGCCAGAACCAGGAAAACGACAATCAGGGATAGGGCCATGGTAATGGGTGCCTGGTTTCCTGCCTGGATTTCCTGGAATGACAAGCCAGCCCATTCATAACCAATACCTGAAGGCAATTGCGCAATCAGACGTTCGATTTCGGCCATAGCTTCACCGTTGGAATAGCCCGGTTGGGCTTGTCCACTAATGCTGATGGCATCAAAGCTGTTAAAGCGGCTGACCTGGGTTGGGCCTTGGGTCCAGTCGAGCTTGACGAAGGAGGACATATCCACCAGTTCGCCGGCAGCGTTATGCACCTTGAGCTTCAGAATATCTTCGGGGGTCATGCGGAACTGGGCGTCAGATTGAAGCCAAACGTTTTGCATCCATCCGGTATTGGGGAACTTGCCCAAATAACCGGAACCGATTGCACTACCCAGCACATTGGCAACCTCAGTCATGTTAACGCCCAGCACTGCCGCCTTCTCACGATCAATGTTGACGTTAAGCTGTGGCCCTGGGCCAAGACCTGAAATTCGCACTTGCGTAAGAATATTACTTTTCTGGGCCAAACCTAGCAGTTGATTGGCCGCATCACGTAATGCTATTTGCCCCAATGCCCCCCTGTCTTGCAACTTTAAGTCAAAACCGGTTGCTGTTCCCAGGGAGGGAATTGCAGGTGGAATGACGGAAAATACCATGGCATCAGGAATGCCAAATAACAGGCTACCAGTAGCTTTGGCAGAAAGATCCTGGGCAGATTGCCCTGGCCCCTGGCGTTCGGAAAACTCTTTCAGGGGAACGAAAGCAATGGCCGAGTTAAGGCCGCTACCACTAAAGCTGAAGCCCTGAACCGTGATGATGTTTTCCATTTCTGGCACTTTGGAAAAATAATCTTCTACCGTGTCAATGACCTCGATAGTACGATTGGCTGACACACCGGATGGCAGTTCAATGTTAGCAATCAGGAAGCCCTGATCTTCATCGGGAAGGAATGAGCTGGGTAAACGCAAAAATAGGTAGGCCATGCCAATCGATAAAATCAGGTAGATCAGCATCATGCGTCCACCTCTTTTGATGAAAGCACCCACCCAGCCGGAATAACCGTTGGTTATTTTATTGAACACCCGGTTAAACCAGCCAAAAAAGCCTTTTTTAATTTCATTGTGACACTTGGCAACCGGT
>JAVESC010000172.1:0-3593 GCA_034006805.1 Advenella sp.
CCGGCCCTCAAGAGTTGTTTTTGAACGGTATTTTGTTGTTGGCTTATAGCGGCTGGATGTTTGCTGCCGTGAAGCCAAAACTGGAGCCGCTTTGGTTATGGAATGGGTCTAACGCCTATACCCCGGATCTGGATAAAGGCCATGTCGATACGTCTCGTAAAGCTATTGTTAAAGGGTAAATAAAAATGGATAAAGGAAAATGGATTGCGGTAGTGATTTGTTTGTTATTAACTGCTGCTGCTTATATCGGATCAACAGGTTTGTTTTATGCGGAATACCGTCCCATTCGTAATTACGATTTAGTGGCATTCGCTGCTTCCTGGGCAGGGCTGATTTATATGTTAATTCGCGATAAAAACAAAAAAGACAGGTAAGCCGTTTCGGTTGAGATATAACAAGAGGGAAGGAGACTATTATGACAATGACCCGTCGTAATTTTGCCAAGCTATCTGCTTTGTTAGCAGCAGGGTTGGCAACCGGGGCCCCTACATGGGCCCTGGCACAAGAAGCTATTGATAAGTTGGCGCGTGCCAGCGGAACGGTGCCAGATGCTATTTATACCTTGGCAGATTACTGTTTAAAAACGCGCTATGAGGATTTGCCTGCAGAGGTAAGAGAAGTCACCAAAGGGCAAATTCTAGATACTATCGTCGTTATGCTACCGGCTCTGGATTCGGATGGTATTGCACAGTTATACGAATGGAGTAAAACAGCGGGCGGCAATGAAGAAAGCCTGGTCTTAGGGACATCCGTACGTTTGCCCGCCGAAAATGCTGTGCGTTTAAATGCGGCAATGGCGGCGGCACTTGAGTACGACGATACTTATGAGCCTTCTTTAATGCATGCTTCATGTGTGACCATTCCAGTGGCTTTGGCCGCAGCGGAATTAGCGGGTGTTGTCAGTGGTAAAGAGTTAATAACTGCTGTGGCAGTCGGGACAGATTTAGCCTGCCGTTTATCCATGGCGGGTTCGCCTGGCGTGTCCCCCTTTATTGTGGGCTGGGATCCTACTCCTATGTATGGTTTCTTGGCGGCAGCGATGGTGGCAGGTCGATTATTAAAATTGGATCAGGCACAAATGGTCGCTGCGGCGGGTTTGGCTTACCATCAGCTGTCCGGTAATGCTCAAGCCAGCGTAGATGGCACCCATGCTAAGCGCTTAGGGGCGGGTTTTGCCGCTTCTGGTGGTTTGTTATCCGCTCGTTTAGCGCAGCAAGGCGTATTTGGACCATTCCATGTTTTAGAGGGTCCCAAAGGGCTGTTCAACCAGTATCATGGGGGGAAATACTCTAAAGATGCTTTGTTAGGTGATTTAGGCACTCGTTTTGCCGGGCCAGGCATTGCACCTAAACCCTACCCCTCATGTCGTGGTGGTCACGTTGCCATTGATGGTACGCTGGCTTTGGTCAATGAGTATAACCTCTTGCCCGATGATGTGGCAAAGGTGGTTATTTATAGCCCGCCTGCAGAGATGATGCTTTTAGGGCGTCCGCTAGAGAAAAAACAAAATCCCCAAACCATTGTTGAGGCGCAGTTTAGCAATCCTTGGATGGTAGCTGCTGCTATTCAGGATCGGGACATAGGCTTACGCCATTTCTCTGGGGAAGCACTAAAACGGGAAGACCTCAAGGCCTTGGCGCGGCGTATGGAGACCATAGAAGATAAGAGTCTGGTACGTCCAGATGGTGGACCTGGTTTTGTACGGCTTGAGCTGCATACCCGTGATGGTAAAGTCCATACGCGTACTGTTAAATACGCTAAAGGCGACCCGCAAAACCCAATGACCGAAGCAGAAGTAAATAAAAAAGTTTACGAATGTACGGATGCGGCAGGTATGAAGCGCCAGCAGGCAGAGCGCATTCACCAGCGCATTTTGAACTTGGAAAATGAAACCGATGTGGCTAACCTAATCGCAGCCTTAGCTATTTAATGGTGGGTTAGGCAATTAAACGTGCCTAGTTATCTTGGAGCTGGTTTTGACGGGAGGCTAGGCACGGTTTCTTTACTTATGTAGTATTATAGTGAGCTAAGCATCGCGCTTATATTAAGGAGAAACTATGGTTTCAAATATACATGGTCGGCAGCCTAGACCGGGCGAGCATAAGTCCAGCGCAGCAGTACGAATGCGAATTCTTGAAACGGCTTTCGATATTATCTCTCAGTTTGGTTATAGTGGTACGACCATGGGTAAGGTGGCTAAAACCTCTGGCCTACCCATAGGTAGCGTGTATTGGCACTTTGAGAGTAAAGACCTATTGCTCGCTGCCATGATTGAAGAGAGCTTTTTTAGATGGCATAGTGAGACCGCCAAGCGCAACCGTCCCAAAGCAGGCGAAAAGTTTGATGAGCATGTCATGCGCATTTTTGGAGCCACCGATAACCCCAAGTTTTTTGCGGCTGACTTCTGGCGCTTAGGGGTTATTTTAAGCGTGGAAAAGTTTGTGCCCGAGCAAACAGCCCGCAAGCGCTTCTTGGAAATACGTGAAAAACAGCGAGAAGAATTAGCACAGTGGTGGGCTAGCACACTGACTCAGGACTTATTGCAAACTCAGCCGGAACTTCCTAAAAAATTGAGTATGTTTGCTTTGGCGATGCAAGATGGCAATGCGATTGCCGGTGCCTCAGGCGAGTCTCTAGATGACTTTCAAGCTATGTTAGCGGCCTGTTTAATTCATATTGTAGATCAGGCAAAAAAAAAGTTGCCTGCTGAGGCTCTTGAGAGTTAAAACCACGTTTTTACATTTCCCCTCTGGATTCATCCTGAATCCTGTCCCTTGTGTTGTGGCTACGCGCTTAACGGTGTAGCGAACACGTTTCTTTTTCTCCGTGTTTGACAGGGTTAGCCTCCTGTTTTTTTCTTGTTATTGACGTTGAAATGTAGGTTAGGCCATAGCCTACGGTGAAATTCAAATAATGAATATCAGCCTTTGAGAAACTAGTCTTGCTGCTTTAGTGGGCAACGTAGAGAATGAATTGACTATTTCAATAGGTTTAGAGAGACATGGACAGATTAAAAGACAAAGTCGCGATTGTTTTCGGCGCAGGTCCGAATATAGGTGGAACAATTGCGCATTTTCTTGCCCGCGAAGGTGCACGTGTTTGTGTAATGGATATTAGCGAGGCAGCTACCAATGAAACCGTCGCCTATCTGCAAGAACGTGGTTTGGAGTGTTTTGGTGTGGTGGGCAATGCCCGTGACTACGATGAAGTAGGCAAAGCTGTTGCCGCCACCATAGAAAAATACGGTCGTTTAGATGCCGCTGTCAATATGGCAGGACGTGTGCATTGGAGCCATGTGTTAGATATGAAGCTTGATGACTGGAATGACTCCGTAGCAAGTTTTGCGACTGCGGGGTTGATTACCACGCAACATTGTGCACGTGCCATGATTAAAAATGGTAATGGCGGCAGTATAATTCACATTTTATCTACTGCTGCGCATTTTGGTGAAACGGATGGCACGGCATACTGTGCTGCCAAGGCCGCTTTATTGAGCTTTGCCCGTTCTTCTGCCCTGGATTTGGCTCATTTGGGTATTCGCGTTAATACCGTAACGCCCTGTTCCATGGAGCACCAGTTGTGGTCCACCATGC
>JAVESC010000171.1:0-3593 GCA_034006805.1 Advenella sp.
CTCCCCTGTCTTCCATGCATGGTCAACTTGTTTATTAGACCTGTTCTCAGGTGATGGGCGACTGCCTGGCACTTGGACCGGTCGCACCGCTACATCATAAAAATAACGGTGTGCCAATTTACAACAGAGCTCTGTCTTCATTTATGCTCCCCCCCTCTTGCATCCCTTTCAATTTCACTTACTGGCCCGTAACCACTACATTAGTATTGGCAGCGCATACCCAACAAGCAATAATTCAACAAACACTAAATCCATAAGCAATAAGCAATAAGCAATAAGCAATAAGCAATAAGCAACGAGCAAAAAGGACAAGCAGTTAAAACAACTGTTGTCCTTTTCTTTTTACTTACCCCAAACCACCAGGTGATGCGTCTAACTTCTACGATTACCGTTCATCAAGGATAAAAACTCTTTCCTTAGGTCTGAGTCTTTTAAAAATGAACCGCGCATGACACTATTAATCATTTTTGAACCCATGTCTTTGACTCCGCGCCACTGCATGCAGAAGTGATCGGCCTCCATGACAACTGCCAAACCATCAGGATTCATTTTTTTAACCAGTAAATCGGCAATTTGCGTAATGGCCTCTTCCTGGATTTGTGGCCGCTCCATGACCCAGGCTATAAGTCGGGCATATTTGGACAAACCAATTAAGTTTGATTGCTCATTGGGCATGATACCCACCCATACTTTCCCCATGATGGGACACAAATGGTGTGAACAAGCGCTGCGGACCTGGATAGGGCCAACAATAATCAATTCACTTAATTTTTCAACATTGGGAAATTCGGTTGTGGCAGGCATAGGCCGATAACGGCCAGAGAACACTTCCTTGATAAACATTTTGGCAACCCGCTTTGCCGTTTCATTCGTGTTGTGATCTTTTTCTGTATCAATAACCAGGCTTTTCAGCACATCTTTAATTTTTTCCTGCACTTCCTGCTGTAACAGATCCAGCTCTCCGGGATTAATAAATTCGGCAATATTGTCATTGGCATGATAGCGGGCACCTGCAAGCTCAATACGTTTACGAATATGATTGGAAATATAACTTGAATCTTGTGAGTCACTCACCGCAAAATCCTTTCTTTATGGGTTACACCGTATTCTGAATGTTAGTTTTTAACATACTTCAACTTGGGCATGTTCTCATGATAAGCTCATATAGAATATATGACCTCCAATAATACGCCAGACCACGAGAATACAAGCATGAGCGAACAAATATTAATCAACGTCACGCCTTTTGAAACCCGCGTCGCATTAATAGAACTGGGTGCCGCCCAGGAAATACATATCGAACGCACCAGCCAAAGAGGTAAAGTTGGTAATATTTATCTGGGCAAAGTCGTACGTGTTTTGCCAGGAATGCAAAGTGCCTTTATTGATATAGGGCTTGATAAAGCCGCCTTTATTCATATTGCCGATCTTCGCGAAAACCGCTCATTGCGCAACACCGGCATTGCCTACACTCAAATAGAAAAGCTGCTGTTTGAAGGACAAAGTTTAATGGTACAGGTCATCAAAGATCCATTGGGCACCAAGGGAGCACGCTTGTCAAACCAGATCAGTATTGCCGGACGCATGCTGGTATACCTTCCCCATGAACAGCATATTGGCATCTCACAAAAAATAGAATCGGAAGATGAACGAAACACGCTCAAAGAGCGGGTCGCTTCCTTGATGAACCCCAATGAAAAGGGGGGGTTTATTGTCCGCACACAAGCTGAAGGCGCCACCGATGAGGAAATACAGAAAGACCAGGAATACCTTAACCTGCGTTGGTCCATGATAAAAGATGCCGTACAAAAGCAATCAGCGCCAGCCCTGCTTTATGAAGACCTGACGCTAGCCCAGCGGGTACTTCGTGATATGGTTGGCCCTGACACAAGATCCATTGAGATAGATTCGCGCAGCACCACACAGGCTCTGCTGGAATGGGCATCTATTTACACACCCGCAATAACAGGAAAAGTAAAGCATTATGGCGGTGAACGCCCGCTCTTTGAAACCGCCTACGTTGATGATGAAATAAATAACGCCCTGTCACGCCGCGTTAATCTTAAGTCTGGCGGGTACCTGATCATAGACCAGACCGAAGCCCTGACCAGCATAGATGTAAACACGGGAGGGTTTATTGGTGGACGTAATTTCAACGACACCATTTTCAAGACCAACCTTGAAGCCGCCGTTGCCATTGCCCGTCAATTACGCTTACGTAACCTGGGCGGTATTATTATTATCGACTTTATTGATATGGACAATAAAGAGCATCAGGACGCTATTTTGGCCGAGCTGCAAAAGGCCCTTGATAAAGACCGCACCAAAACAACCCTGAATGGCTTCTCCCAGTTAGGGCTGGTTGAAATGACCCGCAAGCGTACACGGGACTCTTTGGCACACCAGTTATGCGAACCCTGCCCCACCTGCGAAGCCAAGGGTTCGGTACAAACGTCCCGCACGGTTTGCTACAACATTCTCAGGGAAATCCTGCGTGAGGCAAAACAGTTCAACCCCAAAGAGTTCCGTTTAATTGCCGCACAAAGCATTATTGACCTGTTTCTTGAAGAAGAAAGCCATTATTTGGCCACACTGGGTGATTTTATTGGCAAGCCCATTACCCTTGAAGTTGACAATACCTACACGCAGGAAATGTATGACATTGTCCTGATGTAAACCGCTTAACCGTGGCCGGGCTTGACCCGGGATTGCATTTTGATAATCCTGTCCTCAAGGTGCGGTGAAGTTTGCAACGCAATCAAGGGCGTTTTTGAGTTTTCATTTTCTTCCAGACGCAAAACAATGCTCTGACCGTCAAAGGTTTCCGGATCTGCCTTGATATCAATATATTTTTGCAAAAGTTCATCAATGGATTTTTGTGCTTCCGCCAGGTAATAATCCAAGGTATCTTCTGTTGCATTCTTGAAAGCATTTTCGATGGTTTTGGACAAATCCCAGGTAAAAAACATTAAGGCGTTAGGGCCCTTTACCGAGGGGTGTTCATAACCCCATGAAGAAATTTCATGCTGTGCTTTTTCTGTCATTTATCTACCGTAAATAAAATATAAAATAATTGCCTGTAACGTGTGAAAGTATAAAACAATGCTTTTCAATTAATCTTCACGAAACTGCATTTGGTATAAAGAGGCATACAATCCCCCTTTTTTCAAGAGTTCGTTATGGTTGCCTGACTCAAGAATCTGCCCTTGATCAAGCACAATAATAGAATCGGCATTTTGCACTGTTGACAAACGGTGGGCGATCACAAAAGTGGTTCGCCCTTCCATGAGTAAATCAAGCGAAGCCTGTACCTGTCGTTCAGACTCGTTATCCAACGCTGAAGTGGCTTCATCAAGAATAAGAATGGGCGCATTTTTAATTAATGCCCTTGCAATAGCCAGGCGTTGCCGCTGCCCACCTGAAAGCCAGGCACCATTTTCACCGATATTTGTTTGTAAACCGTTAGGTAACGACTCGACAAACTCCGTCAGATTGGCCGCCTTGATTGCCTTATTTATTTGTGATTCAGTGGCATCACGGTGTGAGCCGTAAGCCACATTCTTTGCAATGGAACCATCAAAGAGCACCACATT
>JAVESC010000040.1:0-23815 GCA_034006805.1 Advenella sp.
AAGTGCCACAGTTAGGGTTATGGTAGATGGTAACGTTGTTCATAAGTATTCCTGTAGTGAGCAATCATATACTTTAAGCTTGGTACAGCTGCGCGTATTAACTGAGATATTAACGGACAACTGACCCATTAAAATTTTAAATTTCTGTTAATCAAATAGCATCAATCACGGTAGTATACTATAATTCGATAAATATCGAAATATCGAAATATCGAAATATAGAAACAAAAAGACAATACAGGAACGCTGATGGAAACCAAAGATGCCGTAAAAGCCTTATCTGCACTGGCCCATGAAGCCCGCCTTGAAGCCTATCGACAACTGGTACAGGCCGGCTCTGCCGGCTTGCAGGCCGGACAACTTGCAGAAACGCTAGGGATACCTCCCTCTTCACTATCCTTTCATTTGAAAGAGTTAATTAATGCCGATCTTCTGGAGTCAAAACATGAAGGCCGGTATGTCATTTACTCGGTAAAGTTCGAGTCCATGTCAACCTTATTGGATTATTTAACTGAAAATTGCTGTGCTGGAGATAGCTGCCTGGTTACATCACCTGAACCGCATGCCAAATCTGAAAGTTGAATTGAAAAGCGACTGTCCTGCCAGATTAACAATTACTCAAGGCCAAACAACTTGACGTATTTTTATCTTAAATATTAACCACTGACATACTGAATTTATTCAACAGGAAATAACGTGTTTACATCCATAGCCATTTTTATTGTGACCATTACTTTTGTCATTTGGCAACCTCGTGGTTTAGGCATCGGCTGGAGTGCCTCTTTAGGTGCCCTATTGGCATTATTATTTGGCGTTATACAAATTAGCGATATCCCAGTCGTGTGGAATATTGTCTGGAATGCAACGGCCACTTTTATTGCCATTATTATCATTAGCTTACTGCTGGATGAAGCCGGTTTTTTTGAATGGGCCGCCCTGCACGTCGCCCGCTGGGGCGGTGGCAACGGCAAAGTTTTATTCAGTCTGATTATTTTGCTGGGCGCTGCCGTTTCCGCATTTTTTGCCAATGACGGGGCAGCCCTTATTCTTACCCCCATTGTGATGGCCATGTTATTGGCCCTGGGATTTGGTCCCGGTGCTACCCTGGCGTTTGTCATGGCTGCCGGCTTCATTGCCGATACCGGCAGTTTGCCTTTCATTGTCTCCAATCTGGTCAATATTGTTTCTGCTGACTTTTTTGACATCAGCTTTGCCCGCTATGCCGCTGTCATGGCACCGGTTACCGTTGTGTCGGTGGCGGCAACGCTACTGGTTTTACTTTGGTATTTTCGCGCCAGTATTCCTGCCACCTATGATCGCACCCAACTGAAACGCCCAAAGGATGCTATTCATGACCTTACCACCTTCCGTGCAGGCTGGTGTGTCCTGGCATTGCTGCTGATTAGTTTTTTTGTTCTTGAAGAAGCGGGCATTCCAGTTAGCGTGATTGCCGGTATTGGTGCGGCTATCCTGTTAGTGGTGGCCGGTCGCGGTCATATTATTAGCACCCGAAAGGTAATACGCGAAGCCCCCTGGTCTATTGTGATCTTCTCGTTGGGCATGTACCTGGTTGTTTATGGTATGCGCAATGCCGGGCTAACTGATCATATCGCAACACTTTTGAACTGGCTGGGTGGCCAGGGACTATGGGTTGCCACCATCGGAACCGGACTCCTCACGGCTTTGCTGTCATCCATTATGAATAATCTGCCTACCGTGCTGGTAGGGGCATTGTCGATTGAAGCCAGCCTGGCCACCGGCACCATTAAAGAAGCCATGATTTACGCTAATGTGATTGGCAGTGACCTTGGGCCTAAAATCACCCCCATTGGCAGCCTGGCCACCTTGCTATGGCTGCATGTGCTGGCCCGAAAAAACCTGACGATTACCTGGGGCTATTACTTCAGGGTAGGTATTGTAATCACACTGCCTGTTCTATTGCTAACGTTGGCAGCATTGGCCTGGAGACTAAGCCCAGGTTTTCTTATATACTATATGCAAAATTAAACGTTACCTAGGGGGATACAAATGAAAAAATATTTAGTTGCCTGTTTATTGGCAGTCGCCAGCACCACTGCTTCCGCTGACGTATTTCCCGGCCCGCTTATTGCGACTTTTTATATGGAAGCTATGTCAACGCCCAAAGGCTGGGAACTTTCTTACAAGGGCAAGGAAGGTGGTAACGAGGTCTTCATTATGAGAAGGGATTTGGATAAGCACCCGCAAACGGCCATTTTAAAACCCATCGACCAAATGCGACGACTCATGTGTGGCGATGCTGCCTTGAAAGCCATGGTAAAAAATGGCGTTAAAGTCAGGGTTGACGCCAGAGATAAGGTCGATGGCAAAGTTAAACTGGTTAAAGGGCCTGTCCTGTCTTCGTGCCAGGGATAATTAAAAACCATCTCGGGCCTCAAGGGCTCAAGGGCCCTTTACATTTTTCGACTGGGTACCGGATTTTGTCAAATCGCGCTGCTTTCATGAAGACGGGCCACTTCTTCATCTGAAAGCACCAGCTGCGCTGAACGGATAAGGCAATCCAATTGGCTAAGGCTGGTTGCACTGGCAATGGGAGCTGTAACCCCTTCTTGCGCCATCAACCAGGCCAGCGCCACTTCTGCGGGCGTTGCCGCATGATTGGCAGCAACTTCATCCAGCGTTGCCAAAATATGCATTCCCCGTTCATTAAGATACGATTTCACACCGCCACCACGTGCACTCTTTTGCAAATCGCTGGCGCTGCGATATTTACCCGTTAAAAAGCCACTGGCCAGACTGTAATAAGTAATCACACCCAACCCTTCTGCAATAGCAAGATCACGCAGGGCACCTTCATAGCTGCCCCGGTCATACAGGTTGTATTGCGGCTGCAATACTTCATAACGGGGCAAACCGTTTTCAGCAGCAACTTTCAAGGCCTGAGCCAGCTGTTCTGCCGAATGATTGGAAGCACCAATAGAACGGATTTTGCCCACTTTAAGCAAACGCTCATACGCCTGTAGCGTTTCTTCTATGGGAACATTTTCATCAAAAACATGTGAAAAATAAAGATCAATATAATCCGTCTGCAAACGGCGCAGCGAATCTTCAACAGCCCGTTCAATCCATGCGGCAGAAAGCCCTTTCTGACCGGGGCCCATTTCCAGACCGACCTTGGTAATTAACACAATGCGGTCACGGTTACCACGTGCTTTCATCCATTCACCAATAATCGTTTCCGATTCGCCACCACGATTGCCGGGAACCCAGGTTGAATACATATCCGCGGTATCAATTGTTTCAAAACCAGCCCCGGTAAAACGGTCCAACAGTTCGAATGAACGTGTTTTATCCGCCGTCCAGCCAAAGACATTGGCACCAAAAACCAGCGGGGAAATATGAATACCCGTTTTTCCCAATGCTCTTTTCTTCATTTTGCCTTTCCTTGTCTGTATGATTGATTCTTTAAATTCTGTTTAAATTGTATATGCCTTGATTCAAACAATAAACAGGGCATTTGTTTTTATATTAACTACCAATAGTGTTGAATCATGGATCGTTTAACCAGCATGCAGGTGTTTGTGAAGGTGGCGGAAGTAGGCTCGTTCGCGGGAGCGGCCGATGAGCTGGATATATCGCCTGCCATGGTAGCCAAGCTACATTAACACCCTTGAAAAGCGCCTGCATATTTCATTGATCCGCCGCACCACCAGGCGCCAGAGTCTGACTGATTTTGGACTGGTATTCCTTGAGCGTTGCCGTAATATCCTGCTTGAAGTGGAAGCGGCAGAAAACCTGGCCGCTGAAAGCCAGAGCCTGCCACGTGGCCGCTTGCGCATCAATGCACCAGTTACTTTTGGCAGCACCAGCCTGGCCGCTGCCCTGCCCGATTACCTGAAAGCCTACCCGGAAGTGAGGGTGGAACTGTTTATTACCGATCGGATGGTTGACCTGGTTGATGAGGGTTATGATGCAGTGATCCGTACCGGAGAGCTGACAGACACGTCCTTGCGGGCCCGGGCATTAAGCCCCTATGAAATGGTGCTATGCGCCGCCCCCGCTTACCTGGAGGGCAAAGACATACCGCAACACCCTGCCGACCTTGCCCAACACGCCTGCCTGGGTTTTGCCCACTGGATGCCACGCAACCAATGGACTTTTGAAGGCCCGGAAGGCAGCGTTAGCGTGGAAGTGAAAGGCCCATTGGTGGTGAATATGGGCCATGCCCTGCGTGCCGCCGCCCTGAACGGCTTGGGCGTTATTTTGCAGCCACGCATTTTATTGCAGGAAGATATAGAAAAAGGTTTATTGCTGCCCCTCTTGCCCGAATGGCAGCACGCTGCCCGCCCCATGCATATCATAACCGCCCCCGACCGGCGCCGGACCCGCAAGCTCGACAGCTTTGTGGAGTTTATTGTGGAACGCTTTCCGCCAAGATAAATAGCATTTTCAGGAAATACTATTTACCCACCAGAAAGCATATCAGGGTCCCCTGAGAGCAAAGCTTTGGGCTATTTCAATTCCCCAGAAAATCAACAACCAGCCGGTTGAACTTGTCGGCGTGTTCCCATTGTGCCCAATGTCCGCATTTGTTGAAAATATGCATGTTTGAATTGGGGATATAAGCAAGAAGGCGCAAACCCGTATCCATTGGCACAAAACGGTCATTGCGCCCCCAGATAATCAAGGTTTCAGCCTGAATTTCTTCCAGCCTTGAACTGTAATCGGTGAACTGTTTGGGGAAAACCTGAAGGCTTTTCACAAAATTTTCCAGATGCTCACGCTGTGCCATCATATTCTCAAGACGCTGTTGATACAACGCTTCGGTAAGGCTGCTTGCATCATAAACAAAAACTTCCATCATGCGTTTAAGATTATCAATGGTGGGATTACGGTAAAGCTGCCCGATTAATTTAATCCCTTCGGCTGGCATGGGCGTAAACAAACTGGGGCCACCTGTTCCGCCCCCCATCAAAACCAGCTTCCCTACTCGCGACGGGTTCATTAGCGCAAAAGCCGAAGTACTGTGAGCGCCCATGGAGTTGCCAATAATATGCACTTTTTCTATTCCAAGGCCATCTAGCAAACCTTGTAAACAACGGGCATTCAAGTCTGAACGCGAACCATTGCACACAATGGAATCACTTTTACTCCAACCGGGACAATCCATCAAGATCACCCGGTAGCCCGCATTAACCAAAGGAGCAATATTTTGGCTGAAATTAGCCCAACCACTGGCACCGGGCCCAGAACCATGCAGCATGACAACCACTTCACTGCCATTACCCACATCGTTATAATGAATTTTCAGGTCTTTTCCCGCTTCCTGAATCGTCAGGAATTTACTCGTTCCGGTTTCAGTAATATTGTTCATTTCTCATCTCCAGGAAACCAAATTAAGCAGCATTGTTTTGCTGGGCCAGCAAATCAAGCGCAACGTCAACAATCATGTCTTCCTGGCCACCCACCATACGGCGACGTCCCAGCTCAACCAGAATATCTACAGGTTTTAAACCATACTTTTGTGCAGCCACTTCCGTGTGACGCAAAAATGAACTGTAAACCCCTGCATATCCAAGCGCCAGCGTTTCCCTGTCAACCCGTACCGGCCTATCCTGTAAAGGACGCACGATGTCATCAGCGGCATCCATTAATGTATACAGGCATGTGCCATGGTTCCACCCCAAACGGTCAGCGGCGGCAATAAACACTTCCAAAGGCGCATTTCCTGCCCCCGCTCCCATTCCCGCCAAAGAGGCATCAACCCGGATTGCCCCTGCCTGAACGGCCGCAATAGAATTGGCAACACCCAGACTAAGGTTATGATGGGCGTGGATGCCTATTTCGGTTTCGGGTTGCAACACATCACGTAACGCCTGTACCCGGGCAGCAACCTCATCCATATTCATGGCACCACCTGAATCCACCACATAACATACCGTCGCGCCATAGCTTTCCATGAGTTTGGCCTGTTGCGCCAAACCTTCAGGACTATTCATGTGGCTCATCATTAAAAAGCCAACCGCTTCCATACCCAGATTACGGGCATATTCGATATGCTGTCTGGAAATATCCGCCTCGGTACAATGCGTTGCCACCCGAACGATACGGGCACCCGCACTATAGGCTGCTTTCAAGTCATGCACGGTTCCGATTCCCGGCAACAACAAGGTGGCAATACGTGCATGCTGTATGGTGTCTGCCACCGCTTCGATCCACTCAAGATCCGTATGTGCCCCAAAACCAAAGTTGAAGCTTGAACCTTGAAGGCCATCACCATGAGCGACTTCAATTGAATCAACTTTTGCTTCATCCAGCGCCTTGGCAATTTGCCTGACATTATCAAGTGAATATTGATGACGAATGGCATGACTGCCATCACGAAGGGTTACATCTGAAATATAAATTTTAGGGTTCATAGCGACTTTCTTATCCCGTGAGTAGGTTTCTATTGTCATATCAAACAATGGCCTGTTTTTGCTCAAGCAACTGTTGAGCCATACGTTCAGCCGTCTGCATGGCAGCACTTGTCATAATATCCAGATTGCCTGCATACTCGGGCAAGAAATGGGCTGCTCCTTCGACCTCTATGTAAACGGAAGTTTTCAAACCGGATAGCTTCCCTACACCAGGCACATTAAGATCCTTCACCCGATCAAACTGGACTTGCTGTTTCAAGCGATAACCAGGCACATAAGCCTGCACATTAGCCACCATTTCATTGATCGACATTTCAATCGCTTTTTCATCTGCCATTTCACTTAAGGTATACACGGTGTCGCGCATAATAAGCGGTGGTTCAGCCGGGTTAAGAATAATAATCGCCTTGCCTTTAGTGGCACCCCCTATGCTTTCGATCGCCTTTGAAGTGGTTTCCGTAAACTCATCAATGTTAGCCCGGGTTCCCGGACCGGCAGATTTAGAGGAAATAGAAGCCACAATTTCTGCATAATGCACATTGGCAACCCGGGAAACTGCGGCTACCATGGGTATCGTCGCCTGACCACCACAGGTCACCATATTCAAATTACAGGCATCCAGATGCTTTTCACCATTTACCACAGGGACACAATAAGGACCTATGGCTGCCGGTGTCAGGTCAATCATACGGATATTGGGTTTCAGTTCCCGTAAAAAAGCATCGTTCCTGATATGCGCTCCTGCGCTGGTTGCATCAAACACAATATCAATATTGGCAAACCCGGGAAGCCTGGCAAGCCCTTCCACCCCTTCATGGGTGGTAGCAATACCCATGCGATGCGCACGGGCAAGACCTTCCGAATCCGGATCGATGCCCACCATGGCCACTATGTCCAAAGACTTGCCATAACGCTTAATTTTGATCATTAGATCAGTACCTATGTTGCCACTACCAATAATAGCGGCCTTTATTTTATGCTGCATTTCCATCCCTCTTTAATAATGGCTGTTAAAGCCCTTCTTGTTCCAACAAGACCATTCACGGTTAACAACTGACGTTGCAAAAAACACCCGTCTACCCATCAAATCTGGCACTGACTGCCCCGATCCCCGTGATGCTTGCCTCTAAATGATCGCCCTGCTCAATGGCAACCATAGGGCCAAATGCCCCGGTCATTAACAAATCACCAGCCCGTAATGGTTGACCCAGCACCGCCAGCTTTCTGGCAAGCCATACCGCCGCATTAAGAGGATGGCCCAAACAGGCAGAACCCACACCTTCAGAAACCTGTACCCCATTCTTTTTCATTGTCATGGTGCACGTTTTCAAATCCAGACCATCAAGCCGTGTTGGAACCGCCCCCAAAACAACCAGCCCACTGGAGGCATTATCTGCAACCGTATCAACGAAACGGATATCCCAGTTTGCAATCCTGCTACCTACAATTTCCAAGGCGGGCAAGACATAATCGGTGGCATTGATCACATCAATCAACGTAGTATCGGCTTTCTCCAGATCGTGTTTAAGCACCAAAGCCACCTCGGCCTCTGCTTTAGGCTGCATCACTGTAGAATAAGGAATGGGCTCATTATCGCCATAGATCATATCGGCAAACAAAGTACCAAAATCAGGTTCATCCACCCCTAATTGTTTTTGCACTACCAAAGAAGTCAGGCCAATTTTGCGGCCAATGACACGACGCCCCCGGGCCACTGCCTCATCGACATTGGCCTGCTGAATGGCGTAAGCCACTGACTCGCTATCTATCTGATTACGTAACGGTACAATGGCCTCGCCATTTAATTCCGCCTGACGTAATTGAAAAGCCAGCTCTTGAACCAGCGTGTGATTTTTTATTGCATTAGTCATATAAATGTCACTCGATGTCAATTGTGAATAAATAAAATGCCATATCCGGCTATCAGCTCGGGAATTTCCTGATAATGACGCACACCTGTAATGGATGCGCCACGTGCAGCAGCCCTGGCTATCACCCACGTCTTGGACTCATGGGCAGACATACCGGCATCTTGCGTAATGGAAACCTCGGTCAATTTTTCCAGTGAAGCCAAATCTGCCGCCTCTATCGCATCCATCCAACGCAAGTCCCATTGGGGCGCCAATGGTTTCATACTGGGCTCTTTATTGGCCAGTGCCATGCCCGCTGCCATCACCCTTTGCGTTTTTAATTGAATTTGTTCGGCATCAGGCTTGTTTTTTACGGTAATCCGTTCACGTACAGCCGGATCCGGATGTTTCAAAGTAGGAACAGGAGGTTCATGGGACAATCCTCCTGAACCGATAACAAGCGTACGTAACCCAAGGGTATCAATCCACTCGCCAATAGCCAGCCCAAGTTGACGGCAACGCCTGATGCGGGGAACGGTTGGTTCGGCAACAGCATTCATGAACAAGGGAATGACTGGCGGTGTATCCAGATCTCCCCACATGAACTGCAAAGCCTGGGAAAAACCGTGATCCACCTCCATCTGATAAGACACGGCAACATCAAAATCCTTATCCATAAGATGCCGGGAAAGATCAAGTGCCTGATTTTTGGCAACATTCAATGGCCCGGCCGGTGTGAGATAATCGCCAACAGAAACCGCTTGTGCCCCAATACAAAAGGGAGGCATCAACTCATTGAAAAAACCGTTGTAATGATCGGGAGCAATCAGAATAACCAGTTCCGGATCAAATGACTGTACCCGCTTGCGTGTGATATCCAGGGCAGCTTTCAACGCTTCCTCTACCTCTGTAGAAATCGGATTAAGGCCATACAGCGGGGAATGGGACATCCCAAGAAACGCACGTTTAGTCATAGAATTAGCCATTATTATTTATAGATCCAGAACCAGCCGGGCAGATTTAGCCCCAGAGCAACAAATCATCATTGAGGTATTTTCCTGCTGTTCTTCGGGTGTCAATACGGCATCACGATGGTCTGCCTCTCCTTGAATAATCCGGGTCTCGCAGCTGCCGCAGATCCCTTCACGACACGATGTAGGCACATTTACACCTGCCGACATGACGACATCCAAAATAGATTTTCCTGAAGGTACACTCAAAACCAAGCCGCTGCATGCCAGCTCAACTTCGTACCCCCCTTCCAGCGCCGCTTCTGATTTTGCGCTGAAATATTCCATATGCGCCCGCTCACGGCAACAGGATGTCGCTTCCTCGTATGCCTGAAGCATTGAATTGGGCCCGCAACAATAAAAATGGGTATCCACACTGCTGCCAGTAATCAAATCATTGATATTAAGGGACTGTCCGCCTGGCACACCATCAAAATAGCAATGCAGCTGACTCCCGTTATTGCTTGCCAAGTCCTGTAACTCTTCAACAAAAGCAGCATGTTCCGGCGTGCGTGCACAATAATGCAGCTGCCAGGGCTTACCCAAAGCACTTAATTGATGCGCCATCGCTTTCAATGGCGTAATGCCAATCCCGCCCGCGATCAAACAGGTATTTTCAGCCTCAAGCTGTAATGGAAAATGATTCCGGGGTTCTGAACATGGCAAAATATCGCCTTCAGCAACCTCTTCATGCAAATAACGGGATCCGCCTGCGGTACTTGGTGAAAGATGTACCGCTATTTGATAAAACCCGTTTTGCCCGGGGTTATTTAACAAAGAATAACTACGCGGTAAACCATTAGGCAACATCATTTCAATATGCGCACCAGCTTCAAACGGTGGTAAAGCGTTACCCTCAACATTAACAAGTGTAAAAAGCCTTACATTCAAAGCAGGGGTCTGTATATTCTGGATTTTCAGGGAAAGTGGGTATAAGTTCATAATCAGCCACAGATTATTAAAGGTTTAATTGCTTCACCGGCGATAATGGCATCGAATGCCTGTTGTCCATCAACAAGCGGAATACGATGGCTGGCCACCGGTGAAAGGTCTATTTTCTTTTCATAGACCAAAGGAGCAGCTACCTCCCAGGTAGACCAAAGACGGCGTCCATGAATGTTATAAATATTAGGTCTGCCAAAACGCCAGCTGCCAAAGTCAAACATCATTGCCTTGCCTGGCGTTGCACACCAGCGCACATCCCCCAGCGGAGCGACCATGGCAAAACAGTTTTGTACCCCCTGTTCATTACCGGTATATTCAAAGACGACATCCACCCCCTCTCCTGCCGTCAAATCCCGAACAATGGAGATCGGTGATTTTTCAAGTGGATCAAGTACAATATCCGCCCCCATTTCCTCTGCCACCTTACGGCGCGCCCGATTTGGATCAATGGCAATGATTTTTGATGCGCCAAACTGACGTGCGACAGCAATATTCATCAGCCCGATCGGACCGCAACCGTTAACCACAACCGTTTGTCCGGACACCCCGGACCCTTCCAAAGTGGCATGAACGGCAATACCCAATGGCTCCAGCATGGCCGCCATTTCCGGGTTTGTATCAGGGGGATTAACCCAGGCAATGGAAGCCGGAACCGTGACATATTCAGCAAATGTACCGTCAATATCAATACCGGGATAGCGCGTATTCCTGCAAACATGTGAACGCCCCGTATGACACGCCTTACAGTGCCAGCAAGGTATATGGCTTTCCAGGCTAACCAAGGCACCAAGAGAGATATGCTCAACACCCGCCCCTAGCTGCACCACGGTTCCGCACATTTCATGCCCCAGGGTGGTAGGCAGTTTTATGCGCTGGGCAAATACACCACTGCCATTATAAATTTGCATATCTGTACCACAGACACCCGCTGCCAGAACCTTCAGCAGGATTTCCCCAGCCTCCGGCTCACGCAGTTCACAATGACGAATGGCAAGGCCACCCATGCCTGACGCTACTTTACTTAATGCCAACATTTCCGACTTCCTTCATCTGTTTACTGTGGTTCTATACCGGCATGTTTCGCAATCTCGACCCAACGCTCAGACTCATGCTGAATCAGTTTTGCAAATTCTTCAGGAGTAGAGGACTTTGCAATCAACCCCAACTCCTGAAAACGCTGTTGAATTTCAGGAAGCGCAAGAACCTCACCCACATCTTGTGCTATTTTTTTCCGGATATCCTCTGGTATGCCGGCAGGTGCCATTAAGCCAAACCAAAAGTCTGCATCGAAACCAGGGATGTTATTTTCCTGCGCAGTAGGCACATCCGGCAAAATAGGAGAGCGTTCTCTGGCTAGCAATCCCAATGGCTTGATACGACCCGCTTCTATGAAGGGACGGGCGCCGACCAGTGTGGAAAGCATGACTTGCACCTCTCCGGCAATCAGCGCATTTAACGCAAGCGCCTCTCCCCGATAATTCACGTTTTCCGTATTCATCTTATTGGCCATCACCAAACCTTCAAATGTCAAACGGGATGCTCCACCAAATGCAGCATGAAAAATACTGTTGGGATTCGTTTTTGCATAATTGATCAATTCAGGCAATGAGCTGACCGGCAAGTCTTTGTTTGCAACCAAGACATAGTCACCTTTGGCAAATTGCGTAATGGGTGTTAAATCCTTGTCACGATCAAAACCGGGGTTTTTCAGAAACAACTTGATCGTTCCTATTGAAACTGGCGTGACAAGTAGCGTGTAGCCATCAGCCGATGCTTTGGCTACATTCATCGCACCAATCGAACCGGCTGCACCGGGTTTGTTCTCAATAACAACAGACTGTTCCCATTTTTTCCCAAGTTGCTCGGCCAAAATACGGGAGGCGGTATCTGATGATCCTCCTGGCGCAAACGGAACGACCAGTTTCACCGGACGCTCGGGGTACTTTGCAAAAACCGGCATACTACAGGCCGCTGATGTAACCAGACCACAGGCAATAGCTGTCCATGAAGCCTTCTTCAATTTTAAAATTCTCATTAGTTTTTCTCTGGGTAATTACGTTAATTTAAGCAACAAGGCTCAAATAATGAAAGACAGACCCACAATTGGCTGATAACGATTCAACAGAACAATTTTCTTGGCTGTAATTTTCCATTCGTTATCAATGAGTCTGGCAGTCAAGTCACAACGTGCCGGATAATGACGCATTTCACCCAAACCACGCTGGCGCCAATCACCAGAACGCACTTCAGTTAAAAACATGCCAAAATGAGCCGTTGCCTCTGTCTCACTGTCCAGTTCGATCTCAAGATTGCTAATTTGACGCAGCATCTGTGAAGCGGGTGTCTGGGCAACCCGATTCTGGTTCATGATTTGCTCAACCCGCATTGCCAGCCGCAAATAATTATCAAAAATAATTGATGATTCTTTTAATGGATTTACAGTTTCATCAATCGGCACCCAATAAGTTGCTTCTTTTGCATACAGCTGCAACCATTCGTCAAGCTTTTGCTCATCAAGCAATCTGGCTTCGCGCAAAATCAGTTTTTCAATTGTATTTTTCATTTTGATGCCTTATTTATCCTGTTGACCATCGGTGCTCATTAAAGAACTCCATTTTCTCCAGAACGCACGATGTGGCACTTCATCACTGTAAACCCCCACGCGTTCGCCATCTGATTTGATTTCTTCTTTATCAAGACCACGGCTTAACGTAATCCAGTCCAGAGATAAGGCGTTCAATGCATTTTGTGCACCAGCAAATACATCAATATCATCTGCCGACAAAATACCGGCAGTCCCAACACGAGTCTGGGCATCAAGCATATGATTACTATTGATTTGCTCATGTGCGTCTTCTATCAGTAATGGATAGGAATACACTTCTGTTCGATCATGATCAATAGGTTGAATGACACGGATGTTGTAATCAAAAACAGTCAAGTTCGGGAAAATCAAAAACTGACGGTTAGCCCGCACTTCTTCAGCACCCTCTTCACCGTACAACTCTTTCAATTTATCGTTATAAGCCTGACGTACTTCCGGATCGACACCACCAGATTCCAGCGGAGCGCCCGCTTCCAATGTTCCGTGCCCTTCGGGGTAACCACGAGTATAGCCAGATTGGCGCACCGCCACATCAAGCGCCCTATTTTCAAACGACCCTTCAAATTTACTAACCGTATTGAAGGCTGAACGATGGACAAACCCAGGGTGATACCCGTCAAACACGTTTTCGGCCTGGAACTTCCAGTTACCTTCAAAGCCGTATTTATGTGCGGTAGCTACCTGATAACGGCTGCCAGCAGTACGCTTGAGCCAAATATCAATATGCTGTTTTACGCCACCCAGAAAAGTTTCAAGGTCTTCAACATCCGGATTAAAGGAACCAAAAACCAAACCGCCGTAAGAACTGATACGCGGAACCTTTTTAAGGTCTTTTTCTTTTTTATTAAAACACTGGGGATACCTTGATTCGTCAGGAATACCAATTAATTCGCCAGATGGACGGAATGACCAGCCATGATAAGGACAGACAAGCGCTCGTGTGTTACCCTTTTCCTCACGGCAAAGGGTTGCTCCTCTATGCGTACAGGCATTCAGTACGGCATGAATTTGCCCATCCCGGCTTTTACTGACAATAACAGGTTGCGTGCCAATTTGCGTTGACTTAAAATCACCCGGTTTTTGTATCTCACTTTCATGGCACAGAAAAATCCAGGTTTTGTAAAAAATTCGCTCCATTTCCAGATCGAAAATTTCTTTTTTACGATAAGCATCGGTAGAAACCCGAAACTCCTGAGCTTGGTCATCAACAATTGATTTAATTGTCTCCGTTTGTACTTTTGTCATATTCAATCTCCTAAACGACTGAAACAATCTTAGGAGTTTCAATGATCTAAATCAATAATCATGCACATATAGGTGCACAATGTGCACATCACTCGGTTTTATCTACGGTTTGATTAAAATAATCAAACTCTATCTTTTTCACAGTTTCAGCAAACTCATGCAAGAGCTCTTCTTGCCTGTTTTTATCTTTTAATGCAGATGTCAGAAAAACCACATTAAGAGACACGATTGCCTCTTTATTTTCATTGCAAATTGGCATCGCAAAAGCACTGAATTTGGGCTCATCTTCCCACTCTCCCTGGTTTAAGGCATAACCACGCTCACGGGTTTGTTCAAGCAGCGTTTGGATAAATTCAGAGTTTTTCAAGGAAGTGCCTGTCACTAATGCTGATCTTCCTTCTAGCATATTAAGTATGGTTTCCCGGGATGCCTCAGAGGCGTAGGCCAAATAGGCCCGACCGGCTGCTGTGGTTAAAACCGGCAAACGCCTGCCCGGCATACCAGGGTGAAATGACAAACGGCTATAGGGTCTGGTTGAAATTCTTACCACCATTTCGTCACCCTCTGGTGCCACTAAAGAACATGGCCAAACCATCTTTTGTGAAAACGAACGCATGTGTGGCCACGCCACTTCAGTTATACGTGTCGTATCACGATAACCATAACTTAACTGTTGAACACGAAATGTTAAACGATAAAGATTGGTCACTACATCATGCTCGACATAGCCTGCCTCTTTCAGGGTTTCCAAAAGCCTTTTGACTGTTGTACGGTGAATCCCGGTTGCTTTAGCCAAATCAGCAATCATGCAACTTGCGTTTGCGCTGCGGTTCATCTCGGCAAGCAAGCTTAGCCCTTTAAGCAAAGACTTATTTTGCCGGTAAGCAGATTTTCCCAAAGCCATTTAAACCTCCTGATTTCATTATTTTTATATTAAACCCGATCTTTTGGATGGTAAGGTCTGTCACCAAGCCCGTCACATCGCATTGATGCCATATAATCATGCACAAACTTTAATATTCAATCTTTTTACATTCAACTTTTTTCAAGAAAAATATGCATCCTGTCATTCTTAAAACTTTTGGGGGCCTGTCATTAAATTACTATGTGCGTAATTTTATATTAGGTCTTATTTTCCCGGCTTTACTCCTGTTCATGCAGTCCCAAACCACTCAACCCACCTCAATCGGGATGATTGTTTTTCTGACTGTTTCAAGCTTGCTGTACCCCTATGCCCGCTTTGTTTATGAAAGCATCATTGGCTATATCATGGGACAAAACGTTTTCTTTATTAATGCCATTGTCATGCTGTTTACGAAACTAATAACAATGCTGTTATGCTGGGCATGCGCTATTTTCATTGCGCCGGTAGGCCTGATATATTTGTATTTTTACCATAGCAAACAGGAAGCCATATACAATAAAGTTCAAGACTAAAATAAAATACCACCTGCCTCGAAATCAACCGTTTCAAGGCAGGTTTTTATTAAAGCCTGAACCAGCTCCCTTGGGTCATCGTGGCGATAATGCAGAAAATAGTCCAGCTTTTGCAAGGCATGCCGACTTTTTACAAACGCAATTTTTTGCCTGTTTAATAAACCATTTGCCAGACCCAGGGGTAAGAAACCAATTCCGGCGCCTTCGGCAATTAAACCGGCAACCATGCCCCATTGGTTGCACACAATCGTTTTCTGGAATTTTACACCGGTATTTTCAAGCCAGCTATCCAGAATATGGGTAGCCCCTGAACCACGTGGCAGGCTGATCAGGGTTTGCGCTTCAAACCGGGCCGATTCCAATACCGGCATTTGACTTGCCCTGTCCGGGTGTGTGCACCAGACAAATGAAGCACTTTGCAAAGGCAGCGATGCCAGACCGGAACGCCGGGCATGGCCGGCAATTACCGCTACATCCAGCTCACCGTTTTCAAGACGTTCGCTTAAGGCTTCACCAATATTGCTGGAAACCGTAATATCAAGCGCCGGGTGCTGTGCCTGTATTTTATGCACCCAGCGCGATAGCCAGGTAATGGAAGCCAGCTCACCCGAACCGATTCTACAACGTCCCTGTAAGCCCGTATTCAGCGAAACGATATTTTTCACTGCCTGAGCCTGCTGCAACAGGGTGATGGCATGGGGCAAGAGCCGCTCACCGGCTGCCGTCAGGCCCGCTTTGTAACCGCTGCGGTCAAACAGGGGCTGGCCCAGTGAAACCTCCAGCTCGGCCAGACGCTTGGACAGGGATGACACGGTTAAATTAAGCCTTTCGGCCGCTACGGCAAAACTGGGGCTGATGGCGGCCCAGTAAAACGCTTCCAGTTGTTTTAAGGTCATGACACAAATAAAGAAAAAAAGCGAACAAATAAATCCTATTTTATTCGCTTTTTTATTATTAGAAAACACTTTACATTACTCACATCAATCACAATCGCATTGTTCAGGTGAGCCACATGAAAGAATCCGCCATTAACACCCCTGCCACACACAATACCACCAGCAGCGCCTGGACCGCGTTTAGCGGCACCCATGCCAAAGGAAAACTGGCCAAGATACTTTCCCTGGATGACTTTGAAACACAGGCACGTGCCTATTTACCCAAGGCACTGTACGGTTATATTTCAGGCTCGGTAGAAACCCGCCAAAGCTGGCAAGACAATTTCAACGCCTTTGAACAATGGGGTTTTGTACCCCGGGTATTAAAAAATGTAGCCAGCCGCAGCCAGAAAACAGTGCTTTTCAACCATGAATGGGATTGCCCGTTTGGCATTGCCCCCATGGGCATTTCCGCCTTGTCCACCCATGATGGCGACCGAGCCATGGCGCGGGCGGCGGCACAGGCCAATATTCCTTACATTCTCAGCGGTTCTTCGCTAACGACGCTTGAAAGCGTTATGGAAGCCGCCCCCAACAGCTGGTTCCAGGCCTATTTACCCGGTGAACAGCAACGGATTGATGCCTTGATTAAACGGGTGAAAACGGCAGGCGTTAAAACCCTGGTTATTACAGTGGACATTCCGGTAGCCGGCAACCGTGAAAACAATATCCGGGCCGGGTTTTCCACCCCGTTACGCCCCAGTGCCCGCCTGATATGGGACGGCATTTCACACCCTCGCTGGTTGCTGGGTACTTTTATGCGTACCTTGATGGACGGTATTCCCCACTTTGAAAACTCTTTCGCAGAACGTGGCGCCCCCATTATTTCACGCCATGTAGAGCGGGATTTTTCCAACCGGGAACACCTGGACTGGCACCATATTGAAAGAATCCGTGCACAGTGGGACGGCAAGCTGATTATTAAAGGCATTTTGAATGCGCAAGATGCCGCCCTTGCCAAAGCCAAAGGCGCTGACGGCATTATTGTTTCCAATCACGGCGGCCGTCAGCTGGATGGTGCCGTTTCACCGTTGCGGGTCTTGCCAGAAATTGTTCAGGCTACCAGCAACCTGCCTGTTATGCTGGATGGTGGCATCCGCAGGGGCAGTGATGCACTGAAAGCCCTGGCATTAGGCGCCAGGTTTGTATTTCTTGGCCGGCCTTTTAATTTTGCCGCTGCCACGGCTTCCCAGGCAGGCGTTAGCCATGCCATTACGCTACTAAAAGCCGAAATTGACCGTAATATGGCGATGCTGGGCGTGAACCGGCTTGAAGAACTGGACGAAGCGTTTCTTATGCGTTGACAGAGAATTGCGCGCTCCTGCGTTGGGAATGCATACGGGGGTCAGTTCACTGCTTGGGAGCCAGTAGAAACTGAACAAAACCCCAAAAATTAGACATGCCAGATTTTTGGCGTTCTATGAATGCAAACGGACCGTCAATGATTGACGGTCCGCAGCAAAGATCAGGCTAAATACTTGCACGCTTTAGCGTGTTTTATGGTCCTGTACGTTTTTTTCCTGTTCCAGCAACCTTTCTTCCTGATCCTCATACAACACACCGCCCATGGCTGCCACAAGAATCATAAAGCCGGTACCTATCAGCCATGAGAAGTACCAGGGTCCGTAGTCACCCAAAATGACCGCTGCCAAGATGGCGACCACGGACAGGATCATCAAAATAATAATGCGAGACAGTAATGACATTGCCGCGACTCCTTAATACGATTCTTCGCTTTCAACGGTTTGGGTATTCACCTTACCGCGCATGATATAAAACGCCCAGCTGGTGTATGACACAATGATAGGCATAAAAAGCGCCGTAAAACCCAGCATCCAGCTCATGGTCAGGGTACTGGCCCCTGAATTCCATACGGTAAGGCTGTGCGAAGGATTAGAGATGGACGGCATGACAAAGGGGAACATGGCCGCACCCACCATACCAATCACAGCAATCCAGGTGATGACCCCGGACCACCAGGCAAACACGGCCCGCTCTGCCCGAATAGCCAGAATACCGGCAATCAGGCTGACATACGCCAAGGCAGGCAAGACCCAAAGTACCGGATACTGACGGTAGTTTTTCAGCAGGCCACCGGCCTCAACCGTAACCGTTTGATGCAGCGGCGTCTGGGGCACACCCGGTGCTGGCGATTCAACAAGATTGAAACCGTGTAAGTTGGCAGACCAGATTCCCCCAATGGTAAGCAGCACCAGGGCAAGAATACCACTGAATACCGCCACCTTTTTGGCACGCTGACTGATTTGTTGCTCGCCACTGCCAATCAGCACCATGCATGCACCCATATGGGTCGCCAAAGAGACCGACACCACACCGCAAAGAATGGCATAGGGGTTAAACAGGCCGATAAAGCTGCCCGTGTAATACGACACCATCCGGTCATCAAAATGGAATGGCACCCCAATTAACACATTACCCACTGCGGCGCCAAAAACAAGCATGGGAATAAAACCTGACACAAACAGGCTCCAATCCCAGACATTGCGCCAGGCATCGCTTTTGATTTGGCTGCGGTATTCAAAACCCAACGGCCTGACAATCATGCTCCAAAGCAAAACAAGCATGACAATGTAAAAGCCTGAAAAAGCGGTTGCATAAACCAGTGGCCAGGCGGCAAAAATTGCGCCACCGCCTAAAATGAACCAGACCTGGTTACCGTCCCAATGGGGGCCAACAATGTTGATGGCCACCCTGCGTTCGGCATCGGTACGCCCGACATAGCGCAGGATAGTACCCACCCCCATATCCGTGCCTACCATGGCGCCCAAACCCATCAGCAGGACACCCAACAATAGCCACCAAATGATAATCAGATAAAAATAAATATCCATGGTGTTCACTCCTTATGCTGTAGCAGGCTGTGTTTGTGGAAGCTGACCACGCTGTTTAAGCTCGATCTCATCCGGTTCCTCCGGACCTTTCTTAATGCTGCGTATCATCAGATACATTTCTACAATGGCAAAGGTCGTATACAGCAAGACAAAGCCGGTCAGTGACACCACCATATAGGTAACCGAGTGCGTGGAGACTGACAGCCAGGTCGGCAAGATCTCGTAAACCGTCCATGGCTGGCGCCCCATCTCGGCGACAATCCAGCCCATTTCACAAGCGATAAAGGGGACCGGAATCATCCATACCGAAAAGCGCAGGAACCTGCGCGACTGCTTGAGCTTGTTGCTTAACGTCAGCACGATGGCCACCACAAAATAACCCAACATTAACAGCCCCAGCGCAACCATAATGCGGAAGGTCCAGAAAATAATCCAGACTTCGGGAATGCTGTCTTTGGCCGCCAGCTCAATATCCGTCTCGGTAATTTGGGTCAAATCACCGCCAGGGGCATAGCGCTGCACCAGGAAGCCATAACCGACGTCCGCTTTATGTGCCTCGAACGTATCCAGTGCTTCCTGGTCGGTCGGGTCTTTACCCAGGCGCTCCATGGCCTGCACGGCAGGTATGCCATTGCGTATCCGCATCTTGGCCTCTTCCTGGATTTCACTGATAGAAGGCACCGTACCATCCAGTGAGTGCGTGACCAGAATCGACAGGAAGCCGGGCAACTGCACTTCAAACAAGTTACGCTCCTCTTCCTGCGAAGGAAGGGCAACCACATTGAAAGCCATTGGTGCTTTTTCAGGTTCCCACAGGGCTTCCATGGCAGCCAGTTTGCTGGGCTGGGCATGTCCACCGATAAAACCCAGGGCATCTCCAAGAGTAATTACCCCTGCCGTACCCAAAACCCCAAACAGGGCGGCAATACGGAAAGAGCGCTGGGCCACATCCTCATGCCGGCGGCGTAACAGATAAAACGCACTAATACCGCAAACAAAAATAGCCGCGGTGACGTAACCTGCCAACACGGTATGCACGAATTTGGCCTGGGCATCCGGGTTAAAGAACAGCGCATGAAAGCTGGACAGCTCCATGCGCATGGTGACCGGATTAAACTCGGCGCCCAACGGATGCTGCATGAAACTATTGGCCACCAGAATCCACAACGCGGACAGGTTCGAACCCAAGGCCACCAAATAAGTAATGACCAGGTGCTTGCCTTTGGATAGACGATCCCAACCAAAAACCATCAAGCCGACAAAGGTGGATTCCATGAAAAAGGCCATGAGCCCTTCAACGGCCAACAGGGTTCCAAAAGTATCACCCACAAAACTGGAATAATACGACCAGTTCATGCCAAACTGCAGCTCCATGGTAATACCGGTCGCCACACCCAGGGCAAAGTTAATCATGAACAGCCGCAGCCAGAATTTGGTTATCCGCTTATAAATCTCACGACCGGTCACTACATAAACCGTTTCCATCACCGCCAGTAATACCGATAGCCCCAAAGTAAGCGGGACAAATAAAAAGTGGTACAAGGCGGTAGCTGCAAACTGCCAACGCGAAAGGTCAACTACAGTTTCACTTACCATTTTTATTACTCACTAAAAAATTGCCAGAATCCCTGCCATGCACGCTGACCAACAACACGTAAAAACTCCGACAAGAGACTTGCCGGCATGACAGGCCTTTACAAAACACGAAAAAACTAACGGTTAAAAAGGTTGACTTCGGCCAGATCAATCACATTTTTCATATGGCCGTCCATGACTGCACGCAGCCCCCAAAGACCGAACCCCTTGGCCTGCCCAAGATTAATACTGGGCGGCAAAATCAGTTCCTGGCTGGCCGTCACCACATCCAGTACGGCAGGACCCTCATGAGCCAGGAACTGCTCTACGGCCTGTGGCAATTCGGCAGGGTCTTCTACACGCTGCCCATAAATACCGGCGGCCTGTGCAATTTGGGCAAAATCCGGATTTTCCAGGTTAACACCCGTATTCACAAAACCGGCCACCTTCATTTCAAGCGCCACAAAACCCAGCACGCCATTATTAAACACAACCACTTTGACAGGAACATTATGCTGTTTCAGGCTGATGATATCGCCCATTAACATCGAAAAACCACCATCTCCTGAAAGCGTGACCACCTGACGTTCGGGCATGGCCATCTTAACACCAATGCCCTGGGGCATGGCATTCGCCATTGAACCATGAGTCATGGAGCCGATCAGGCGCCTTTGTCCATTCATGCGCAGGTAACGGGCAGCCCACACAGTAGGTGTGCCAACATCAGCAGTAAATATGGCATCGGGCTCGGCTTTTTCACTGAGTACACTGGCCAGATACTGGGGATGGATAATCTTGTGTTCCCCTGGCCGTGCCAACATATCCAGATCCTTGCGCGCTTTCTCATAATCCTTGCGAGTCTCGTCAAGGAAAGCCTGACTGGTTCGTTGTTTCAATTTGGGCACAAGCAGTTTCAGGGTTTCTTTAACATCGCCCACCACCCCAAGCTGCAATCTTGCCCGCCGGCCCAGATTTTCCGCACGAATATCCACTTGGGCGATCTTGACGTGGGACGGCATGAATTGCTTATAGGGAAAATCGGTGCCCAGCATTAACAAGGTATCACAGGAATGCATGGCCTTATACCCCGAGGAAAAACCAATGAATCCGGTCATTCCCACATCATATGGGTTGTCATATTCCACATGCTCCTTACCCCCCAGGGCATGCACGATCGGGCTTTTCAATGCCTCGGCCAGGGTAATCAACTCGGCATGTGCGCCCGCACAGCCACGGCCGACAAACAGAGCGACACGCTCTGAACCGTTTAATAAGTCAGCCAATGCCTGAACCTGCGGCTCATCGGGCAATACTTTGGGCGCGCGAGGCACCAGGCTTGCCCGGGGAGAAACCGACGTTACCGGTGAGGCCTGCAAGGCGATATCGCCCGGCAATACCACTACCGCGACACCACGCTGGCCCACTGCCGCACGGATAGCATTTTCAATCACATAAGGCAACTGGTCAGGATGCGAAACCAGTTCGCAATAATGACTGCATTCCTTAAACAACTGTTCGGGGTGCGTTTCCTGAAAATAACCACTACCAATTTCAGACGATGGAATATGCGCCGCAATGGCCAATACCGGCGTGCGAGTACGATGCGCATCAAACAGGCCGTTAATTAAATGTAAATTGCCCGGTCCGCATGAGCCGGCGCAAACGGCAAGCTCTCCGGTAACTTGGGATTCACCACTGGCGGCAAACGCTGCCACCTCTTCGTGGCGCGTTCCCACCCACTGGATGCCTCCGTGCACCCGCAAGGCTTCCGTCACGCCATTCAGGCTATCACCAACAACACCGTAAATGCGTTTTACCCCGACTTCAGCCAAGGTATGCACTAACAAATCCGCTACATTTTGTATTTTCATCATCCCCTCTTTTCAAGATGAAAGTTATTCTTCATACTGCAGCCCTCTTTTTAAAAACATCTAAAAAGTCTTTTAAAAAGAAGCCCCTGAAAACCGCCCACCCAGCTACGGAAAGGGGCGGCCTTGACAAAATTGTTTGTTAAATATTATCGAGTTTAAGCACTTCTGCTGTTTGCTGGCGGATATTTTTGCAAGCATCGCCATCAAGCTTTAAATCAATCCCGTAAGTGGGAATCATGCGTTGCAGATTGGGAAGCCAGTCATTGGCATTGAGCCTGTCTGCAAAGCATTTTTGCAAAAGCTCCAGCGCAATAAATACCGCCGTGGATGCCCCGGGAGAAGCCCCCAACAAGGCTGCCATGGAGTGATCCTGAGACGCAATCAGTTCGGTACCGAACTCCAGGCGCCCCCCATGATGCTCATGAGTAGGCTTGATAATCTGCACCCGTTGACCTGCAACAACATGCTGCCAATTTCCCCTTGTCGCCAATGGATAAAACTGGCGCAACATTTCAAACTGGTGCTCACCGCTTTGCAACACCTGGGTAATCAGGTATTCGGTCAAGTCCCAGTTGTCTTTGGCCACATCCAGCATGGGGATCACATTGGCGGGTCGCACGGTCCGGAATAAGTCCGTGAGCGATCCGTGTTTCAGGAAACGCGTGGAAAAACCGGCATACGGGCCAAACAGAATGGAACGCTTGCCGTTTACGATTCGGGTATCCAGGTGCGGTACCGACATGGGCGGGGAACCGGTAGGCGCCATGCCATAAACTTTGGCATGATGCCTTTGGCTGAGCTCATCAACATCACAGCGCAGCCAAATGCCCCCAACAGGAAAGCCGCCGTAGCCCTGCCCCTCTGGGATATCCGCTTTTTGCAGCAGTTCCAGGGCTCCGCCACCCGCCCCCACAAAGACGAAAGATGCCCGGTAATCCCGCTTCTCACGGGTTATTGAACAATGGGCACTGACCTGCCATTGACCGTCTGCATTACGTGTCAGGTCTGACACGGTGGTGTTGTAATGCACCTGTACACCGGGAGTCTTTTCAAGATGCCCAAAAAGCGTGTGCGTCAGGGTGCCGTAATCCA
>JAVESC010000173.1:0-3553 GCA_034006805.1 Advenella sp.
CACCTTGTCTTCACGAATGCCATAGGCGGTATCAGTAGTCATTTGTAAGAATGTCCAACCGTAGCCTGGTAGATGCTCACGCAACGCCTCTTCAGTACCCCCCAATAGAATAGCAGCACGGGTGACTTCTCCGTTACGGATAAGTCCCAGCGTATTCAATAGATCCTCATCAGATAACTGCAATAAATCTTCCGGTGCACGCTCTGATTTAGCTAGGTTACGCAATGTTTCCATTGCCGTTGGAGAAAATAAACGCGGGTTCATTGAGCTTATCGTTTCCGCTGTGTAGTCAGTATCACCTGTTTCTATACTGATCTTACTACGTAACGTGCCAGTCAACGGCTGACAGTCTTTACCTATACGGATAGTTCCACGCCCTGAACTGTCCGTATAAGGAGGCATGCCCGGGTGAATCTGCATCAACAGAATACGGCCCGTCCCTTGCGGCACAGTAAACTCTTCGAAGACCGGCATGATTTTTGGATCTGTCTGATCATAAACTGCTTTTTTCAATAGATTTACATCAACTTCAAGCGGGACACCAAGAATGGCTTTTTCTTGCCCCATCACTCGATCAGAGACCCCAAAGACAACCGTTCCACCACCGCCATTAGCCATACACACAGCCATCTGTACAATCGTTTTAACCGCTTTATCACGGCTTTGTGTATCCCACTGCTTAAAATCGAGATCCTGATCTTCTAGATCATCAGCAATGCAATGCTCAAGCTCAAGCAGCAACTCTTTGATCTGGGCTATCGTACGCATAAAAACCTCATTGATACCGCGGCTTATTACAGCACGCTATTAAAACGAGCTCTAATTCTTTAATCGACTTAAAACCCTGAGTTTACACTCGCTTAAGACGTGTTGAAATCTCTGACAGGCATCTACCTGTAAATGTCAGCTAGGCTGGCTACAAACAATCACCGTAAAAGGCAAAATAATGCGGCCGTACTGGGATTGCTTGAAATCACCACGCAGCAAATCGGCAACCTGCCAGATAAAAGCGGCAAGCTGGGAAAAATTATTGTTTGTCATAGGGGGTTAAAGTGTTTTTGTGTTGCTTGTTATGTTAATAACATTTTGTTATGTTTTGGGAGTACTGGGGGATTTTTTTAAAATTGTGTTTTTTCTGTTGGGGGTGTGGGGGTTTGTATTGGTATGCATTCACACGCAGAAGCATGGAACGAGCCCCTTACAGTTTGAGACCTTTATTCGTGTCTGCTACGCCTTACAAGTAATGCCATCCGCCGTTATGGCGACTGCCGAGCGATATGCTACATTGCTAAGTCAGAGCGGTTGGGGAGTGCTTTCATCTGAGTTAGATGTCAGTGACGATGGATTGCTCTCTCAAGCTCAGGAATACTGGGCATTATCAAGTTCCCGTAACGTACTTCCAAATTTTTCGGGAGTTACATCCGTACTTAACGGACCAATTTATAATATGGATAATACAATTACACTTGCCCCAGTATTCCAGTACGTACTTGACGCCAACTTCCGTAAAAATGAACAATCGAGAGTTGTTTTATAAATTATATGAACTTGAACTGCCCTCAAAAATTTGAATAAATGTCCAACTTTTGGGGCAGTTCACTACAAACGCCCTTCCAGTCAATTATGCGACGCAATCACGTAGTTATAGTTTTTAATAATAAATTCTAGTTTAAATCAAACAACTCACGTCGATGATACTCAAGATAATTTGCTTGCTCCTGGGTAAACCGGCCAAATTTCTTTTTATAATCAACGCCCCAACTTGATAAAACATTTTCAATAGACTGATCCTTGATAAGCATTTTTCCGTCATCTGAAAAAGAAATTAAACCCTTATCAAATAAGGCATCTATATGTGGAGCCAACATTAAACCATTATTTGGGTCCAAACGTTCAAAATTCGAAGCTACTGCCCAAGGCTTTATATGGCTGGCAAGCAAAAAACGCTCATCAGAAATACCTGTAACCCTACACTTTGGTTCGATTTTCAATAGTTCAGCACGAAACTTACCTTGACCCAGACGTGATTTGATTAAAGATTCTTTTTCAGTATTTGGGATATTTTCTTTTTCAATTTCACTGGCTGCTATCTCTTCAATGACATCTGCATCTTCGTGATAAGCCAATTTATATAAAAGAGAAGCCAAAGCTGGCGATATGCTACATAAATAAACTTGATTCCCATTACCTATTTTTGATGGGTCATCTGAATGAGTTCTTAATGGGGAATTTTTTTCAGGTAATAATGGTAATATCTGCTCAATAAAATCTTTTGGTTTAAAGCTGTTTTCCAATTCAAACCATTCAACTGGGACTTCCCATCGTTCTCCATAAATTTCTTTATACTCTTCGGGTATATTAGCTTCATAGCAATCTGTTTGTGCTATGCCTATAGCTTTAATTTCTTGCTGCACATAAGAAAATATCACATCATTTTTTTTAACATACTTGATATTTATCCATGTTGGCCTTTGCGTATCATTTTCTCTCACAATAGGGCAAGAGATATATCCGCCAGAAATCTGGCTTTTATGCGAAGCTCCACTATTCACCCACCAGAATGAACGGTAATCATCCAATTCATTTTTTCTAAAAAAAGAAACTGCCTCCGTTTCCATATTAACGGATGCTTTCCAGCCCAACCTCTCCCATCCACTAGCAGCAGTATGAGTTTTAGAAGGGCTCCACCAAGCTCTATATTTATAAGCACTTTCAGGCAGAGTGAATCCTATTAGTTTCTCTATGTCCGCAAATGACATTTTTACACTATTTTTATCTGATTTTTTGAGGTGCTCATACAGATTGGCGTACTTTGACATTGAGACTCCTAATAAAAAGAAAAAGCCAGCCCCGAAAACACAGGGCTGACGATTTTGTATAAGAGCAGACCATTAGACAATCAGCTCACGAATATATTTCAGGTTATTGTTAATTGCATTCAATTCACTTTCAGTAGTTTTCGACATGTCAATACCACGATTGGTATTTCTTGCTGCCTGAGCAAGCCCCTTGATATTCGCGGTGGAAACCCGAGTTCGACAGTTAAAATTTTAAGTTATTGATTTATAAAGGATTATGTTATAAACGCTCCATTACAAATTCACATATTCAACATCAGTGGTCGGCTTTTTAACCTTCAGGCTGGCTAACACAGCCGCTTGTTCCGCATCAATGGCGGAGATGCCGGTAACGGGTGCCTGACCATCGAAGGTGACTTTATGCGTCTGAATCCGGCGTAAGATTGACAAGGCTCGTTCCGGTGAGCAGATGTCGGGCACTGGATTCTGGTACAGCCGTTCGCGCATGACACGCGCGAGTACCAACGCGATAAAACAGATATACGCATGCGCCCGGATACGATCGGGCAAGCGATGATAGACTGGTCCGATTTCGATATCTGACTTGAGCATCTTGAATCCGCGTTCGATATCGGCCAGGGATTTATAACGGGCGATGACTTCGCTCGCCTTCAGATCCTGCGTATTGGTGACCAGTAGTAGTTTGCCATCCATGGCACGGGCCAGCGCTAATGCCTTTTCGTCAATATCATAGG
>JAVESC010000041.1:0-23754 GCA_034006805.1 Advenella sp.
GGCCTGGTTATCGCCAGCTTCCAGTGAAGCATGAGATAAAAACGCGGCCAGCGGGGAAATGGCTTCCGGAAACATGATGTCCGGATCAACGGAAACAGGGGGTTCTACCGCCTTGCTGGCGGGCATCCCCTCGTAGTTTTCTTCAAGAGAAAACACGGTTGCCGCATTAATCAACTCACTTAAGTTCTCAAGGCGTTCCGCTCCCTCGCGCTCTTTTTCGTAATGCTCTTTTAATCCTGAAATTTCAATAACGTGCTGCACCAGTTCGGGTAAGGTAACGGTTTGCCCCACCTCGGCCATTTGCTTGATAAGTTGCACAAACGAGGCAAGATTGCCACCCCCTTTTCCTGAAACCGCACCAATGGCATGCGCCATGCTGCAACCAATTTGACGCGCGGCATCGGTCAGGTTTTCAAGGGTACGGGCACCAATACCACGAGTGGGAAAATTAACCACCCGCATGAAAGAGGTATCGTCACCCAAATTGGCCACCAGGCGCAGGTAGGCCAGCACATGCTTGATTTCCTGACGCTCGAAAAAGCGCAGGCCACCATAAACCTTGTAAGGAATCCGGGCTGAGAACAGGGCATGCTCTATCGTGCGCGACTGTGCGTTGCTGCGATACAGGATGGCAATATCACGTCTTGCCCGCCCGTCATTAAGCAGTGCCTTGATCTCTTCCATCAGCCATTGCGATTCTTGCAAATCGGTGGGTTGCTCTATGATGCGCAAGGGTTCACCGGCACCACGGTCGGTCCACAGGTTTTTACCCATGCGATCATTGTTATGTTCAATCAAGGCATTGGCCGCATCCAGGATATTGCCATAAGAACGGTAGTTTTGCTCAAGCCGGATAATATTGCCTTTGGCGTAATCACGCTCGAAAGCGGTCATATTACCCACATTGGCACCACGAAATGCGTAGATGGACTGGTCATCATCACCCACGGCAAACATTGAGGCCTCTTGACCGGCAAGCAGGCAAAGCCACTTGTACTGCAGGTCATTGGTATCCTGAAATTCGTCTACCAGGATATGCCTGAAACGGCGCTGGTAGTGTTCACGAACCGGGGCATTTCTGGCCAGCAATTCATAGGCACGCAACAGCAGTTCGGCAAAATCAACCACCCCTTCACGCTGGCATTGTTCCTGGTAGAGCTGATAAATATCCACCACCCGCTGGCGATGCGCATCCCATACTTCCATGGTTTCAGGACGCTCGCCCTTTTCCTTGGCCGCATTGATAAAACGCTGCATCTCTTTGGCCGGAAATTTCTCATCATCGATATTGCCGGTTTTAATCAGGCGTTTGATGGCCGACAGCTGGTCTGCCGTATCAAGAATTTGAAACCCCTGGGGCAAGCCGGCATCACGGTAATGGGTACGCAAAAGGCGGTTGCACAAGCCATGAAAAGTGCCTATCCACATGCCCCGGGCATCAATGGGCAACATGCCCGTTAAACGGGCAAGCATTTCTTTGGCTGCTTTATTGGTAAATGTGACAGCCAGCAAGCCATAAGGTGAAACCTGGCCCGTTTGAATGAGCCAGGCCATGCGCGTAGTGAGAACCTTGGTTTTACCACTTCCGGCGCCTGCCAGAACCAGCGCGTACCGCGCTGATGACGTTACCGCAGTACGCTGTTCGGGATTGAGCTGATCAATCATGCCGCGTAACGTTTCAGGCGCAATGCGAATTGCTCAAGACCCTGAATACCACTTTGCTGGGCTTGCTGACACCAGGCCTGCAAGTCTTGCAACAGTTGTTCACTGCTTGCCGTAGAGCTTGCCCAAACACGCGTAAGATCATCACGCATAGTCACCAGGGTTGCCAGGACTTTATTCTGGGACAGCGCACTCTCAAGCTCTTCTTTTTCAGTTGGCTTCAGGGACTGCTCTGCCTGGGTAATGCGATCGGCAACCGATTTCAGCAAGGCTGCCTGCTGGATACTAAGGCTGTCCTTGACACCTTTAAGGCGCTCAATTTCTGCCTGGGCCGCCTGTTTAAGCAAATCCGCATAGCGGGTCATGATTTCATAACGGTGAGTGATCACGCCTTGCAGGGTTTTTTCAGTGACCAGATCAGGCTTTTGTTCAAGTTTTAATTTAGGGGCCACTTTACGCACTTTAGCCAGGCCCACATAACTCATTAGCTTGATATACAGCCAGCCAATGTCAAACTCATACCACTTGCTGGAAAACTTGGCCGATGTACCATAAGCATGGTGGTTATTGTGCAGCTCTTCGCCCCCAATAATAATGCCAATCGGGAACAGGTTTGTGCTGGTATCCGGGCTGGAAAAATTGCGATAACCAATATAGTGGCCCAGGCCGTTTACCACACCGGCCGCCCAGAATGGGATCCAGGCCATTTGCACGGCCCAGACTGCCAAACCGGCAGCCCCAAACAACAACACGTCTACAATCAAGGTCAAAATAATACCCAAGCCGGAATGACGAGTGTAGATATTACGCTCAAGCCAGTCATCGGGGGTTCCGTGACCGTAACGTTTGAGGGTTTCCTCATTGGCAGATTCTTCACGGTACAGTTCTGCCCCTTGCCACATTACTTTTTCTATGCCATACACAACAGGCGAATGCGGATCACCTTCTTTCTCGCATTTTGCATGGTGTTTGCGATGAATGGCCACCCATTCCTTGGTAACCATACCGGTGGTAAGCCACAACCACAAGCGGAAAAAATGAGAAATAATGGGATGAAGATCCAGACCACGATGAGTCTGGCTGCGATGCAGAAAAACAGTGACTGCAACAATGGTGATATGCGTAAGAACCAGCGTGACAAGAATAACTTGCCACCAGGACAGTTGCAATAAACCACCCGCCACAAAATTAAGAATATTATCCATAAACCTTACCAGGTCTCCTAAAAACGTTTGCTTCAGTGTTCAGGATTGGAATGACATACAGAAAAAAAGTTCTGTTCCAGCCCTGTTTACTTGCTTCAGATGATTACCATCATGCTGAAAAAAAAATATGATTGTACAAATCTATTAAAAGAATTAAAAAACTTAATAACAGATTGATTTGATTAATAAATCATTATGGCATGTTTATAAATGCAACGCAAAAAAATGACTAATTCCCATTCTGTCGAGATGGAAATCAGCCATTTTAAATTACTTACGACGACCGCTTATCTTTTACAGACTTGTCTTTGTTTGCGCTTATTGTTTCAGTTGCTTCGGTTTCAGCAACTTCGGTTTCAGTGGCTTCTGGTGCGGTTGCTTCGGTTACTTTGGTTGCTTCGGTTACCGTTTTTGCAATTTCACTACTTGCCACAGCTTCTTCCGTTTCGGCCGTTTTATTAGAAACAGCCGCCACATCTTCGCTTGACGCTTTCGCAACAGAAACCTTTTCAGCGGCCTCTTTTTTTACAGCTACCTCGTCTTTTTTCCGGCGTTCAAGCACTGCAGCAAAAAAGCCGTCTGTACCGTGAACATCCGGACGCAGGTGAAGGTATTCATTTTCCATGACCAGATTGGGGCAACGATCTCCCAGCACCTCATTCACATGAAGCAGCGTAAAGTCCGGGTGATTTTGCAAGAACCGCTCAATCTGCTGCTCGTTTTCCTCGGGCAGAACACTGCAGGTTGAATAAACCAGGCGTCCACCGGGCGCAACGCAACGCGAAGCGCTGGCCAAAATACTTGCCTGCATGGCCGTCAATTCAGCCACATCTTTGGGTGACTGCCGCCACTTCAGGTCTGGGTTGCGACGCAAAGTACCCATCCCGGTACACGGTGCATCTACCAGCACACGGTGCGCCTTGCCAGCCAAACGTTTAACGCGCGCATCGTTTTCACTGGTAATCACAACTGGGGTAACATTGGACAGTCCACTGCGGGCAACGCGTGGCTTGGCTTTTGCCAGACGCCCCGCTGACACATCAAAAGCGTAAAGGCGACCGGTTGAACGCATAAGCGCCCCCAACAAGAGGGTTTTACCACCCGCCCCCGCACAAAAATCGATCACCATCTCGCCCCGACGCGGGCTAACCAGCATCCCCAGGATTTGGCTACCTTCATCCTGCACTTCGAGTGAGCCGTTTTCAAACAAAGGCCAGCGATTAATGGCCGGTTTTCCTTTCAGGCGTATACCCCATGGGGAATACGGGGTGGGCTGCGGCTCGAACGGCTCTGCCGGTGAATCTTTGAAAGCGGCCAGTACCGTTTCACGATCGGTTTTGAAACTATTAACGCGCAAATCAAGCGGCGCTTTTTCATTAAGGGCGGCAATCAGGGACTCGACATTGTCAAGCTTGCTGAAGTACTCATATAACCAATCAGGCAGGCTGCCCCGAACAGCGGGCGACAAAGCACTCTGATCTATGGTTTGCAAATGCTCAAGCCAGGCATTTTCATCGTCGGTAAGGACAGCCCGGATGGCGTCGTGCCCCAGGGTTGAAGACAGCCCCAGAATAGCTAAACGTTGCAACGATGAACCAACGCCACTTTCGGCAAATTGCCGGTAACGGCGCAAGTTACGCAAAATATCAAAAACAGCCTCGGCCACTTCGGCACGATCACGACTGCCCAATGACTTGTTCATCCGGAACCAGGCAGACAATACCGCATCAGCCGGAAATTTCCATTTTTGCACTTCGGCAAAAACGGTTTTAACCTGCTCTATGCGTACGGCATAAACCGGGGCTTTGACAACAGGCTTTTCAGGGCCTTTTCTTCTGCCGGCAGAACCCTGCCGGCTGCGTGAGGTGGCACTTGATCTCATTTTAATTATCCTTTTTCTGAAAACATGAACAGTGAAGGCACTTCACGTTTATAAACAACCTTGCCATTATCGCCCAGTTTTACAATATCTTCTGCCAAATAGCCCACAACGGCTGGAAACATTATGTGCTCCATACCCAGTACCCGTTGCGCCAGCGCATCGGCGGTATCGGTTTTAAGCACGGGCACGGCCGCCTGTGCAATGATGGGACCATGATCCAGCACCGGTGTGACAAAATGAATGGTGCAGCCATGCAGCATCACACCTGCATCCAGCGCCTGCTGGTGCGTATCCAATCCGGGAAAGGCTGGCAACAGGGAAGGATGAATATTAATAAGCCGACCATGGTAATGATGCACGAATTTTTCGGTCAGAATGCGCATGAAACCGGCCAGCAATACATAGTCGGGACGATGGGCATCAATAACTTCCTGCAGGGCTTGATCGAATGCATCGCGCGAATCATAATCCTTGTTCAGGATTTCGTGTACATTAATACCCTGCTCTTTAGCCCATTCAAGACCCTTGCTATTCCTTGAGTGGGAAATAACAGCCGCAACATGGATGTCTGGCCGGTTTTTGGCCATATTAACAATAGCCTGCATATTCGAGCCCCGGCCCGAAATCAGCAGAACAAAACGTTTGGGTGATTGATTTACAACAGTCACAGCATAACTTCCTTCTTAATGAAGCGTAAAATTGTAAACTGTTATTCGTGAAAAATACTATTAATCTTTATCGTAATGCTTTCCCCGCTTCCCAACAACGGGCAAGCGCATTAACTATCGGCAACTTCGATGGGGTCCATTTAGGACACCAGCGTCTGCTCGCGCGCGTTGTCCAGGTGGCAAAAGAAAAAAATCTGGCCCCATCGGTCATGACATTTTTACCACACCCCAGGGAATATTTTGCCTTCCTTGAACAGCGCCCCGAACTGGCACCCACCCGGATTTCATCACTGCGTGACAAAATGGCCGCCCTGGCCAATGCCGGTATAGAGCAGGTTTTCCTGAACCGATTCAATCAGCAATTTGCCACCCTTGGTGCAGAGCAATTCATTGAGGATATCCTGGTACGTCGACTGAAAACCAAATGGTTGTATGTCGGTGTCGATTTTCGTTTTGGCAAGAAACGCGTCGGTGATATTGCACTTTTGCGCGATGCCGCCTCACACTTTGGTTTTGAAGTGGAAACACTTGAAGACGTCCTGGACAAGAACAACCAGCGCTATTCAAGTACCGAACTGCGCAATGCACTTGCCTTTGGCGATCTTGATCGCGCCAACAGTTATCTGGGACGGCCCTACGAAATCAGTGGCCATGTGATTCACGGAAAAAAATTGGGCCGCACGATTGGTTACCCAACCCTGAACCTGCGTGCCATGCCACGTTGCGCCTTGCGTTCGGGCATTTACGTTGTTGCTGTCAAAGGTCTGGACGGGCAAACCCTTCCGGGAATTGCCAGCCTGGGCGTACGACCCACCGTTGAATCCGATGGCAAAGTATTGCTCGAAGTACATATTCTGGATAAAACCGTAGCCGCATACGGTAAACTTATTACTGTCGCATTCCTGCACTACGTGCGGGATGAAGAAAAATTTCCCAATTTACCCACAATGATCGATGCCATCCGCAACGATGAGCGCATCGCTCGTAACTATTTTGCTGTCCATGGACTATAAAAACACTTTAAATTTGCCCGAAACTCCTTTCCCTATGCGTGGCAACCTGCCCAAACGCGAACCTGAATGGGTTAAACAGTGGGAAGAAAATAAAGTTTACGAAGCTATTCGCAAAGCCAGCAAAGGCCGGCCAACGTTTATTTTGCATGATGGCCCGCCGTATGCAAACGGTGACATTCACATTGGCCACGCGGTTAATAAAATCCTCAAGGACATCATTCTCAAAAGCCGCAACATGGCGGGCTACGATGCCCCCTACGTGCCTGGCTGGGACTGTCACGGCATGCCCATCGAAATCCAGATAGAGAAAAAATTCGGCAAACACCTGCCCGTGGCCGAGGTGCAGGCCAAGGCCCGTGCCTATGCCTACGAACAAATAGACCGTCAACGCAAAGACTTCAAACGGCTGGGGGTACTGGGTGAATGGGACAACCCCTACCTGACCATGAATTTCGCCAACGAGGCCAATGAAATCCGTGCCCTGGCTGACATTCTGGACAAAGGTTATATTTTCCGCGGACTCAAACCGGTCAACTGGTGTTTTGACTGCGGTTCGGCCCTGGCCGAGGCCGAGGTTGAATACCAGGATCGCAAAGACCCGGCCATTGATGTCGCTTTCCCATTTGCTGAAAAAGACAAACTGGCCAAAGCCTTCAATCTTGACCATATCGACGATGGCGCCGTGGTCATCTGGACCACCACGCCCTGGACGATTCCGTCCAACATGGCGCTTAATATCCACCCCGAACTTGAATATTCGCTGGTACGTGTAACGCCATCCCTACCTACAGGCCCGTTACTGCTACTGGCCACAGACCGCGTAGAAGCCTGCCTTGCCACCTGGGAACTGGAGGGCACCATTGAAGCCCGCTGCCTGGGTGCAGCACTTGATCACATTGCTTTCCATCACCCCCTGTACCAGGCCGATGCCGGTTATGACCGTCTGTCTCCCGTTTATCTGGGCGACTATGTCACCGTTGATGCCGGTACCGGCATTGTTCACTCTTCCCCCGCGTATGGTATTGATGACTTCAATTCATGCAAAATCAATGGCATTAAAGACGATGACTTCATCAGCCCCGTGATGGGTGATGGCAAATACGCCAACAGCCTGCCATTGTTTGGCGGCCTGTCCATTTGGGATGCCAACCCCAAAATTGTAGAAACCATGAAACAGGCCGGCACACTCATTAAAGTCGAGCCCCTGAAGCACAGTTATATGCATTGCTGGCGCCACAAAACCCCGGTTATTTACCGCGCCACCAGCCAATGGTTTGCCGGCATGGACCGCCAGCCCAACGATGGCTCGGCCACCCTGCGTGAAAAGGCCCTGGCCGGTGTTGAAGCCACCAGTTTTTATCCGGCATGGGGTCGTGCACGTTTGCACGCCATGATTGCCAATCGTCCCGACTGGACCTTGTCACGCCAGCGTCAATGGGGTGTTCCCATGGCCTTCTTCGTCCATAAAGAAACCGGTGAGCTCCATCCACGCACGGTTGAGTTGCTGGAGCTGGTTGCCCAACGGGTAGAAAAAGAAGGTATTGAAGCCTGGCAATCGCTGGACCCCAAAGAACTGCTGGGTGAAGAAGCCGACCAATACGAAAAAAACCGTGACACCCTTGATGTCTGGTTTGACTCGGGCACCACGCACTTTACCGTCATGGGTGGCAAAAATCACATTTGCAATGGCTCTCACGCAGACACCCTGCGCTGGCCGGCTGACTTATATCTTGAAGGTTCCGACCAGCACCGTGGCTGGTTCCACTCTTCCTTGCTAACATCTTCAATGATGTTTGGCCAGCCCCCCTACAAGGGCTTGTTAACCCATGGCTTTGTGGTCGATGGCCAGGGCCGCAAGATGAGTAAATCAGTCGGTAACGTGATTGCCCCACAAAAGGTGTCTGACTCTTTAGGTGCTGAAATCATCCGCCTGTGGACAGCCGCCACCGACTATTCCGGAGAACTGTCCATCTCTGACCAGATTCTCAAGCGCGTAGTCGAAAGCTACCGACGCATTCGCAATACCCTGTGCTTCCTGCTAGGCAACCTGAATGATTTTGACGCCGCCAAAGATCAAGTCAGCCTTGCGCAAATGTTTGAGGTAGACCGCTATGCACTGGCATTTACCAAATCCATGCAAGACGAGGTACTGGCGAATTACCAAGCGCTTAATTTTCACCCAGCCGTGGCAAGGTTGCAAACTTTCTGCTCGGAAGACCTGGGTGCATTTTACCTGGATACCCTGAAAGACCGTTTATACACCAGCGGCAAAGACAGTCTGGCGCGTCGTTCTGCACAAACCGCCCTGTTGCATATTACCTACAGCCTGCTTAAACTAATGGCGCCCATCCTGTCGTTTACGGCAGAAGAAGCCTGGGCGATTCTGCGCGAATCCACCCTGAAAAACACCGACCTGGCTAATGGCATGACCATCTTTACCGAGGTTTACCATGATATTCCAGTACCGGCAGACAGTGATTCATTAAACGCCAAATGGTCTCGCCTGCTGGAAATCAGGGCCGACCTGAATAAACAGCTTGAAGACTTGCGCAGTGCCGGCCAGATTGGCTCCGCCCTGCAGGCCGAGGTAGATATTTACGCAAGCGGCCAAGACCTGGCCTGGCTGCAAAGCCTGAACAATGACCTGCGCTTCATTTTTATTGTTTCCCGGGCAACCGTGCATGCAGCAAACGGAGATCTCCGTTTTGAAATCGCACCGTCCGAGCATGAGAAGTGTGAGCGTTGCTGGCACTACCGTGAAGATGTAAACAGCCACCCGGAACACCCTGGAATTTGTTCCCGCTGTGTTGACAACCTGCATGGTGATGGCGAGGCCCGTGAATATGCCTGACCCGCATAACAGCAGGCAGCCCGTTGCCTATGGCATCTGGGTTGCCTGTGCGCTTTTCCTGATTGCCCTTGACCAGGCCACCAAGCTGTATTTTGAACATAGCTTTGCTTATCTGGAAAGGCTGAATATTCTGCCTTTCTTTGATTTCATTCTGGTTTACAATCAGGGCGCTGCTTTCAGCCTGTTTGCCGATGGCGGTGGCTGGCAACGTTGGTTCTTCCTGGTTCTGGGGCTGGGCGCGACCGGGTTTATTCTGTATTTGTTAAAAAAGCATAAAGCACAAACGTTCTTTTGTTTTTCCCTTACCCTTATCATGGCCGGTGCGCTGGGCAATGTCATCGATCGTGTCGCCTACGGACATGTTATTGATTTTCTTCTGTTTTATTGGGGTAATGCCTATTTTCCCGCCTTCAATGTCGCGGATATTTGTATTACCATAGGAGCCATCTTTATCATTCTTGATGAGATCCTTCGTATTCGTCGTACCAAACAAGAGCAAGCATGAATCCAGACCTTTCCGGCAAACGCATCGTATTGGGTATTACAGGTGGCATTGCCTGCTACAAGGCGGCAGAGCTTACCCGCCGGTTAATAGATCACGGTGCCCATATTACCGTGGTCATGACTGATGCCGCTACGCAATTCGTCACCCCCACCACCTTTCAGGCCCTGTCGGGAAATCCGGTCTATACCGAAACGCTGGACGCCCGCATGGCCAACAGCATGGCGCATATTAATTTAAGCCGCCAGGCCGATGCCATTATTATCGTACCGGCCAGTGCAAACTTCATTGCAAAACTCAGTCATGGCCTGGCCGATGACCTGCTTTCCACCCTGTGTCTGGCTAAAGGCAATTGCCCCCTTATTGTGGTGCCAGCCATGAATCGGGAAATGTGGGCGCACCCGGCAACCCAGCGCAACATACAGCAGTTGTTACACGACAATACCACTGTTTGGGGGCCAGGCAGTGGCTCACAGGCTTGCGGCGAAACCGGCAGTGGTCGTATGCTTGAACCCCATGAAATCGTGAATGAAACCATCTCGTTTTTTCAGGAAAAGCTGTTACGTGGCAAATGCGTGTTAATTACCGCTGGCCCCACGGCCGAGCCCATTGATCCGGTTCGCATGATTACCAATCGCTCATCGGGCAAAATGGGTTACGCCATTGCCCGTGCGGCACGCGAAGCCGGTGCGCGGGTTATCCTGGTTTCCGGCCCAACCGCGCTTGAATCTCCCTATGATGTGCAGCGCATATCCGTTACCACCGCCCGGCAAATGCATGAACAGGTTATGCAACATGCCCATGATGCCGATATCTTCATCTCGGTCGCCGCTGTTGCCGACTGGCATGTCAGCAACTTCCAGGAAAACAAAATCAAGAAAACCGACAATACCGGTATGGATCTTGAATTTGCCCCTAACCCGGACATTCTTGCCTTGGTTGCCGCCCTTGAAAATGGCCCATGGTGTGTGGGTTTTGCGGCAGAAACCGAAAACCTGCTGGAATATGCCGAAAACAAACGACAACGTAAAAACATACCCTTGCTGGTAGGCAATCTGGCGCAGGATGTCATGGATGCCGATTCCACCACTATGGTTCTGTTTGAAGAAAGCGGCCATCAACAACTGCCTACCCTGCCCAAACTGGCTGCTTCACGCCAGTTGGTTAAACATATTGCCCTGAAACTATCAGCATAAATGCCCCTTTTCAGGATCAACCGGTAAACTTTCATGGATCAGCTGCTTCATCAAATTATTACTTTTATCCAAGATCATCAGCTTTGGGCAGGCCCCATTATTGCCTTGCTTACCTTTGGCGAATCCATGCTTATTATTGGCCTGGTCATTCCGGCCACAGCCATCTTGCTGGCAACCGGCACCTTAATCGGTTCAGAGGTGCTATCACCCTGGCCCATCATGATCTGGGGAATAGCCGGTGCCATATTGGGTGACGCCCTTTCCTACTGGATCGGACGCTGGTTTGGCATGGATATCACCCGTAAGTGGCCCCTGAACCAGCACCGGAAAATGATTGCCCGTACAAGACTGTTTTTTTATAAATATGGCGTCTTATCGGTTTTTCTGGGTCGCTTCATGGGGCCCATACGATCTACGATCCCTGCGGTTGCAGGCATCATGAACATGTCGCATCTACGATTTCAAATCGCCAATATTACCTCTGCCATCATCTGGATGCCAATTATGGTCATGCCGGGGTATCTGGGCGCCAAAGGTGCCGAGGCCATTTCAGACTCTCATGGTGCTGGCGGTGGAACCACTTTGTTAATTGGTACACTATTATCAGTGGTTGCCGGTGTTTGGCTGGTTTATTCACTCATGAAAAAACCACCTGAAAAAACAAAAAAAAGGAAGAACCCAAACAAATAGTTCTTATTAACAAGGTAAAGGAAGCATCATGTTGAAAAGCTATGATAGCCCCAAAAATGGAGACTACGTCTCCTACATTGAAGCGCTGGTAAAGCAATCTTCCATGTCTTCCGCCACACAAAACAAGGCTGATGACATTTTCCAGAATGACACTGGCAATTTCCCCGATGATGAGGATTTCTCGTCAGATACGCCGGTAAACCCCACAACTTATACCTTGCCGCCCACCAGAAAAACAGCGGATAGAAAGCATTCAGTCACCTACACAGCCTCTGCTTTCAATAAAAATATCAGAAGATTTTTCTTCCTGATTTTTCTGGTGGTTTTTCTGGGCTCCATTCTTGCCAAGTCCGATGGTCAAGGGGCAATTGTATTCCTTATCATTGTTGCCATTGCCCTGTTCCGGTTCATGGCATCCGTTTTCAAATCCACTAAATCTAACAGAAAAAATGAAAATAGACCTGAAAATCCTTGATGAACGCATCCGTTCACAGTTACCCGCCTACGCAACCGGTGGTTCTGCCGGCCTTGATCTGCGTGCCTGTCTTGATGAAGCCATTACCCTGGAACCAGGCCAAACCACCTTGATCCCCACGGGCTTATCCATACATATCAATAACCCAAACTACGCGGCCGTTATTTTGCCACGCTCGGGGCTTGGCCATAAACATGGTATCGTGCTTGGCAATCTGGTTGGCCTTATTGATTCCGACTACCAGGGACAACTCATGGTTTCAACCTGGAATCGTGGCCAAACCAATTTTATTATTTCTCCCATGGAGCGCATTGCCCAATTAGTGGTGGTGCCTGTCCAGCAAGTAGAATTCAATATTGTCGATGAGTTTGAAGACAGTGATCGCGGCACCGATGGTTTTGGCAGTACCGGCCGCCGTTAATTTTTTTACAAGGACTTAATAATGACACTAACACGCAGAATGATTTTGAAAAGCACAGGTGCCCTGCTGGCCTCTGGCTTACTGGGTTCCACCCTGGCCATGGCTCAGGATACCACCACCGCCTGGCCCGAAAAACCCATTAATTTTGTGGTTCCTTATGCCGCCGGCGGCCCGCTTGACACTATCGCCCGTCTCTTGGGTGAAAAGGTGCAGCAAGAACTCAAGCAAACCGTTATTGTCGAGAACAAAGCCGGTGCCGGTGGCAATATTGGTGCTGCTTCGGTCGCCAAGGCCCAGCCCGATGGCTATACGCTGGTCATGGGTGCCGTGGCTATCCAGGCCATTAACCCATGGTTATATAAAAACATTACGTTTGACCCCATCAAGGATTTCGCACCGGTCATTATGGTTTCGTCGGTACCTAATGTGTTAATCGTAAATAAAGACTTTGCCGAAGCCAACAACATCAATACCCTGCAAGACTTAATTGACTATGCCAACAATAATGTAGGCAAGCTTAACTACGCCTCTGGTGGCAGTGGCAGCGCCGGTCACCTGGCCGGTGAACTCATGAAAGCCCGTACCGGTATTGACGCCGTACACGTGCCTTATGGCGGTGCCAATCCGGCAAAACTGTCTTTATTGTCCAACCAGACCCAGTTCATGTTTGACAACCTGGCCTCATCATTGCCCCTGATTACTGAAGGGCAGGTTAAAGCCTTGGCCGTTACCACCAAAGAGGCTACGCCTTTTCTGCCAGACACCCCGACTATGGAAGCGGCTGGCATTAAAGACTTTGATATTGGTACCTGGTTTGGTGTATTTGCTACCGGTGGCACACCCGAGCCGGTTATTAACAAGCTGAACACAGCCTATAGCAATGCCATGAATGACCCGGCCGTGCAAAAGCAGCTTAAAACCATGGGTTCTGATACCAAACCCGGTACTGCACAGGAATTTGCCGATTTCGTCAATTCAGAGCATAAAAAGTACAAGGAAATTGTTGAAATTTCAGGTGCTACCATTAACTAATCGGCCACAAAACTGGCTCACTGACAAGCAGCCAAAGCTGTTTTAATCACTGAGCCATACAGCCCGTATTATTGTTCACCGGCATACACAAATTTGCCATCTTTAATGGTACCCATTACCGCGGCACGGGCATCAAAACCCTGGTGATCATGAGGGGTAATATTTAACACACCATTGGGAACAATCAGGTCTTTGGTGTTTTCAATTTCATCACGCAGCGCGTTCCTGAATTCAACCGTTCCTGGCTTGATGCCCTTTTTAATTACCCGTGACACCGCCTTGTCGGCCACAATCCAGGCACCCCAGGCATCACCGGCAAACTGGGTAGCCGTATTCGGGCCATATTTGGCTTCATAGCGCTCGGTAAAGTCCATGGCAACGTCTTTAACCGGATTACTGTCTGGCAAGCCACGGGCAACCACGCCCGGGCCGGTTGGAAACAGCGTTCCTTCAACAGACTTGCCCCCCACCTGCAGAAACTCAAGCGTGCCAATACCATGGGTTTGGTAAATCGGGTTCTTGTAGCCTCGGTCTTTCAGGGTTTTTTCGGGCAATACGGCGGGCGTGCCGGCACCCGCCACCAAAATGGCATCGGGTTTGGCGGAAATCAGCTTCAGGGCCTGGCCAACCACCGATGAATCAGTCCGCTGAAAAGATTCGCGGGCAACGACTTCAAGCCGGCCATCAAGGCGCGAGGTAAACTCTTTCCACCAGTTTTCACCATAAGAGTCGGCAAAACCGATAAAACCAACGGTTTTATGTCCTTTCTTAACCATTTCATCAATCAGGACATCGGCCATCAGGCCATCATTCTGGGGCATTTTGAACACCCAGCGACGGCCAGGGTCATCGGCGGGCTCTACAATAGAACTGGAGGCCGCCAATGCGATCAGGGGAGTTTGGGTTTCTTTCAGGACATCCAGCAAAGCCAGGGTGGCCGCCGTTGTATTAGGGCCAATAATAATATCCACGTTGTCTTCCGAAGTCAGCTTGCGCACATTTCTTACCGCCTTGCTCACATCGGTACCATCATCAAGAATAATATATTTAGCTTTTTCTCCGCCCAGTGTTTCTGGCCATAGCGTCATGGCGTTTTGGGACTGAATGCCAATGGCAGCAGCAGGACCGGTTGCTGATACATCAACCCCCACCACCACTTCAGCCTGGCTGGCAGCGGTAAAGGCAAGCATTATTCCAGAGAATAGAATTTTCTTCTTCATTACAAATATTATCCTAAGTTTTACAAATTGCTGGTGTACGGGGCTTTGATGCCCCTTTGTTTACGACTGGCGACAAGAACGGGTTTGCACCGAAGCCTGTACTGTATTATCGACCGCCATCACACCAGGATTAATTTTTTTGGCTATCTCATTACCCAGCAAACGAATCGCCTGCTGCTGCCCACTTACTACAGAAGCGACCTCTTTTTGAATAACCGGAACACTGATTCGTGTTTGGCAAATCCATGAGGCGCTGGTGCCAGCTGGCGGCTTAAGCGTCCATACTACATCAAGCAGTGCGCTATGGCCGGGCATCAGCTCAAACTGCTGCACATTGGTTTGAACGCGCCACACAGGCAACGAACCCGGCACAACAGGCAGGTTTTGCACATTAATGGCACCCAGTTGGCCAGCCAGATAAAATGACAGGGACTGGCCAATTTCGTCAGACAGGGAGCCCGCCCAACGCGCGGCATTCAGGGCATAAATTACCTGTGGCTCGGCAGGAGCGCGCACCATTAATTGGAGTTTGTCTACTGACTCGGGAATTTGCGGCAAAGCAATTTGCAGTCCTATGGGCGTATTACCCGTAACAGCAGAAGACTGCATTTGCGGTTGTAGTGAATAATACCTGACGGGCGGTGCTGAAGCGCAGCCCACAATTAACCAAATAACAATACCAATGCACAAAGAATAACAAATTCTTTTCAAAATAGCATATTGTTGTTGTGTAATTTTCATGATGACCTATTTCATAAACGGTATTTGATCTTTCTGCCGGCCCCTGATAATTGAAGAGGGCTCTGCCTGCAGAAAATCACTGATTGCACGAAATGACCTCAAGGTACGTGTCAACTCCCTGAGCATAATGTTAATTTCAGACATTAACGCACCATCGGGACGCAAGGTGTCATCCATGTTGTTGACCAGTTTATCAGCCCCGTTCAATGAACGGCTTGCCTGACGCAGGGCTTTGTTTATTTCAGGCATGGTTTTGCTGTCCAGATTGTTAACCAGCCCAGCCACCCCTTGCAAGGCACTATCCAGTGATTCACCAATTGAATCCAGGGGAAGGTCCTTGAGCTTGCGAATAACCTGATTCAGGTTATCCTGAATTTGGTCAAAGCTGCCACCCACCGTGGGAATCATGAACGGGTCTTGCGACAAGTCCGGTTTTGGCAAAGGCGGCTCATCTGGAAAATAATCAAGCGCCACATACAGTTGACCGGTAAAAATATTGGCAAAACGCAATTGCCCCCTTAAACCACTGGCAAAAAATTCTTTTATTTTATTAATCCCGATCTCATTTACGCGACTACCAGACTGATTTTTACTATTTAGCACAACACCCAACCGGCTTTCATAAACAATAGCATCCACCACCGCAAAGCTTTCCTTGCTTTTTGAATCATACTCTAGGCTAATGGCACTTACCTCTCCCAGATTGATACCCTTAAAATCAAGCGGGGCGCCTGCCTGCAGGCCCCGTACCGAATTGCTGAATTTCATGCGCACCGGATAGGCCTGGCCATGCGGATCGGACATGGCCCTTTCTTCGGTAGTTTCAAGTACAAAAACAGAATTTGCCTGGGCCAACCTGGTTTCCTGCCCATACCTGCCAGGTGGATCGGCAAAAGCCACGCCACCCGTTAACAACGAAACCAGCGATTGGGTTTTGAAATTCAGGCCACTGGCGCCCAGTGAAAAATCCAGACCACTGGCATTCCAGAAACGGCTATTTTCCGTCACGAATTTATCATAAGGGGAATCAATAAATACAAGTATATCAACAGCCTGACCATCTTTTCCAAGTTGATAATTAATGACCTGCCCCACTGGAATGCGTCGATAATACACCGGAGAACCCAAATCCAGTGACCCCAGATTTCTGGCATTTAGCACAAATTTTTTGCCTGGCCGATTGCTTGAAATTTCAGGGGGGTGTTCCAAACCAATAAAATCATCCGTATAAACCGGCTCTTTGTCATAGTCATCGGGTATATCAACACCAATATACGCCCCCGACACCAGCGTTCCCAAACCGGATACCCCGCTAACGGTAAGGCGGGGCCTGACCACCCAGAAACGGGTTCCTTCCTGCATCAGGAATTCGCTTTCCTTGGAAAGACTGATATTAACCTGTACTTCATTCCTGTCTTGTGTAAGGCCAATTTTATTCACATGCCCAATCACCACATCCTTGTAACGAACCTGTGTTTTTCCAACTTCCAGCCCTTCGGCCGTTTGGAAAATGATGCTGGCTTCCGGCCCCTGCTCCATATAGTCCCGGACCAGCAATGACAAGCCAACGATAGCAGCTATAAAAGGCACCAGCCAGATCCATGAGATATTTTTCCCTTTCTTTTGGCTAACGAGCGGTTCTTTGACAATGGGGGGACTTACCCCATTTTCCGCTAATGAATCATTCGTTTCTTGCGGGTGTAATTGCTTGTCTTCAGACTCAGACATTTTTTATTTTCCACATAAATTAACACCGTGAATAAACCGGCAAGTTGGCCCAAACCGCGTCATTGAAATGTGGGTGCTGTTTCTGCCGGCTCGAAATCGTCCTGCTCAACACCATCATCAACACAGTCCCACCCTTCCCTGATATCAAAACTTTGGGCGGACAGCATGGTAAAGACCACCACCAGTCCAAAAGCGGTTGCTCCGTGCCCGGGCATGACACTCATCAGGTTGCCAAAATTGGCCAGCGCAGCCAGCAATATAACCACAAAAACATCCAGCATAGACCATTGCGCAATATATTCCACAATTTGGTAAAGCCGGGTATGCTGTTGCTGGATGGCATGACTGCCTGATTTATCATTGAAGTATAAAACCAGCATAATAACAATTTTACTAATGGGAATCACGATGCTGGCCACAAACACTATTAATGCAAGGTCCCATGATCCCAACTGCCAAAGTTGAAGCACACCGCCCAGAATTGTATGCTCGCTAGAGCCTAGTAAGGCATCAATAAACATGACCGGATACAGGTTGGCCGGCACATAAAATACAATTGCTGCTGCCAGCAAGGCAAGGGTTCGGGATTTATGTTTGGGTTTACGATAATGCACGCTGGCATTGCAGCGGTTGCAACGTCCTGTAGTTTGGTGACTCATGGTAACCTGTGAGCATACCTCACAGTCAAGTACGTATTGCCCCGCTTGCCGATTAGCCGGCAAGTCATTGGCCACTCCTTGCTCTTGCGCCAGCTGCCAGATTTTTCGGGAATTGAGTTTATTCAGGAAAGTCAATAAAAAGGTAAGTACGGCAAATGCCCACAAGCCCGCTTCGGGCTCCAGGGAAGCCATGCCGGCCAGCTTGACCACAGCCACCAGCACACCCAACATAAAAACCGGGATCATGGACCATGGTTTGCACAGCCATATCAGGCGCGAAAAAGTGCGCATACCTGGCGGGTATTTCTTCTTATACAGAAAAGACAGAACCCACGTTAGCAGGCTTAACTGAAGCAGCGGCACTACAAAGCCCACCATTAGGCACATAGAAGCAACCAATGGGAAGCCCTGCCCCCAGGTTACCTGGATGGCCTGAAGGAAAGTGGCACTGCGGGACATGCCGGTTGAGGAAAGCGTGGCAACCGGCATCATATTGGCAATCAGGAATACCCATAAAGCCGCCACTGACAAGGCCAGCCAGGCATTGACATTAAACCTTCCTTTTTGCAACAAAACGGTACCGCAGCGTACGCATGAGGCACGTTGTCGCTCATGCAGCTGCGGCTTTACATGAAGTTGCCCACAATGATGACAAGCCAGCCTGATTGCCGAATCCTGCATCAGGGAACCAGCACCTCTTCCTTGTGTTCAGGGTCATTGGCTTTTGAACCGGGTTCTTCAAAAAACAGGGAAACCTGCTCATCTTTGACATCAACCCGAACAGCGCCTCCGTTAGCCAGCTTACCAAACAGCAACTCATCGGCCAGGGCACGGCGTATAACGTCCTGGATAAGCCGCTGCATGGGCCTTGCACCCATGAGCGGATCAAACCCTTTATCTGCCAGATAAGTACGCAACGCATCGGTAAAGGTAACTTCCACCCGTTTCGCATGCAGTTGCTCTTCAAGCTCGATCAGGAATTTATCGACCACTCGCAGAATAATTTCTTTATTAAGGGAGGCAAAAGGAATAATGGCATCAAGACGATTGCGGAATTCAGGCGTAAAGAGCCGTTTGATTTCAGCCATTTCATCACCGACCTCACGCGAGGCGCCAAACCCGATCGTGGGTTTACTTAGCATCTCTGCACCTGCATTGGTGGTCATGATAAGAACGACATTCCTGAAATCAGCCTTGCGGCCATTGTTGTCGGTTAAGGTGCCATGATCCATCACCTGCAGCAGGATATTGAAAATATCCGGATGCGCTTTTTCTATTTCATCAAGCAGCAAGACACAATGCGGCTGTTTGGTAATGGCTTCGGTTAGCAGACCACCCTGATCAAACCCGACATAACCCGGTGGCGCACCAATAAGACGGGAAACCGCATGACGCTCCATATATTCGGACATGTCAAAACGAACCAGTTCAACCCCCAGGGTAAAGGCCAACTGTTTGGCGACTTCGGTTTTACCAACCCCGGTAGGGCCGGAAAACAGGAATGAACCAATGGGTTTATCGGGCTTGCCCAAACCGGAGCGCGACATTTTAATGGCGGCAGCCAAAGCCGTAATGGCCTCGTTTTGCCCAAATACAACGGTTTTCAGATCACGTTCAAGGGTAGCGAGCTTGTTCCGGTCATCGGTAGAAACACTTTGTGGCGGAATACGTGCCATTTTTGCAACAATGGCTTCCACCTCTGCTTTGCCAATCACTTTTTTCTGGCGTGATTTGGGTAGCAGCCTTTGCGCTGCACCGGCTTCGTCAATGACATCAATGGCCTTGTCGGGCAAGTGCCGGTCATTAATATGACGGGCAGACAGTTCTGCAGCGGCAACCAGGGCGGGAGATGAATAACGTACGCCATGATGCGCTTCAAATTTGGACTTCAGGCCACGCAAAATCTGAATAGTTTGCTCTACCGTAGGCTCAACAACATCAACCTTCTGGAACCGGCGTGACAAAGCGTGGTCTTTTTCAAAAATACCCCGATACTCTTTATAGGTTGTCGCGCCCATACAACGCAACTTACCAGAAGACAAGGCCGGTTTTAACAGGTTGGAAGCATCCATGGTGCCTCCAGAAGCCGAACCGGCACCAATAAGGGTATGGATTTCGTCAATGAAAAGCACGGCATTTTCGTGCTCTTCCAGTTGCTTGAGCACTGCTTTGAGCCGTTGCTCGAAGTCTCCGCGGTATTTGGTTCCGGCCAGCAATGCCCCCATATCAAGGGCATAAACCCGGGCTGATGAAAGGATATCGGGCACTTCACTGTTTTCAATTCTTAATGCCAGACCTTCGGCAATGGCTGTCTTGCCAACACCGGCTTCACCCACCAGCAAAGGATTATTTTTACGGCGACGGCATAAAATCTGGATAACCCGTTCAATTTCTGGATCGCGCCCGATAAGTGGATCTATTTTGCCTTCCTGGGCATTGGCATTCAGGTCTTGGGCATACAAGGCCAGTGGAGACTTATCAAAATCACTGGGTTCACGCTGGCTAGCAACAGACTCTTCCAGGCGCTCTTGCTTGGGCGGAGGCAATTTGGAAATACCATGCGAAATATAATTAACCACATCAAGACGGGTAATGTTTTCTTCTTGCAGGAAGAAAACCGCATGAGAGTCTTTTTCGCTGAATATGGCCACCAGCACATTGGCACCCGTTGCCGGATTCTTGTTGTTTCCGTTTGATGATACATGCATGATTGCACGCTGGATCACCCGCTGAAAACCCAAGGTGGGTTGGGTGTCCACGTCTTCTTCACCCGGTACGACGGGCGTATTTTCGTTGACAAATTTACGCAGTTTGCCACGCAAGGATTCAATATCGGCATCACATGCCTTAAGCACATCAACAGCTGCGGCATTGTCCAGTAAGGCAAGCAATAAATGCTCAACCGTAATGAACTCGTGACGTGATGATCTGGCGTCAACAAAAGCCATATGTAAGCTTACTTCCAATTCTTGAGAAATCACATCATCCTCCGATACTTCCTTAAACTACCAAACATTACTAGCTGTAGACCCATTATGTCTCGAGAGGTTCCATTATGCACTGTAAAGGGTGCTGGTTGGAACGGGCATACTGGGCCACCATGGCCACTTTGGTTGCCGCGACATCTTTGGGATAAACGCCACAAACCGCCTTACCTTCATGATGCACTTTCAGCATAATTAAAGTAGCATCTTCTTCAGATTTTGAAAAAAATTTTTGTAAAACCAAAACGACAAAATCCATTGGCGTGTAATCATCATTAAGCAATAGCACCTGATAAAAAGGTGGTGGTGCCAGTTTTGCCTTTTGCTGCTCGGTCACAAGACCAGATTGTTGCCCCATTATCTACTCTTGAAAAAACATGTACAAATAAAATAATATTGTAAACATGATTCTGCCTGTTATTTCACTTATATACAAATAATGAATCTAATCGGTAATTTCCACTATTGACTGAGCACCGTTTTAAACGCATTATTTAGATACACTTTAGCGTAAATAAATAGCTAAGCCTCGCTTAGGTGTACAAAGGATAAGGTTATTTTTATCCGAATATGTATCATTTTCAATCAAGGGCAGTGCATATGTCAGAAACAACAGATTCAATCGTTCAAGGGGACGGAGAAAAACAAACAGGAACCGTCAAGTGGTTCAATGATGCCAAGGGTTTTGGGTTCATCACCCCAGACGGTGGTGGAGAAGATCTTTTTGCCCATTTTTCATCCATACAAATGAATGGGTTTAAAACGCTTAAAGAAGGCCAAAAAGTTTCTTTTGAAATTGCCCAAGGCCCAAAAGGAAAACAAGCCTTAAGCATTACTGAAGCCTAACCCGGACACGCATAATGCAACGTTTCAAATTAATGGGGCAGCAATGTCCCATTAAATCTAATTTTTGCCTTATTTTGGTACTATGCGCTTTTCTTCTGCCCGTTTCAGCCAGTCATGCTGAAAATACCACGCCCCTGAAAACGCGCAACTTTTCCATCAATAACATTAACATTACCGCCGAAATAGCCGATACACCTGAAACACGCACGAAAGGACTCATGTATCGCCAGGAAATGCCACCCGATCACGGTATGTTATTTGTATTCGAAGAAAGCCAGCCACTGTGTTTCTGGATGCGTAACACCTACATTCCATTGGCCATTGCTTTTATAGATGAACAGGGACACATCCTGAATTTTCATGAAATGCTGCCACTACGCGATAAAAATCACTGCTCGGCAGGCCCGGCAAAGTACGCGCTGGAAATGAACCGGCACTGGTTCAGGGACAACAATGTCAAGGAACAGGATATCATACGGTTCTTGCCCCATTAATATCCCGTTTTTTTTCGCCCAGCATTAAGGACGCCCATGAAAAAGGTTTATGCAGCTCTACTTACCGGCATTTTTATCAGTGCCTGCACCTCCTCCAACAACCCTTACCCCCTTAAACCGACGGTAATCAACAGCAGTTCCGGAAAAACACCGGCTAGGGCGGCAAATTGCATTCACGAAAAATGGAAATCCCTGTATCCGGCCACCAAAATCCAAAGACAAACCACCGATTTTTATCTTGTCACAATTCCTGGCCCCGATGCCGATATCGCTCAGGCACTGGTAGACACCGGTGTTCTGCTAACCGCAAAGGTCAGGCTACTTGCCATACCCGGCGCCGACCCACAAATCACGCAAATGGTCAAAGACTGTCTTTGAATATACATAAAAAAACCCCAGCCATTGTGTGTTAGTTCAATGGTTGGGGGTTCCTGACCGGCCTTTATGGCCGATTTTTTATAGCTGTACTGGATTTAAGCCAGGTTGGCTGCCGCGAATTCCCAGTTCACAATATTCCAGAATGTTTCCAGATATTTGGGACGTGCGTTGCGATAGTCGATATAGTAGGCATGCTCCCATACATCACAGGTAAGCAGGGGTTTATCATTACCGGTCAATGGGGTTGCTGCATTACTGGTATTAACGATATCCAGCGTACCGTCTTCTTTCTTGACCAGCCATGTCCAGCCTGAACCAAAGTTGCCAGCAGCAGATTTGTTAAAAGCCTCTTTGAATGCGGCAACACTGCCCCATTTTGCATTGATGGCTTCCAGCAGGGCACCGGTTGGCTCGCCGCCACCATTGGGAGACAGGCTGTTCCAGTAGAACGTGTGATTCCAGACTTGGGCAGCATTGTTAAATACACCGCCTGAAGATTTCTTGATAATATCTTCAAGGCTTGCATTTTCAAATTCGGTGCCTGCAATTAAGTTGTTCAGGTTGGTCACGTATGCCTGATGGTGCTTGCCGTAGTGAAACTCGAGTGTTTCCTGGGAAATGTGTGGAGCCAGTGCATCTAGTGCGTACGGCAAAGCGGGTAATGTGTGTGCCATTTTTCTTCCTTCCTTTTTAAAAAAATATGATCTTAAAGCAATCCCTGGGGATTGTCTTTAATGACCACAACATTTTGAATACCTTTTTCCAATTCCAGGCGCAACGTCTGATTGGCGCAAAGCTTGGCAGGATCTCTTACTATATTACCAAATTCATCATAGGTAATCGAGAAACCGCGCCCCAAGATGGCACGCGGGTTCATATTGCGTAAATTGCTGTCCAGTTTTTCATGCCTGGCAACACGTTTACCAATTTGAAGCGACCAGAGCTGCCCGAGCCGGCTTGCATATTGCTTAACCCTGACCCTTTCTTTGGCAATATCAGGCTTATTGTATTGCAAGGCATTGTTCAGTAATGTGACACGGGTTTGCAGGGCCTCTTTTTTTCGGTGAAAGGATTTTTCCAGTGACTGCAACAAATAACTGTTTTTCT
>JAVESC010000042.1:0-23700 GCA_034006805.1 Advenella sp.
TGGGGTGCGTGCTGGGAGTGGGGCGAGACCATGCCAGCCTCGAAAGGGCATTGCAGCTGGGCTTGATAGATCGCATTGCCACACTTGAAGAGGCCGGCAAAGCGTCTGATTTTATCTTGATTTCCACGCCAGCTTCAGTGCTGGGTCGGATATGTGAAATCATTGGCCCGTTACTCAAACCTGGCGCGATTGTTACTGATGCCTGCAGTACCAAGGTTCAAGTAATTGAAGACGCCCGGCAGTCCCTGAAAGAGCGCACGAACCAATTCATACCTGGGCATCCTATTGCCGGCTCTGATGAATCCGGTCCGGCGGCGGCGGATCCGTTGTTGTACTGGAATCGCAATGTCATTTTGACCCCATTACCCGAGAACTCAGGTGATGACATCAAGCGGGTCAGGCAATGCTGGCAGGCTTGTGGTGCAATTGTGCGTGAAATCAGTGCCATTGAGCACGATCGAATATTTGCTACGGTCAGTCATTTTCCGCATTATCTGTCTGCACTTTATATGTCCATGGTATGTCGGTCCGATTCTTCGGGGCTTGCTTTGGCCTTGGCGGGTACGGGTTTTCGCGATTTTACAAGAATTGCAGGTGGTTCACCTGAAATGTGGCGGGATATCTTTATCAGTAATAAAGAAGCCATGCTGAATGAAATTGACGTGTTTCTGCCGATGCTTGAAAAAACCCGGCAGATGATAGAAGACAGTGATGCGGACGGTTTGCACGCATGGCTGGAGCAGGCCTCCTTGGCCCGGAAAAAATGGGGAGAAAATAAGTAATGCGGACACCATTTATTGATTTGAACGCAGCAGTAACAGCCAGTGGTGTGGTTAATTTGCCTGGTTCGAAAAGTATATCCAATCGGGTGCTTTTGTTAGCTGCGCTGGCAGCTGGATCTACGCGTATCGAGGGCTTGCTAGACTCCGATGATACAAAGGTAATGCTACAAGCCCTTGAAACACTGGGTATTTCGGTAGAACGTCACGATCAGGAAACGGTTACTATTAGCGGTCAGGCTGGCTTTCCCAATAAAGAGGCGGAAATATTTTTGGGTAATGCCGGTACTGCTTTTCGTTCGTTAACGGCGGCCTTGGCAGTACTAGGAGGAAATTACCGTCTTTCAGGTGTGCCACGCATGCATGAACGCCCTATCGGGGATCTTGTTGATGCCTTGCGTTCCATGGGCGGGCGTATAGATTGTGAACAAAATGAAGGTTATCCGCCGCTTAAAATTGCCCCTGCAACATTAACTGTTAATGGGCCTGTGAAGGTGCAAGGGTCGGTTTCCAGTCAGTTTTTAACGGCATTGTTGCTGGTGGCTCCCCTGATAGCGCAAAAAACCGCTCAGGATGTCGTTCTGGACGTTGAAGGAGAGCTTAGTTCAAAGCCTTACATCCAGATTACCCTGAATATGATGGCCCGTTTTGGTGTGCAAGTGCAGCAGCAGGGCTGGTCCCGCTTTACGATTGCTTGCGATGCTGTTTACAAAAGCCCAGGCCAGGTTGACATTGAAGGCGATGCTTCTTCTGCTTCATACTTTATGGCATTGGGGCTTGTTGGCAAGGGGCCGGTGCGCATTAATGGTGTGGGTAAAAACAGCATTCAGGGAGATATCCGGTTTGCCCAAACCATTCAGGCCATGGGTGGAAAAATCAAGTTTGGCGATAACTGGCTGGAAATAAGCGGGCCCGATTTAACCAAGGGCGAAAAACTGAAGGCCTTTGATGAGGACTTTAATCTGGTTCCCGATGCGGCCATGACTGCTGCGGCCCTGGCATTGTATGCCGATGGGCCCTGCATGCTGCGCAATATAGGCACTTGGCGGGTTAAGGAAACCGACCGGATTGAAGCCATGCACAAGGAGTTGGTAAAAGTGGGAGCCACGGTGACATCGGGTCCCGATTGGTTAAGGGTTGTGCCGCCCCAGGCATCAGACTGGAAAACGGCTGATATTGAAACTTATGATGATCATCGCATGGCCATGTGCTTTTCCCTGGCGGTGTTTGGCCCGGTAGGTTTGCGTATACTTGATCCTGACTGTGTCGCCAAGACTTTCCCGTCTTACTTTGACATTTACAAGACGCTTGTGAGGTAAGGCATCATGATTAACGCAAGTTTGCCACCTGTTATTGCGATTGATGGCCCCAGTGCTTCTGGCAAGGGGACGTTGGCCGGTATCGTGGCCCAAACGCTTGGCTGGCATCAGCTTGATTCCGGTATGCTGTATCGCTTAAGTGCTCTGGCCGTCATGAGAAAAGGTATTCTTCCTACCCATGAGGCAGAAATTGCCGAGGTGGCCCGTCATCTTGATGTCCGTTTTGTGGGGCAGCAGGTGTTGCTGGATAACGACGATGTCAGTGATGCGTTGCGTCAGGAAAATGTGGGGGCATTGGCGTCCCAAATTGCTACTTATCCATTGCTTCGGCAGGCTCTTTTTGAGCGGCAGCGGGTATTCAGGAAAGCACCTGGCCTGGTTGCCGATGGTCGGGATATGGGTACCGTTATTTTTCCTGATGCAAAATTGAAGGTTTTTCTGATTGCGGATGTCGGTGAAAGGGCACAAAGACGGTATAAGCAGTTGATCGAAAAAGGAATTTCTGCTAACCTGTCAGCCTTGTTGGAAGATCTGAAAGCGCGAGACGAGCGGGATATGAATCGAAGTCACGCGCCATTGGTTCCAGCCAAAGATGCAAAAATCATCGATTCCTCTACGTTATCAATAGAGGAATCCGTCGCAAAAGTATTGGCTTACTGGTCTGAAGTAAACGCGTAAGGCGCTTATTGGCGGTACGGTAGGTAATAATTAACGGTAAAACCTGTTGCGGTTTTGCTGTAGCTAGGGCTTTCATGTCTGGGATACAAACTTCTACCCACATGAAAGATATCATTCACTCCACCGGGAAAATTGTATTTCCTGGTGTGTATTTTTTTATAGGCCCGAAGGGCCGTTGGATATAGTTTAATGACATCCGTAACTTTACAAGACGCTATTGGTGGCGAAAGCTTTGCAGACCTGTTTGCTGCAAGTGTTAAAAACCAGGATATGAAATCAGGTGAAGTGATTTCAGCAGAAGTTGTACGCATCGACCACAATTTTGTGGTGGTTAATGCCGGATTGAAGTCTGAATCTTTAATCCCCCTTGAAGAATTCCTGAATGATCAGGGCGAACTTGAAGTTAACGAAGGTGATTTCGTTTCTGTCGCCATTGATTCACTCGAAAACGGCTACGGTGACACCATCCTGTCCCGTGACCGTGCAAAACGTCTGTCAGCATGGCTGTCCCTGGAGCAAGCGCTTGAGTCCGGTGAAATGGTTACCGGTACGATTACCGGTAAAGTCAAAGGCGGTCTGACTGTCATGACGAACGGCATTCGCGCATTCCTGCCTGGCTCACTGGTAGACCTGCGTCCGGTCAAAGATACCACGCCTTATGAAGGCAAAACCATGGAGTTCAAGGTTATCAAGCTTGATCGCAAGCGTAATAACGTTGTTCTGTCACGTCGTTCTGTACTCGAAGTGAACATGGGTGAAGAGCGTCAAAAACTGCTCGAAACCCTGCAAGAAGGTGCTGTGGTTACTGGTATTGTTAAAAATATTACCGATTACGGCGCTTTCGTTGATCTGGGTGGTATTGACGGTCTGTTGCACATCACTGATATGGCATGGCGCCGTGTGCGTCACCCATCCGAAGTCCTGTCTGTTGGTCAGGAAGTCGAAGCCAAGGTACTTAAGTTCGACCAGGAAAAAAGCCGTGTATCACTGGGCGTTAAACAGCTGGGCGAAGATCCCTGGGTTGGTCTGGCTCGTCGTTACCCACAAAGCACACGCCTGTTCGGTAAAGTTACCAACCTTACCGACTACGGTGCTTTCGTTGAAGTGGAAACCGGCATTGAAGGTCTGGTTCACGTTTCAGAAATGGACTGGACAAACAAAAACGTTGATCCACGCAAAGTAGTTAGCCTGGGTGAAGAAGTTGAAGTCATGGTTCTTGAAATCGACGAAGACCGTCGTCGTATTTCACTGGGCATGAAACAGTGTCGCGCTAACCCGTGGGAAGATTTTGCCATTAACTTCAAACGTGGTGACAAAGTTCATGGTGCCATCAAGTCCATTACAGATTTTGGTGTGTTTATCGGTCTGCCTGGTGGCATCGATGGTCTGGTTCACCTGTCCGACCTGTCCTGGACAGACTCCGGTGAAGAAGCGGTTCGCAACTTCAAGAAAGGCGACGAGATTGACGCAGTTGTATTGGCTATTGATACCGACAAAGAGCGTATCTCTCTGGGTATCAAGCAGCTGGAAGGCGATCCATTCAATAACTTCGTGTCTTCAAATGATAAAGGCGCGGTTGTTCCTGGCGTTATCAAGTCTGTTGAGCCTAAAGGTGCCGTTGTTACATTGTCTCTGGACGTTGAGGGCTATCTGCGTGCGTCAGAAATCTCTGCCGGTCGTGTAGAAGATGCAACCGCTGTTCTGAAAGAAGGCGACAACGTTGAAGCCATGATCCTGAACATTGACCGTAAGGCCCGTTCAATCCAGTTGTCCATCAAGGCACGTGATAATGCTGAAACAGCAGATGCACTGCAACGCATGACAGATTCAAGTGCTTCTTCAGGCACAACAAGTCTGGGTGCCTTGCTGAAGGCTAAACTTGATCAAGCTAAAGACGAATAAACAGTGACTAAATCAGAGTTGATTGAAGCACTGGCAGCAAGCTATCCACAGCTTGCTGCACGTGATGCGGAATATGCCGTTAAAACCATGTTAGATGCGCTTACCAATGCCTTGGCAAAGGGACAACGCATCGAAATCCGTGGTTTTGGCAGCTTTTCCCTATCACTACGTGCTCCACGGGTAGGTCGTAATCCCAAGTCGGGCGAACAAGTGATGGTGCCAGGTAAAAGGGTGCCGCATTTCAAGGCTGGTAAGGAATTACGCGAGCGTGTAGATTCTGTATTCAAAGCTGCCAATGAGCTTAATTCAGAATCTTTGGCTCATGAAGATCTTGAATCGGGCAGGGTCAAGGTAGCCAGTTGTTAGGCTAACTTGATCATTGCTTAATAAAAAACTCCGAACTTAAAACTTCGGAGTTTTTTTGTTTATAAATGAAGAAAAGCGGATGTGCAGTATTTTAAAAGGCAATTTCGCATTACAATGTGTTGTTTTCAGGATTAGAGGAGAGGGTTATGCATTATTTTATTTGGGCATTGCGCCTGATTATATTTTTACTGGTCTTGTTATTTGCCCTGAAAAATACTCAGCCGGTATCGGTCAGGTTCTTTTCTGATGTGGCGGTTAATAACATACCCTTGATTGTGGTTTTGCTGGTTACTTTTTTTCTTGGCGCCGTGTTCGCGTATCTGCTGGCAATTTTGGCACGGATTAAAAAAACACGCCAGGTTGGTCAGCTTAAAAGTGAAATTGCCCGTCTTAAGAAAGATGTTAATGCCACTAAAGGCAATAAATCTGAGGCAGTTGCCGATTTGTCTGCCCGGGCCTCAGGTTCAACAGCGGTTACAAAGGTCTAAAGGAGCAGTAATTTGGTGGATTACGAAGCCTGGTGGCTGATACTTATACCCATTTTATTTGGTTTGGGATGGATCGCCGCACGAGTCGATGTGCGGCAAATGATGTCTGAAACCCGACAATTGCCCGACTCTTATTTCAAAGGGCTTAATTTTCTGTTAAATGAAGATCATGACAAAGCGATAGATGCTTTTATTGAAGTGGCAAAGCTTGATACAGAAACCATTGAACTTCATTTTGCTCTGGGTAACCTGTTTCGTCGTCGTGGTGAAATAGAACGTGCTATCAGGGTTCACCAAAGTCTGCTTTCGCGGGCTGATTTGCCCAAACAGGACCGCGATCATGCCCAGCATGAGCTTGCCCAGGATTTCTTCAAGGCGGGTATGTTTGATCGTGCCGAAGAGGCCTATAAGGCGGTGCTTGATAGCACTTATGCCGTGCCAGCAAACCGTTCGCTTATCCGCATCTACGAGGCCGAGCACGATTGGCCCAAGGCCATCGAAGCCGTCAGGCATCTTCACCAAATGCTTGATGAGCCTATTCCTCAGCTTATTCATTACCATTGCGAACTGGCGCAGCAATCCATGCAGTCCAAGCAGCCTGATATTAACTATATCAATGAAGAGCTGAAAAAGGCTGAGCAGGCATTGCTAAAACAGCAGGGAGAACTTCAGACCAATGCTGCAGCCGTGCGGATTGCCATGCTTAAGGCAAAATTAATGAACATACAGGGTGATGGGAAAGCCGAAAGAAAATATCTTGAACAGGTAATGGCCAATGCCCCTGAATATGCCGGATTGGTTGCTGGTAACTTGCTGGAAAACTACAAGGCAAGCCAGCAGGCGGAGCAGGGACTGGATTTATTAAAACAACATTACCTGAATCATCCTTCCCTGGATTTGTTTAAAATAGTATTTGGTGAGTTGCGAGAACAGCAGGGGGCTGCACCCGCATGGCATTTTGCCTCTGAATCATTACGGCTACATCCTTCCCTGCTGGGGCTTGATAAGCTTCTTGAGGTTGAGTTGAAAGCGGCCGCTGACGGAGAACAAACCAATGCATCTGACAGGATTTTGCCCGATGTAGAGCTGTCACTGTTGCATAAAATGATCCGCAAGCATACACAAAGACTTGATCGCTACAGTTGCAGTTCCTGCGGTTTTGAAGCCAGGGCGTTCTATTGGCAATGTCCCGGGTGTAATATGTGGGAAACCTATCAGCCTAAAAAACTGGAAGAAATGTGATGGATTTATTTCCACTGGAAATTATCAAACAGAAAAAAATTCTGGTGATTGGTGATCTCATGCTTGATCGTTACTGGTTTGGTGAGGTTGATCGAATCTCACCCGAAGCACCTGTTCCTGTGGTTCGGGTGGCCCGTCGTGAAGATCGCCTGGGTGGTGCGGCAAACGTGGCCAGAAACATTGTTGCCATGGGTGCAAAAGCCTCATTGCTGGGCATTGTGGGGGCTGATGAAGCCGGAGGCCAAATTCAGTATCTGGCCGACGAGGCCGGTATTGATCCCTTCCTTATCCAGGACCAAAGCCTGCATACCACCCTGAAAATGCGGGTGTTGGGACGTCAGCAGCAATTGCTCAGAATAGATTTTGAATATTCCCCACAGGCTTCAGCCTTGCAAATGCTTGATGAAAAAGCCAAAACGCTAATTGCGCAGCATGATGTACTGGTCCTGTCCGATTATTCAAAAGGGGCGTTAACCCATGTTGAAGCCCTGATTGCCTATGCGGTGGAGTGCAATATTCCCGTGTTGGTTGACCCTAAAGGCGACAATTATGCCCGCTATCGTCATGCCAGCCTGGTAACGCCCAACCGCTCGGAAATGCAACAGGCGGTGGGGCACTGGGAATCTGAAGAAAAATTGAATGAGTTGGCACAGGCGCTGCGCAAGGAATATGCGCTGGAAGCGTTGCTGATCACCCGTTCAGAGCAGGGTATGACTTTGTTTAACGAGCAGGGTCGTTTTCATGAAGATGCGTTGGCACAAGAGGTTTTTGATGTTTCCGGTGCAGGAGATACTGTATTGGCAACATTGGCTGTAGCCAGGGCAGCAGGCCTGGATTGGCCACAGGCAATATATTGGGCCAACAAGGCCGGCAGTATTGTGGTGGGCAAATTGGGGACATCTATCGTAAGTGCAGAGGAGTTATTATGATCGTAGTAACCGGAGCAGCCGGATTTATTGGCAGTAATATTGTACGTGGCCTGAATCGCAAGGGTATAAATCGTGTTGTGGCCGTTGATGACCTGACTGATGGCGATAAATTCATTAATTTGCGCGATTGCCAAATTGCCGATTACATTCATAAGGATGATTTTCGCAGGCATATCAGTACGGGCAATGTCGGTAACATAAAGGCCATTATTCACCAGGGCGCCTGTTCGGATACCACCGAACGCGATGGCCATTTCATGATGGATAACAACTATCGCGTAACGCTGGAGTTATGCAATTTCGCCCAGGCTCGTTCCATTCCGTTTATTTATGCTTCATCAGCTGCAGTGTATGGTGCCGGCCCAGTGTATGCCGAAGACATTAAAAATGAAGCGCCGCTGAATGTGTATGGCTATTCCAAATTCCTGTTTGACCAGGTCTTGCGCAGCCGCATGGGCAGCCTGACCTCCCAGGTGGTGGGTTTAAGGTATTTTAATGTTTATGGTCCCCACGAGCAGCATAAGGGCCGTATGGCTTCGGTCGCTTTCCACAACATGAGCCAGTTCCTTGAAGAAGGGCATGTGCGCCTGTTTGGTGGTTGGGATGGTTATGGCGATGGTCAGCAAAGCCGTGATTTTATCTCTGTTGAAGATGTCGTGGCCGTTAACCTGTATTTTCTTGATCATCCTGAAAAATCGGGTATCTTTAACTGTGGTTCAGGTCGTGCCCAGCCTTTTAATGATGTTGCCAAAGCAGTGGTCAATACATTAAGGGAAGAGCGTGGAGAAGCCGCTTTATCGTTAGAAGAATTGGTGCAGGCTGGCCTGATTCGCTACACGCCATTTCCTGAAGACCTGAAAGGCAGATACCAAAGCTTTACCCAGGCCGATCTTACCGCCCTGCGTCAGGCTGGTTATACTGCTGACATGCTTGATGTTGAAACCGGCGTGAGCCGTTATGTGAAAGCCTTGCGCCAAAACGTAAAATAACGTTTTTCAATTTGAGTTCCTGGATTTCTTAAACTTTTATTTCAAACCATCCGTATTTATACGGATGGTTTTTTTTATTCATTTTTTCACTCATGAAACCTGAAAAATAGGATGATGCCTGTCTGATTCAAGGGGGGGTAATCATGAGACGAATAAAAATATTCAAATCCTGCTGCTTAAAATACTTGATTTTACTGTTGGTTTTTCTGTCAAGTGCGGTCTGCTGCGCAACCGATCTTAATTCAGCCAGCCGTGAACAACTGTTGTCAATTAAGGGGATCGGGCTGAAAACCGCTGAAAATATTATCAGGGAACGCCAAAGAGGAGGTCCTTTCCTGTCAAGGCAGGATTTGGCTTCAAGGGTGAAAGGGATAGGGGCTAAAAGGGCAAATAAGCTGTTTGAGGCGGGCTTGCAAATAAAAGGAGAGGCATTGTCCGATAAAACGCTCACTGATAGGGACCCTCGGGCGCAGGCAGTTAACCGGAAGGAAAGAAAACGTTCACTGTCTGCCGCAAAGCCAATATTGATCAAACCCCGACAGGGAAATACGGATTACTAATAAAATAGTCGTGGGATTGAAGAAAAATGGTATATGATTTCATTACTATGACTAATACCTATCCTACTATTGAAGACACCATCGGCAACACGCCGCTGGTGCGGTTGCAACGACTTCCCGGTGCCTTTGGCGATCCCAGGGGAAATGTCATTTTGGCCAAGCTTGAAGGAAATAATCCTGCTGGCTCGGTCAAGGATCGTCCTGCGTTGTCCATGATCAAACACGCGGAAGCCCGTGGGCAAATTAAGCCCGGTGATACGCTTATTGAAGCAACTAGCGGTAATACTGGCATTGCATTGGCGATGGCAGCGGCAATCCGTGGTTATAAAATGATACTTATCATGCCAGACAATCTTTCCCTTGAGCGACGTGCGTCCATGAAAGCATATGGAGCAGAACTTATCCTGACTAAAGCAGAGCAGGGGGGGATGGAATATGCTCGTGATCTGGCCTTAAGCATGCAGTCTGAAGGTAAGGGGTTGGTGCTTGATCAATTTGCCAACCCCGATAACCCATTGGCACATATCGAAGGGACGGGCCCCGAAATCTGGCAGCAAACCAACGGCAATGTGACGCATTTTGTCAGCGCCATGGGAACAACGGGTACCATTATGGGTACGGGCTCCTACCTGAAGTCAAAAAATCCGGCAATTGAAGTGGTGGGTGCTCAACCTGCCCCAGGGGCATCCATACCAGGTATCAGGAAATGGTCAGAAGAATATCAACCTAAAATCTACAACCCAAAAGGAGTAGACTGCTTTGAGTTGATCGGTCAGGAAGAAGCCGAAAATATGGCCCGTCGAGTGGCGGCCGAAGAGGGCATTTTTGGTGGCATTTCATCAGCAGGTGCGCTGGTTGCCGCCTTGCGTGTTGCGCAACGTACGCAGAATGCTACAATCGTTTATATCGTCTGTGATCGAGGGGATCGTTATTTGTCACAAGGTGTATTTAATTAAATAAGCAAAACTTAAATAGCAATGTAAATTGCTATTTATTAAAAACAAAACCAATCATTTTTACATATAAAGCCAGGTATTTGTTATGTCTTTTGGTATCTTGGTCATAAATATGCAACCGTCTTGATAATTATCAAGACGGTTAAGGTAATAAATTAGTACTATCCTACGCTATGAAAGCCGCTTCCATTTTTTCAACGCCTAAAAACCTGCCTGATCATGAGCGGCAAAAACGCCGGCATATGCTTGCCAGTCTGGGTATTGCATGGCTCGTCATGATGCAGGTAATGATGTTCGCATTTCCAGGTTATCTGCGTGGTGAATACATCGGCACAGAAAGTCTGGCCATGCTTGATACGGCTATCATCATCATGAATTGGCTCAGTTTTGCGTTAACCATGCCAGTCCTTCTTTATTGTGCATGGCCAATCTGGCTGGGCGTTTTCAAAAAATCCTCTTCACACTCGGTACGCGTCAACATGGATTGGCCCGTTGCGCTAGGTATTCTTACCGCGTTTATTCCCAGTGTCATTGCCACCATCAATCATCAGGGCGAAGTTTATTTCGAATCCGTTGCCATGTTTGTGGCATTTTTGCTAACCGCACGCTATCTGGAATTTTGCGCCGGGCAATCGGCCCGTTATTCCAAAATCGGCATACCCGCCATACTGGAACAAGAGCGTGCCATCATGACTGCAAAAGCCGATAAAATCGCTTTTGTATTTGTCGTTATTCAAATATTGCTGGCCATCGTCAGCGGCATTGTCTGGTACCTGTTTATAGACAGCTCACATGCCTTGCCCGTACTGGTTGCGCTATTCGTCATGAGCTGTCCCTGTGCCTTGTCCATGGCGGTTCCTACGGCTTCCTCTGCCGCCCGTGCAATCTTTCTCAATAATCACAGCTTTACCCCGAAACAACAAGAATTCGTTTTAAGCCTTACCCAAAAAACCGCCAACCAAAATCTTTATGGTTCCCTGGCGTGGCACATTCTCATGGCTCCATTGGCTATGTTCGGGTTAGTGGCACCATGGGTTGCAGCCATTACCATGTTGGTATCTTCTTTGGCGGTGGCCTGGAACTCATGGCGGTTATATAAAAAATTCCATAATCAGGGCTTTATTATTGGCCCTGATTGGACGGCAGGGAAAGCCGTCCAGGGATAAATGAAATGGAATCTTTATTTTTATTGCTTCCCGTTTCATTTTTATTTGTGATCGGTATCGGTATTGCACTGTATTGGGCGGTGTTCTCCGGTCAGTTTGATGATACAGAAGAGAATGGGAAATCCATTCTTGAGGATAATGACTCAAATCATACTTGATAATTCTCCTGCTAAATAGCTTACTTTGTTGTATTGCAACACGGGAGCTTGTTTTGACAAGAGTTCATGTAGAATGCGGGTCGACATGGGTATAAATTGCTCTGGATTCTTGCCTTGATGATTCAAGTCAAGCCAAATTTGTAAAAATGTTTCATAATTCTTATCGGTATCACAAAAAAATAAAGTGGTAATTTTTAGAGAGGATGGTCTATGCGTACTCAAAACGCAACTGTTAGTGAAGCCGAAACCTTCAATTACAAGGTAGTTCGGCAGTTCGCCATTATGACGGTGATCTGGGGGATTGTGGGGATGTTTGTCGGCGTTTTTATTGCCGCACAACTTATCTGGCCCAATCTGAATCTGGTTGATTGGTTAAGTTACGGACGTCTTCGTCCCTTACATACCAACGCGGTAATTTTTGCCTTTGGTGGCAGTGGTCTGTTCGCAACGTCATATTATGTCGTGCAGCGTACCTGTCAGGCCCGTTTGTTTTCTGATAAACTGGCTGCATTCACCTTCTGGGGCTGGCAGCTGGTTATTGTTGGGGCTGTTATTTCTCTGCCTGCAGGCTTTACGTCCAGTAAAGAATATGCCGAACTCGAGTGGCCTATTGATATCCTGATCACACTGATCTGGGTTTCTTACGCCATTGTTTTCTTCGGCACCATTGTCAAGCGCAAGGTCAAGCATATCTATGTGGCAAACTGGTTCTTTGGTTCGTATATCCTTACCATTGCCGTTTTACACATTTTTAACAATATTGAAATTCCCTGGGGCTGGTTCAAGTCTTACTCTGCATATGCGGGCGTACAAGACGCAATGGTTCAATGGTGGTATGGCCACAACGCGGTTGGCTTCTTCCTGACAACCAGTTTCCTTGGCATGATGTACTACTTTATTCCTAAACAGGCTAACCGTCCTGTTTATTCTTATCGTTTGTCGATTGTTCACTTCTGGTCATTGGCCTTTACCTACATGTGGGCAGGTCCTCACCATTTGCTGTACACCTCACTTCCAGACTGGACTCAAAGTCTGGGCATGGCATTCTCCCTGATTCTGCTTGCGCCATCATGGGGTGGTATGATCAACGGTATTATGACGTTGTCAGGTGCCTGGCATAAACTTAGAACAGATCCAATCCTGAAGTTCATGGTTGTGGCACTGTCTTTCTATGGTATGTCTACCTTCGAAGGCTCAATGATGTCCATCCGTCCAGTCAACGCCTTGTCTCATTATACAGAATGGACCATTGCTCACGTTCACTCTGGTGCGCTGGGCTGGGTTGCCATGATTACTTTTGGAAGTCTGTATTACATGATTCCCCGTTTGTGGGGCCGCGATAACATGGCCAGCAAATCTCTGGTAGAAGCTCACTTCTGGATCGCTACCATTGGCGTGGTCCTGTACATTGCTTCAATGTGGATTGCCGGCGTAATGGAAGGTCTGATGTGGCGTTCTGTTGAGCCTGATGGCACGATGACTTATGCATTTGTGCAGGCGCTTCAATCCAAGTATCTGCTTTACATCATTCGTTTCACTGGTGGCGCTTGCTTCCTGGCTGGTGTGATTGTCATGTTGTACAACGTTATTATTACTATTAAAGGGCAAAAACCTGTTAATCCAGCAGTGCCGGTTGGTTCTTCCGAAGACTCTTACCAAGCATCAGCAGTTGGTGCTCCTGCAACAGTGTAAATAGGGGAACTCTAATGACTAAAAAATCAAAAAGTTTTTTCTCACACGAAACTATCGAGAAGAATGTCGGGATACTGATTATTCTCAGTATCCTGGTGATTTCATTTGCCGGACTGGTACAAATTGTTCCTTTATTTTTCCAGCACTCAACCACTCAACCAGCCGAGGGGGTTACTCCTTATACGCCCTTGCAATTGGCGGGCCGTGATGTGTACATTAAGGAAGGTTGTGTAGGCTGCCATTCACAGCAGGTACGTATGCTGCAATCCGAAGTGTTACGCTACGGCCATTACTCCCTGGCAGGTGAGTCTGTTTACGATCACCCATTCCTGTGGGGCTCCAAGCGTACTGGCCCTGATCTTGCCCGTGTTGGTGGTCGTTATTCTGATGACTGGCACAGGCTCCACTTGCGTGATCCGCGTGCCCTGGTTAAAGAGTCCAATATGCCAGGATATAGCTGGTTGCAACATAAGGATATTTCCAACGTAGATCTGAGGCCTCGTATGAATGCACTGCGTATGCTGGGTGTTCCATATACCGAAGAACAGATTGCCAATGCCAATAAAGAACTTGCCGGTAAAACAGAGGAAGATGCTGTTGTTGCTTACCTGCAAAGTCTGGGTGTCGGCTTTATTAATGCGTTACGTACCAAAGAAACTGCCCAACCTGCAACACAGGCAGTCCATACCGGAGGGTAACTGATATGGCTATATTGAATGGTGTATTCACCGTCATATCAATGTTGATGTTTTTTGGAATCATCTGGTGGGCATGGTCAAAACACCGTGTCAAAGACAATGACGAAGCGGCAAGGTTGCCATTCGCATTACCAGATGAAGGATCGGATAAAGGAAATCAGAATAAGGGGTATGGATCATGAGTGATTTCGTGAGCATTGGATGGGGTTATTGGGTTGCCTTCATTGCGCTGCTTGGTGTCGTATTTTGTCTTTGGTTGTTGTTTACACAACGTGCCTGGCTGGGTGGCGCTCCTAAAGGTGAAGAAAGTACAGGTCACATCTGGGATGGAATTGGTGAGTTGAATACACCCATTCCTCGCTGGTGGGTCATCATGTACATTGGCTTGTGTGTGGCTGCGCTGGGTGTTATGTTCCTGTACCCCGCGCTTGGCAGCAATCCAGGCCTGATTGGTTATACAGCAGCCAAGCAGGTAGAGGAAGAGCGGGCCGAGTATCTCAAGAGTATCGCTCCTATCTATGAAAAGTTTGCTGCAGTGCCTATTGATGAATTGGTCAAGAACCCTGAGGCTCACGTCATTGGTGAGCGCTTGTTCCTGAATAACTGCGCACAGTGTCATGGTTCAGATGCTAAAGGCCAACCTGATTATCCCAACCTGACCGATAACGACTGGTTGTATGGTGGTGAGCCAGAGGTCATCCTGCAAACCATCACAGAAGGCCGTCACGGTATTATGGCGCCTTTGGGGGCAGCGATTCCCCAGGCAAAAGCCGAAGAAGTGGCCAATTATGTACGTTCACTTTCTGGGTTGTCACATGATGCAACGCTGGTGCCGGCAGGGCAAGTTACATTCAACCAGTTTTGTGTGGCCTGTCATGGTGCAGATGCCAAAGGTAACAAAGCATTGGGGGCGCCTAACCTGACAGACAATATCTGGTTGAGCAGCAGTTCCAAAGACAATATTGTTAATACTATCCTGAACGGACGTGAGGGTATTATGCCAGCACAGAAAAATCTCCTTACTCCTGATCAGATCCGTATGTTGGCATCGTATGTCTGGAGCCTTTCCCATAAAGAGGCAGTAGCGCAATAGGCAGTAAATCAAGCAAGGAAGAAAGAATGAGTAATGATCAAAGTGCCGAAGATAGAAACTCGGAGCAGGCTCCAGCGTGGCAACCCGCGCAAATACAACGTCCAACTCAGGTATCGAGTTCGGCGGGGTTGACTGAGGAAGAAACCAGTAGGGTTATCGAAGAATTCAGGGCGAAGATTTATCCCCGATCGGTAACCGGTATCTTTGCCCGCTGGAGGATCATTCTCGTTCTTTTTACACAAATTATTTTTTATGGCTTGCCATGGTTGCAATGGAATGACCGTCAGGCTGTTCTGTTTGATCTTGGCGCCCGAAAATTTTATCTTTTTGGTATGGTATTGTGGCCTCAAGATGTATTTTATATGGCCGTCATACTTATTATTTCCGCTTACGGTCTGTTCCTGTTTACGGCACTGGCCGGACGCCTGTTTTGTGGATATGCCTGTCCGCAAACGGTCTATACCGAAATTTTCATGTGGATAGAACGCAAGGTAGAAGGTGATCGGGTAGCCCGTATTCGCCTCGACGAAGCGCCTTGGTCGTTCCGTAAATTTCGTATCAAGGCAACCAAACATATTTTATGGATCGCTGTAGCCTGGTGGACAGGTTCCACTTTTATTGGCTATTTTGCACCTATCCGTGAGTTGGGTACCGACCTTATCAATTTAGAACTGGGTCCATGGCAATGGTTCTGGATAATTTTTTATTCAGTGGCAACCTGGGGTAATGCAGGTTTTCTACGTGAAGCAGTCTGCAAGTATATGTGTCCTTATGCCCGCTTCCAAAGTGTCATGGTGGATTCCGACACCTTTGTGGTTACGTATGACAAAATTCGTGGTGAACCTCGTGGCGGACGCTCACGTAAGGTCGATCATCATGAGCTTGGTCTCGGAGACTGTATCGACTGTACGGTCTGTGTACAGGTCTGTCCAACCGGTATTGATATTCGTAACGGCCTGCAATATATGTGTATTGGCTGTGGCGCCTGTATTGATGCCTGTGATCAGATTATGGATAAAATGAATTATCCCAAAGGTCTTATTCGTTATACATCTGAAAACGGCATGCTTGAAGGTCTTAATAATAAACAAGCCAGAAAGCGTCTGTTCAAGCCTCGTGTTTATGTTTACCTCACATTGTTGGCGTTTTTCGTTATAGCCTTTGTGGTGTCTGTGGCTATGCGTACGCCATTGCGTATGGATATCATGCGTGATCGCGGGGCATTAGGCCGTGAAGTGCCGGGGGGCTTAATTGAAAACGTGTACCGTATACAAATTATCAATATGACCGAAGGGCCACTTGATCTTGAAATTACCGCTAAAGGCAAAGATATTGAACATGCCCGGGTACGTGTTGGTGATGCCGATAAGGCAGTGGTCAATGTTGACGCATTTGCCAATGAATGGGTACCGCTGGTTATCCAGGTTCCACTTGAAGAAGTCAAGCCGGGGCTGTACGATCTTGAGCTAAAAGCCGAGACGCTGGAAAATGAGAATGTTAAGCTTAAAGCAGATGGTAAAACAAGCTTTTATGTTCCTAATTAATTTTTAAGCTGGAAATTTACATGTCTACTTACAATGATGATGATCTGGATGTCAACCCTTGGTATAAGGAGCCTTGGCCATGGATTTTAATGGCCGGGCCGGCACTGGCAATAATTGGTTGCATCATTACAATTGTGCTGGCATTATCAACAAATGTAGATCAGCAAATCAAGTTGGATGGCGTCAAACAAGGGCTTTTTGTTAGTAAAGATGGCAAAGATATTCCCGGGTTTGACGCAAGGAAAGACGTGGAAGAAAGAAAGCTCAAATAACAACGGGGGTGATATGCGTACCATAATGTGGATTTTATGGCCGTCATTTTTGGCGGCCGGGCTGTTAAGCGGTGTGGTGTTCGCGTTAGTAGAGCCTGCGGATATAAGTATTTTTGGATATATCCCGGTCAGTATTGAATGGGTCTATGCCGGCGGTTTTTTTCTGTTCTGGATGATGGCCGCATTTTCCAGTGTTTTAAGTTTGTTCATGGTTAATTCACGGGGAAACAACAAACTGTTTGGAAATGACGAAGAACTCTAGTTTTTATTATTAATGTCTGGCAATAAAAAAGTACGAAAGAAATTTCGTGCTTTTTTTATTTTGTCTTGCTGTTTTGTTCGTGTTTGATCAGGTCATTTAAGCCCGATTTGCTTAATAATTGAACCTGGCGCTGATGGATACGAATTAATCCTTCTTTGGCAAAGCGTGAAAGCAGGCGACTGACTGTTTCAAGAGTAAGACCCAGATAGTTGCCGATTTCTTCCCGGCTCATGCGCAGAATAAATTCGTTGGGTGAATAACCCAGATTGGTGAATCGTGTTGATAAATTCAACAGGAATGAAGCTACCCGCTGTTCTGAGCGCATGGCACCCAAAGACAGGACCAGATTGTGTGAACGTGAAATTTCTTTACTGAGAATTTTCCAGAATTGATGCTGCAGGGCAGGGATTTCATGGGTTAGGGCATCAAGATCGCTAAGTTTTAGAACGCAAACTTCGGTATCTTCCAGGGCAATGGCATTAGATAAGTGTGCGCCTTCGCTAAATCCGTCAAGCCCCAATAATTCTCCGGCAAGAAAAAAGCCGGTAATTTGTACGTGTCCACTTTCATTTTCGAGTTGTGTTTTCATGGAACCCGAACGAATGCTGTAAATGGCCGTTAGCGGATCGCCAACCTTGAAAAACAGCGTGCCTTTAGGGATGCGTATGCGTTCTTTGATCAGTTCGGTCAGCCTGTGTGTTTCAGAGGGAGTTAAGCCGCCAGGGACACATAGATGTCCCAGCATACAGGTTGAGCAGTGAATTGATTCTTTATTTAATAAAAGGTGTTTGAGCATCCAATCTTTTCCTTATTGCTATGCTCAAGTAGCAGAGATAGCAGTGATATTGTAGCCGTTAAAGATATTAAAATTGTTATTGTTTGGCATATATCAATTATTTTCTTAAAATATTCATTCATTTTTTAATAAAAAAACCGGAGGTTGTTTTTTCTGATTAATGAAAATTTGATTGTATAGCCATGTTGAAAATATTGTAATCATAATGTTACAACGTTAATGTATCATTATTTCCAGTATGTTTTTTGTGCATAAGTGTTTTTAAGCAATTCAATAAAACGCCTGGTTCTTTGAGGTAAATGTTTTCTGTCGGGTAGCATCGCATATATTCCGTTTGCGGGGGTGTTGTATGCATCCAGTATGGTGACTAATGTCCCCTTTTCAATCTCACTGCGTACTTCCCACATAGAACGCCATGACAAACCAAAACCGCTTAACGTCCATTTAAGCAGTACTGAACCGTCTGAGCAAGATAATCTGGCTCTTGGCTTAAAAGCAATAATCTGGTTGTTTTCCTTGAAGATCCAGCCCTTATGCTGGTTACCCTGGGTACCAAATGACAGGCATTCATGTTGTTGGAGTTCATCAGGGTGTTGTGGGGTGCCGTGTGTTTTCAGGTATTCCGGAGAGGCCACAACAACCCGGTGATTTTCGGCCAGCCTGATGGCAATGAGTTGTGAGTTTTCCAGGTCACCAATGCGTATGGCACAATCATATTGTTCTTCCACCAGATCAACGACCCGGTCGGTCAGGTTTAGCGAGACCTGGATGTCCGGGTATTGCTCGCAAAATACAGGAATGAGCGGGGCAACATGCTTTCTCCCGAAACCGGCCGGTGCTGTAATACGCAAAGGACCACTAATTTTGACCTTTCCTTGGGTAATCAGGCTTTCTGTATCGGCCAGGTCTTTCAGGATTCTTTGTGCCTCTTCCAGAAAAATATGTCCTTCAGGGGTTAGCGACAGTTTTCGGGTTGATCGTATGATTAATTTTACGCCCAGGCGTTCCTCCAGGGCATCAATGCGCCTGCCCATCATGGCCGGGGCAACATTTGCCTGTCGGGCTGCGGCAGACAAGGTACCTAACGTTGCCACCGCTACAAAACTTTCAAGTTGAGTAAATCTGCCCATTAAAACCCTCTTGTAAAGTGCTTAAAATTTAAACTGCCTATTGTCCAGGCAGTGAGTGCTTTTTTGCTGGCTTTCGTCTGCTCGCTATATAGCGGGATCCAGCTGCAGTTTTTGTTCCTGTTGAACCAGTTTGTTAAGCCGGAATAGCCTTTCGCGCTTAAACACGGTTTCTAACGGTTCAGCCGGCCGTCCTATTTTGAGGGCGTCTTTTGGGATTAGCTCAAACAGGGTCTGCATGCAGGGTTGATGGTGTTCCCAGCACATAACCAGAAACTGGTCGGGATCATACAGGTATAGTCCCAGGTTTCTGATTTCGGCCCGATGAAAATCCTTGATGTTGCGGGTTAGAATGCAGACCGTGCTTTCAGGGTGTTTTTGCTGTACGGCCCGCGCTGCCGCAATGACATGCCAGTCTTTTTTGTCACTGCGTTTAAGGCCTTCTTCAAATGCCGCTACATTGCCCATATTGGCCAGTGGAAACTGCTGTTGCAGTGCCTGCCATTCGGTATCCAGTATTTCGGGAGCAACGTTCCAGATGCGGCTGGCATTGCGTCTCCATTCCACGCCTATATATTCTGCCCATACAGGCTGAAAATGGCCTGCCTGTGCCATACGCAACAGCAAGTGTCGCAATATATTGGACATCAGGACACAGGTGTCAATCACAATATGGCGGGGAAATCGTGCGGGAAGGGAGGCTGACATTGAAAACCGGGGATGAGACAAAACAATTTGCCTGTGACAATTGTTTTGTCTTGTTAAGTGAGTAAACGGCCATTTTAACATCTGAATTGATTAGCGCTTGCTGGTGGGCTTGGCTAAGGATTTGTTGCTAATTGTATTCATTGTTGCGAATAGTGGAATGCCCTGCACTTAAAACATATTTATAGAAAATTGAAGTTTTACATCTTGAAATTTGATGCTTCCAACGCTATATAAGTAGTATTGAAAAATAACCTGAGCAGATACGCTCAACCTTTTTATGGGAAAGAATGATGCGATTTGATAAGTTAACAACAAAGTTCCAGCAGGCTTTGGCTGATGCGCAAAGCCTGGCAACCAGAAATGATAATCCTTATATAGAACCGGTTCATGTGCTGTCTGCCTTGCTGGCAGATGCTGATAGCGGTTCTGGCAGTTTGCTGGCACGCTCAGGCGTGGCGGTTAATCGTGTATTGCCGGCACTTGAAAAGGCGATTAAAGATATTCCCAAGGTTCAGGGGGCCGATGCCAATATCCAGATTGGGCGGGACCTGAACGGGCTGTTAAATAAAACCGATAAAGAAGCGGCCAAGCGTGGCGATGCGTTTATTGCCAGTGAATTGTTTTTGCTTGCCCTGGCTGATGACAATGCTGAGGCTGGCCGTATTTTGCGTGAAGCCGGCTTGCAGAAAAAAGCACTTGAGGCGGCGATTGAAGCAGTGCGTGGCGGAGAGGCCCTAACCGACCAGGAAGGCGAGTCCAATCGTCAGGCGCTTGAAAAATATACGACTGACCTGACCGAGCGTGCGCGCCAGGGTAAACTGGATCCGGTTATTGGCCGTGATGATGAGATTCGTCGGGCCATCCAGATTTTGCAGCGCCGTACCAAAAACAATCCGGTGCTTATTGGTGAGCCCGGTGTGGGTAAAACTGCGATTGTCGAGGGGCTGGCCCAGCGTATTATTAATGATGAAGTCCCAGAATCATTGCGTGGCAAGCGGGTGCTTTCACTGGACCTGGCTGCTTTGCTGGCGGGTGCCAAATATCGGGGCGAATTTGAAGAGCGCCTGAAGGCTGTCCTGAAAGAGCTGGCTCAGGATGATGGCAATAATATTGTCTTTATTGATGAAATCCACACTATGGTGGGGGCCGGAAAGGCAGAGGGCGCGATGGATGCCGGCAATATGCTTAAGCCAGCCTTGTCACGCGGCGAGCTGCATTGCATTGGTGCAACCACGCTTGATGAGTATCGCAAATACATTGAAAAGGATGCGGCACTTGAGCGTCGCTTCCAGAAAGTAATTGTTGATGAGCCGGATGTTGAGTCTACCATTGCTATTTTGCGTGGTTTGCAAGAACGTTATGAAATTCACCACGGGGTGGATATTACCGATCCGGCCATTGTGGCGGCGGCCGAACTTTCCAATCGTTATATTACCGACCGCTTCCTGCCCGACAAGGCAATTGACCTGATCGACGAGGCTGCTGCCCGTATCAGGATGGAAATCGACTCCAAGCCTGAAGTCATGGATCGGCTTGATCGGCGCATCATTCAATTGAAAATTGAACGTGAAGCAGTGATCAAGGAAACGGACGAAGCCTCTCAGCGTCGCTTGAAGTTAATTGAAGAAGAAGTGGAACAGCTTCAGCGTGAGTATAACGATTACGAAGAAGTCTGGAAGGCAGAGAAAGCCGCCGTGCAGGGCTCCAAAGCCATCAAGGAAGAAATTGACGGCTTACGGGCGCAAATGGCTGAATTTCAGCGCAAGGGGCAATTTGATAAACTGGCAGAGTTGCAATATAGCAAGTTGCCCGAGCTGGAAGGTCGCTTGAAAGCTGCTGAAGCAGGGGCGGAACAGGCTGAAAAACCTAAATTGCTACGTACCAAGGTCGGTACAGAGGAAATTGCGGAAGTGGTTTCCCGTGCCACCGGTATCCCGATTTCCAAAATGATGCAGGGCGAACGTGCCAAATTGTTGGCCATGGAAGAGGAGCTGCACAAACGGGTGGTTGGCCAGGATGAGGCGGTTACGCTGGTTGCTGATGCCATCCGCCGTTCACGGGCCGGTTTGTCTGATCCTTCCAAACCCTATGGCTCTTTCCTGTTCCTGGGTCCGACCGGTGTCGGTAAAACCGAATTAACCAAGGCGCTGGCTGGTTTCCTGTTTGATTCCGATGAGCACATGGTCAGGATTGACATGAGTGAGTTTATGGAAAAACATTCGGTTGCCCGTCTGATTGGTGCACCTCCGGGGTATGTGGGCTATGAAGAAGGAGGGTACCTGACTGAAGCGGTACGCCGTAAGCCTTATAGCGTGATCTTGCTTGATGAAGTTGAAAAAGCGCATCCGGATGTTTTCAATGTGCTGTTGCAGGTACTTGATGATGGCCGTTTGACTGATGGCCAGGGTCGTACGGTTGATTTTCGTAATACGGTCATTATTATGACTTCCAACCTGGGGTCGCATCATATTCAAAGTATGGCGGGGCAGTCTTATGAGGCCATTAAAGAAGTGGTATGGGAAGATGTCAAGCAGTCTTTTCGCCCAGAATTTCTGAACCGGATTGATGAAGTGGTTGTCTTCCATGCATTGGGTAGCAAGCATATTGCATCGATTGCAAATATCCAATTGAAGCGTCTTGCGCAAAGACTGGAAGAACAGGAAATGGAGTTGGACGTATCTGAAGAGGCCTTGGCCTTAATTGCCGAGAGTGGATATGATCCGGTTTTTGGTGCCAGACCCTTAAAACGTGCTATTCAACAACACATTGAGAACCCGATTGCAAAACGAATTCTTGAAGGAAAGCTGGGCCCAAAAGATACTATTTTGGTAAATCTGCAAGACGGCAAATTTTCATTTTCCAGGAAGTAGGTACTTAAATCCTTAATATATAAAGGTAAATGCCTGATATTACAGTCTTTTTGTATGTCATGAAAGGTTGTGCTTCAGGCGTTTTTTTTTTACATTTAAGGAATTTACATAAAAATTAGGGTAAATGCCCGGTAAATTTTTGTTGACACGTTTGCCAATAGTCGTCATAGTACGTTTATAAGATTTTCAAGTTCGTTGATTTTTGCTAGATTCTTTGCTCATGCAGTATCGTTGTGCTTTTGTCTACTCCTTGATGGTCTTGTGTTTTTTTGGTCTATAAGGCCGTAATTTTAAGGAAATTCAAATGTCAACAGAATCTGGCATCGTTAAATGGTTTAACAACGAAAAAGGCTTCGGCTTTATCAAACCCGCTTCAGGCGGTAAAGACCTGTTTGTACACCACACCGACATCATCGGTTCAGGTTACAAATCTCTGCAAGAAAACCAGGAAGTTACTTTCGTGGTTGCAGACGGTCCTAAAGGCCCACAAGCTAAAGAAGTATCAGCTAAGTAATTAATACTAGCTATAAAAAATACCGCCGTAAGGCGGTATTTTTTTGTCCAGTGCGGTCACAGCATGAGCGCACTCCTGCGAACCTGCATGCCAGGTGGTGTGAGAGAGGCGCACGCTGCAATAATTGCTCTCTCTTTCTCCTGATGTAAAAAGACAAGCATCCCTCTTTTAAGTTTTTTATCGGATTTGCGCGTAAAACCTCGTCGTTCAGGGCGGTGATGTAAGCGCGGACGGTGAAGCCGTCCTTCCCGTTGTTGTCATCGCTCATAGAGCAGAGTATGATTGATTCATGCAACGACTTCAAGCCTTTAAATTTGAATTGATGCCAAACGGCGAACAGCAGCGCGCCATGCGCCGTTTCGCTGGTTCGTGCCGGTTCGTCTATAACAAGGCGCTGGCGATGCAGAAAGAGAACCACGAGGCCGGCAACAAGTTCATTGGCTATGTGCCGATGGCGGCCAACCTCCCAAACTCGGTTGGCTGCGCTATCGCAACAGCCGCAAGGTGCTGGGCGAGGTGCGCAACGCCACCGTGAGCCAGTCGGGCGGCAAATGGTTCGTGTCGATTCAAACCGAACGGGAAATAGAGCCAC